>CADCRE010000113.1 GCA_902803785.1 uncultured Erysipelotrichaceae bacterium
GATCTGCAGATCATGCGATAACGTTTTCGGGATCGAGAACATCAGGATCGTGATGATACCGATACCGAAGGTCCCGATCTTGACCCACGGCATGAACTGCTGGCCGTTTTTGAAACGGAAACGGTCGACAATGTAGCCGAACAGGGTATCGTTGATCGCATCCCAGATCTGCGGCGCAAAGATCACGGCTGCCGCTCTTGCGGGATCGATGCCTAATCCCATCGTCAGATAAGTCGCCAGAAAACCGGCGTAGCCCCAAAGCAGGTTTTGTCCGAACCAGAACAGATCATAGGTGAGATGTTCCGCTCTGCTTGCGATATATCCATTATCTTTCTTCATGATTTCCTCCTGTAGAGAATATCTTATCTATATTGTATCATCGATCTTTCTCGCATAGAATAATCCGCGGTATGGAGATATAATGGTTAACGGAAGATAGGAGATGACTATGACAAAATTTCATTTTGCGGGAAGATATAACGGAGATCCGGAGTCTTTGATCACAGAACCGCATAAACCGGACTATGTGCCTTTCAAGGAAGCTCAGGATATGAATAAACTGTCCCTGATCATGAACGGTATCGCGATCCTGATCGCTGTCATTACGGTCGCTGTGTATTTCATCGTCGGCAGACAGCCGTTGCATATGGGAGGTATGATCCTGTCCCTTGTGGCCATGGTACCGCATGAGTTCCTGCATGCGCTCTGTTTCAAGGGAGATGTCTACATGTATGAGAACCTGAAGAAGGGGATGCTGTTCGTTGTCGGACCGGGAACGTTCACGAAGGCAGAATTCGTCTTCATGTCCATGCTGCCGAACCTGGTATTCGGATTCATTCCGTTCCTGATCTTTCTGATCGATCCGTCTCAGGCGCTTCTGGGAACGCTCGGAGCGATCTCCATCCCTGCCGGAGCGGGAGACTACTACAATGTCTTCAACGCAGTGACACAGATGCCAAAAGGATCCAGAACGTATATGCACGGCATGAATTCCTTCTGGTACATGCCGAAGAAAGATGAAAACGAGGTCTAGCCTCGTTTTTCTATCCTTTCAGGAAGAACGCACATTCTTCATCGTTACATTCCTTTGCGGAGGAAGTGCGGATGTCGCAATGGAACACGTGACCTAACGGTCCTTCTTTGGTCCCATATGTCTTATCGATATATTCGATCCCCAGTTCCTTCAGTTTATCGGTCAATACTTTCTGAGCGGGAGGACCGGCCAGATTGTCCAGATTTGCCGTCATAATGTAGGCTCTCGGGAACTTCTCGTTGATATACGGGACGGGGTTTATCAGTCTTCCTTCTCTTTCGTCATTGATATCTTTCATCAGAGCTTTCATCAGACTCTTCATCATACCCTTCATATGTTTCGTATCGATCTCATAGACGCCGCAGTTGAGTCCTACGGCGATCGGCGCAAACGGTTCTCCGTTCTTTTTCGGAACATTTACGCCCATATCTTTTGCGTAGTTCTCATCATGGCACAGAGCACAGTACATCGCGACCATATGTCCGCCTGCGGAATCGCCGACCGCAAAGACACGGTCGAGATCAAACCATTCATCGTTCTTTAGGATCCAGTCAAACACCAGACAGGTATCTTCCATCGTGGCCGGGAACTTGAATTCCGGTGCGAGACGATAGGTGTAGTTGACCACCGCAAAACCTCTTTCTGCGAGATCCATGCAGTACCACTGGTAACGTTCCTTGTCTCCGTAGGTCCAGCCTCCGCCGTGCATACTGACGATGACCGGAAGTTTTTCTGTGCTTCCTTTCGGTCGGTAGACGTCCAGAAGCTGCCATTTGGGGTCTGTTCCGTACCGGATATCTCTTCTGCATTCGAGATCTTCCGGGACTGTGAGTCCCGCATCTCTCTTGTCATCGGACCGTTTGAAGGTATAGCGGATCAAAGATGTAGTGAACGACATGGATCTTCTCCTTTGTTTCTATAGCTCCATTGTATCTTTTTTGTCATCTGCTGTCCGAATTATCGGACTGTCTCAGAATTCCTGCATGCCTATCATGTAGATACGGAGGGAAGGGCGATGGAAAAGATGAAATATCCCTATTATGTACTGCAGGAGATGAAGCGTCACAGCAGAAACAATTACAAAGAGATCACGCAGGCCATGCTGTGCGGATGTTACGGATGTGAAAAGGTATTCCTTTCCGATGAGATCCGGGACTGGATCGGCCTCGACTGCCGGGGAGAAGGGGATGCGACGGCGATCTGTCCCTTCTGCGGAAGGAATGCGGTGATCGCACAGGACAGTCCTTATCCGTTGAAGAAGGAACTTCTGCACGAACTGAGGGAATGCTGGTACGGAGGATATGCCAGGGAGTAAGGAACGTTTTTCTGTACACGGGATATGGCAGAATGAATGCGTAAGGAGGATGACACATGTTCCGTACGATCCTGTTCGCACTGGGAGCCGCATCGATCGGCTATGCCCTGTATCTGTTCTTTTACTGGAGGCAGATGCATGCACTGGTCCCGTTTTTAAACGGCAATCTGGATGCACCGCACATCCTGCTGATCGATCTGATCATCGGACTGATCCTGAGCCTTTTCTGAGGCTCAAGAAGAAACTTGCATACGGATCAGAAATATATTAAAGTATAGATACCTATGAAGAGCACGGGAGAGACAAGCTCTATGATCGTGCAGCAACCTGCCAATAGACAAGGTGCTAAAGCTTGAACGATGGGTACCATTGTTTAAACTGAGTCTCATCATAGGTGATGAGACTTTTTCTTAGGTTAGAAAGAAGGAACTATGAAACTATTTTCCAATGAGATCGTATTCAGAGGCCATCCTGACAAGGTCTGTGATCAGATCTCTTCTGCCATCCTGGATGAATGTCTCAGACAGGATGAAGACAGCCGCTGCGGGATCGAGACGGTCGGTGGGAAACGAAAGATCTTCATTACCGGAGAGATCACCACGAAAGCGGAAATCGATGTGAAGAAGATCGCAAGAAGGGTATTGAAGGATATCGGATATCCGGATACCTATGAGATCATCGACGATATCGGCAGACAGTCCTCGGATATCGCTTTGGGGACAAATGACGAAGTATCCGGTGCCGGGGATCAGGGGATGATGTTCGGCTATGCCTGTAACGATACTCCCGAGATGCTTCCGAAGGCGATGGTGATCCTGCAGAGACTGGCTGAAAAGTATGATGAGCTCGTCCACACGTACGAAGACTTCTATCCGGACGGAAAGGCGCAGATCACCGGGATCTATAATGATGATTTCAATATCACTTCGATCAAAGACTTCACCATCTCCTACAACAACTCCGAACAAAACAGGACAGTCACGGACGCGATCCTGAAGGACTATGTCACAAAGCTGTGTGAGGGATATGGTCTGAAGATAGAACGCTTCCTGATCAATCCGACCGGAAGGTTCGAGATCGGCGGTTTTGAAGGAGACGCGGGCCTCACCGGCAGAAAGATCGTCGTGGATTCCTACCAGTCTTTCGCGAACGTCGGCGGAGGATGTATGAACGGAAAGGATCCGACCAAGGTCGATCTTTCCGGAGCCTATATGGCCAGAGTCTTCGCAAAAGAGCTGTTACAGAAACATCATCTGAAATGGTGTGAGATCCAGCTGTCCTATGCGATCGGAATGAGGAGGCCTTTGGCCATCTATATCGATTCCGACAAAGGGAATCTTGAACCGGAAGAGGAGATGTATGTCAGGGCGGAACCGAGACAGATCATCGAGGATCTGGATCTGAAACATCTCTGTTATGAGAAACAGGCGATGTTCGGACATTTCCGGGACTGAAAGTCAAAGAAAAAGCCATCTTCTTCGGAAGATGGCTTTTTGGATCATGATCGTCTACTAAACTCTCTTTTCCAGAGAATGACCGTATTCCGCCACGTGGTAGAGCAGGTACTTTTCGACCGCGTAGATCAGGAAGGTCAGGTTGGTCGATGCCATCGATCTTCCGACGGTGACACCGTTGACTTTCAGATTGGAAGCCATGGCATACATCACGAATGAACCGATGATACCGATGAGACCGCCGATGATCTCCAGACGTGCAGAAGCCTTCAGACTGTCGACGCTCTTCTGGGAGAACGGTCTCTCTGCCTTGCATTCGCCGAGGACGGTCCTCGTCTTCAGTGTTCCTAACAGGGCGAAGATGATCGCTGCCAGGCCAATGGCGATCGCAACCAGAATGACCGGTTTCAAGGCGTCCATCTCTGCCGGAGTCATCGTCCCTCCGTCGACGGTGATCGCATTTCCGGTCTTTGCGGCCAGCTCAGAGAAACTGCCGACGAATAATAAAGCCCCCAGAAGGATCGCAAAAACGATCGCGACGAATACTTCGAGGGCCACTATCAAAGTGCATCCGGATTTCAGAAAACCTGCTGTTTTTCTCATATTATCTATCCTCCTTAACAATTCTATTTTAGAATAATTTTTACAGTATGAATGGTATTTGTGAAATATCGGTCAAATTCGTTCATCAGTCACAGGGTATAATAAAGTCAGTCATGGCAAGATCGATCGAAGAAACGTTGAACAGATTGGATACCTCGAAGTTCCGTTCGAGTTTTCATCTTTCCAAAAAAGACAGGGAATACATCGAAGAGAAGGGAATGGATGTGATCGAAAGACATGCCCGGGATTTCGTGAAGATGAAACTGGCGGATCCGTATCCGACAAACGACGGGAAGCAGACACCGATGTCCGGTCATCCGGTCTTCAAGGCCATGCATGGGACGGCCTGCTGCTGCCGATCCTGTCTGAACAGGTGGTATAAGGTACCTGTCGGCGTTCCGTTAGACGAAGTGCAGCAGGAAAAGATCGTACATCTGCTGATGGGATGGATCGAAAGACAGAAAGACCGGAGTTGAGTCCGGTTTTTTGTATCGGTCGAGGGTTTAAAATTCAGGTGTAAGAAGAAAGGGAGAAAGAAGATGTTTGCACTGACAAAAGCGGATCAGATCGCCGTCGATCATAACGATCACGGTTATCTGAACAATAAAGGTGCGGAATACTACAGCCAGGGGAAATACGATCTGGCCGTCGAATACTATCGGATCGCTGCAGCGATGGGAGATGACCAGTCTGTCTCCAATCTGGGCTACTGTTATCTGTACGGAAGACAGATCGAAGCGGACCTTTCTCTGGCACTGGCTTATTTCAAGATCGCCTGTGACAAGGGAAACGTCGATGCTGCCTACAAGCTGGGAGATATCTACGGTTCGGACAAATGGGGCGTCAAGGACAGGGAACTGTCTGTCTACTACTACCGTGTCGCTGCGGTCTTCATGCTGGGAGATGACTGTTCTCTGGAAAGGATCATGAACGATGAAAGCCTTCAGAGATATCCGAGCCTGTGTTTTGCTTTAGGCAGGGAACACGGGCTGGATGGAAAGCTGCTGACGGAGCTGGAACTGTCTTATGCCTATCTGCAGTCCGCAAGGAAGGGATATGAACTGGAACTGATGAACGGAAACAGGATGTATGAACAGGCATACAACGGCGTTCTGGAATATCTGAACCGTCCGGAATATCAGCCGATCCGGGAGAAATACGAAATGAGGGACGAAGATCTGCTTCTCTCATGAACCGGTCAGGACCGTCGAAAGGCGGTCATTGTTTTGTGACTGTGTGATAGGATGTTGATATGAACGTCGATATGATCGCTGAGATCGCGGAAGAGACGATCCCGACAGATCTCATACCGGACTATGAGATCGATTATGACTACGGAGATCTCCTGTATGAGAAGGAACTGATCCTGAAGTCGCCCTACGGAGATCCTTTTTTGAACGGAAGAGTTCATGTAGCCGTGCTTCAGTCACAGTATTCTTATTACTTCGGAGAAAGAAGGAGAGATGACTCTGCCTATGTCTTTTATTTCTTCGCCTTTGATCGGGACAGAGGATATACTGCAGTCAATTTCGACGGAGAGATGAAGGAGATCGAAGAAAAGGGACTCGAACCTTTTCTCTGCGAGATCCTGACAGAAGACAGAAACATCCTTTATCGAAGAGGAGAATACGCGTTCTCCGACGATCTCGACGAAGAATAGAAAAATCATCCCGCAAGATGATCTTTCCGAAAGGAGACAAAACACAAGCAAACTCAAGTTGATGACAGGGAGAGGAGGACTTATCTCTCACAGGAACAGAGTAACATACAGCCGGTACAATTTTTGTGCCAGGCGTCAAAGGAGGAAGATGAAAATGAGTTCTATGATCGAGATCCGGAAATGCGGGATCACATCCACGGGAGCGGATGCGGTGGTCAATGCGGCCAACAGTTCTTTGAGACAGGGCGGAGGCGTCTGCGGTGTGATCTTCAACGCTGCGGGAAGCCGACAGCTGCAGGAAGCCTGTGATCAGATCGGAAGATGCGAGACAGGAAATGCCGTGATCACGGACGGCTTTGCGTTATCCAGATATATCATCCATGCGGTGGGACCGATCTATCAGGACGGAAAACACCATGAACCTCAGGATCTCTACAGCTGTTACCGCTGTTCCCTGGATCTGGCGAAAGAATACGACTGTCATTCGATCGCTTTTCCTTTGATCTCTTCCGGGATCTTCAGCTACCCGAAAAAAGAAGCATGGCGCAAGGCGCTGCAGGCCTGTGATGACTGGATCAAAGAAAATGAAGATGCTTCGATACAGATCATCTTTACGATCATCGATGACGGCGTTTACGATCTCGGCATTTCGACAGCGGAAGAACTTGGGATCCTCGTGAAATAGAGGTACTTTCATCGAAAACGTGATACTATCATATTGAGGACGGAGGTGCATTTATGGGGCTGATCGATACAATCAAGGGCTGGATCACAGAACCGGTCGACGGTGAAACGGAACCGGACGGAGAAGGATATCAGAAAGACTATCAACGCACGGATAACGCAGAAGGGATCGATGCGTTTCTGATGGTGATGAATCCGGAACATTTCCTGGAAGCGGAAACGATCTGCAATCATATCAAGCAGGGAAGAGCCGTGATCATGTGCATGGAGAAAGCGGACATCAAGGACAGACAAAGACTGATCGATTTTGTCTCCGGTGTCGTCATGGCGAGGGACGGAATGATCGCCAAGATCCATCCGAACGTCTATCTGTGTACACCGAAGAATATCGGCGTGATCGAAGAATAGAGACAACTCTCACCTTGGTGAGAGTTTTTTATTGCGCTTTTGTGTTATACTGTATCTGTGATTCAAGTTAAACTTGAATTATAGGAGTATTTCTCAACCGGAGCGTGCTGTCGGAACAGAGATGATCCGTTTATCCTAAAGATGTAGGGAGGTGCGAGGCATGAATGAACTGAACACGATAGGCAAAAGGATCGCCAAGGCGAGAAAGGATGCGGGCAAAACGCAGTCCGAGATCGCCGATAAACTGGGCGTGACATTTCAGGCGGTTTCTTCCTGGGAGAGGGACGAGTTCGTTCCGGAGACCTTCAATCTGATCGAGCTGGCAAAAGCCCTGGACGTATCCGTTTCATCCCTTGTGGAAGACAGGGGAGACTATATCTTCGAACCCGTCAAGGACATCTTCAACTGGGAGCACATGCGCACCTTCGTCAAGGCGACCGCAAAAGCCGAGGGGATGAAGGAATCCCTTAAAGCGGTGGATTTCGCGGTCAAAGCCCATGAGGGACAGTTCCGCAAAAATTCAACTGATATCCCATATATCTATCATCCGCTGAATCTGGCCTGTCATTGTCTGGCGATGGGGATCAGGGATGATGCGATCATTGCGGCCTGCCTGTTGCACGATGTAGTGGAGGACACCCCGTATACGGTCGAGGATCTTCCGGTCAGCGAGGATACAAAACACCTTGTGAGTCTGATGACCCACGAAAAGGATGACGATCGCCGCGAGGAGATCATGAGGGAGTACTTTAAAGGACTGGCTTCTGATCCGCGGGCTGCCCTGATCAAGTGCGTCGATCGCTGCAACAACATGACGACGATGTCCTGGGGCTTAAGTAGAGAGAGGATCTACAGGATGATCAATGAAACGGAGGAGTATATCTATCCGCTTCTGCAGGTCATCAAGGATGAGCCGGAGTTCAACAACGCGGCATGGCTTCTATCCTACCAGATCAAAAGCATGATCGATATCTATAAAAGGCTGATGTAAGGAAGTTCAAGGATCGCTTGAACTTTTCTTTTGGATCTCAATGACGAGTTGCTTCCGAAAGGATATGCACGGACATTATTCTGAAAGGGAAGGAGGAGATGAGATGAACGAATTTGTAAGAGCGATGAAAGACAGGATGCATGAATTTGCGGTTCGCGCAAAGGCAAAAGAAATATCGAAAGAGAACTTCGACACTTATGTCGATCCGATCATCCTGGCGGCGGCAGAGATCTATAAGGATCCGGCGATCGAGTTACTGATCCCGACCGATACGGACGGAACGATCCTGATGTATACAGATGATACAGGTGTATTCCTGCCGATGTATACGGATGAAAAGGAAGTCCGTTCTTCTTCACCGAAAAGTTACATTTCCGTATCTTTCAAAGAAGCATGCGATCAGATCTATGAAAACCTGGCGACCTATGAGCTTCTGGATTCTACGGAATATATCCTGAGCCATCTTCATGAATTGAATGAATTAAAGGAATATGCGGACCACAATCCGAGGATCGCCGGGATCATGATCGATCCTGACAGTCCCGATCTGTTCGGCCTGGAAGGATGGATCCTGAAAGGAGTCGTATTCAAAGGGATGGGTGTCGATACAGTAACGATGTACGATTCGAATACCGGGGAGATACAGAAAAGACTGTAGACATTCCGTCTAAACGAAAAGAGGATCACTCCTCTTTTTCTGTTTCTTTCAGATCCTGACGGTCCAGTTTACTGTATTTCCGATTGGCGATCGCATAGAACTTGTGCAGGTCAGCGACCAGGTCTTTCGGTTCCAGGACGACCGCATTGGATCCCATTCGGGAGAAATACTGGAAGGCTTGAGAACGGGAACAGTCGAAATAATAGACATCGCCTTCGACCTTGAAGAATTCCGGTCTGTGCAGATACATGGAACGGTACTGTCTTTTTCCCCGTTCCGTCATCCTGACCTTGATCGGGACATGCGGTTTCTTTACTTCATAGGAGAACTGCGGTCCGAATCTCGCCATACGGTCGAATACCTGGATGATGTTGTCGGTCAGATCTCTGTTTTCATTGAGAAGTTTGATCTGTTTGATCCGGCTGACGCGGAAACTGTACGGGAAGCTATTGTACTTGCAGAGAAGGTAGTTGAACAGTTCTTCCTTGGAATTGGCGATCGTATACGGAGAGACGATATGCGGGCTCCCGTTGTTTGCAGTCGTGAAGTAGATCTTGCGGTCCTTTTCGATCGCTTCCTTGATCAGGTCAAAGTTCTGCTTGAAGATGATCATTTCCCGCTTGTCCTGAGGAAGAAGAGAGTAGGACGCAAACATATTCCGGAAATAGTTGGATAAGGTGGAATTGCCTAAGAGACAGTCCTGAATGTACTGGATGTCATCGGAAGACTTCTTTGTCGGCTTCATGGATATGGCGATATCGAATCTCTGTTTATCCAGCTGAAATGTACGGACATCCACATACTGCAGGATGTCCGCGGCGATGTCGCTGATCTCCTGTTCCTTCAGATCTGTCCGGTCCCGGATCGATTCCGTCACATGAGAGAAGATCGCACTCTGATTCTCCTCATACTGTTCGTAGTAGTTTACGATCAGGGTATTGTAGAACTCGTTGCGGTTGAGGGAACCGTCCTTCTTGAAGAATTCAAAACGCTCCATATCCTTGGACAGGATACTGTTCACACTTTCGGGAATGTATATCTTTATCTTTTCTTCCATTTTCGTATGCCTCTAATCATATAGTACACGAAAAGTGGTCATTATAAATAATGAATATAAGAAAATTCACTAAAATAGCGATATATTCGGTGGTCAAGAATCATTTGTATCTGACAATTTCTTTGCCAGTTACGAACTGTTAAGATGAAATTGTCCCTGAGGGGATGCAGGCGCATGAAGCGATACGGAGAACTCCGAAGTCGTAAAACTTCAGTCAGCGTCTGGAAGGCACATACAGCAATCTTTCTCTCAAACGGAAGAATCGAGTGATGTGTCTTGAGAAAGGTGCATACAGCAAACCGGGATCAGAAAACTATCCTCTGTTACACAGACGGTAGTATCCACTGTGCACCTAGAAAAGGACCTCCCGAAGCGGAATGACCGATCGGGAGGTCCGAGATCTTCAGAAAGATGCCGACAGCAAACTCTTTAAACTGTTCAATCGAAAGAGGTTAAGGCATCTTGGAACGACACTTGCAGCAAGGTATGAAAAAGGTGTCGAGAAAGAAAAAGGAGGATTCAAAAAATGACATTTGCGGATATGATTCAAAAACAGCAAAGCATTACATACACCGAAAACGGCGCACTGGCCTATAACACGACCTGTGACCCGCTGGTCGATCTGTTTGCGATCTGCGGAGCCATGCGCAAACGTTCGGATGAGGATATCGCCCTTCATTTTTCCAAGGCGATGATCGAGGACAAACAGCTTGCGACCAGGCTGGCATTCTATACCAGGGATGTGCGCGGAGGTCTCGGGGAGAGGCGGACCGGACGGCTGATGTTCCGACACCTGGCTAAAAACTATCCCGATATCTTCGCTAAAAATATCGGGTATATCGCGGAGTTCGGCAGGTGGGACGATCTGGTCTATCTTCTGTATGATGCGCCGGATCTGATCGTTCCTTTGATCGACAGGCAGTTAAAGCAGGATATCGAGTCTAAAAACAAAGGGGAGTCGATCTCCCTTCTGGCAAAATGGCTTCCTTCGGTCAATACATCCAATCGGGATACGGTCCAAAAGGGACGCTATCTGGC
>CADCRE010000114.1 GCA_902803785.1 uncultured Erysipelotrichaceae bacterium
ATGGAAAAAGACATCACGACCATCATCTGCTGTAATGAAGCCAAATCCCTTAACTTTGTTGAATCTCTTTACTTTGCCTAGCATTTCCTTATTCTCCTTTAGACTAATTCTATCACACTTTATTTTAATTATGTAAACCTTTACTTTTGTAAGCCAAAGATAACACTTTTATTTTCGCTGTTTTTCCTTTTATTGCCCAAAACGTTCCCATCAGAGAAGAACCTGTCGTGACCACATCATCAAACAGAAGGACCTTCCCCAAATCCTCTCCTTCATAGATGTAATTGTCTTCCATCTCTCTTCTCTGTTCGGCATTCTTTCCCTCCTGGATCAGTTCCGTTTTCATTCTCAAACCCTTAACCCGTTTCAGTTTGATCTTCTCGCACATCAGTTCCAGATGATCGAATCCCCGTTCTTTCCGTTTCTGTATGCTGCTTGGCACCAGCGCCAGATGATAGCCGTGATAGCGGAGATTGATATAGTCGACGATCCCATATAAGAACACATCCTTCAGCGCTTCGTCATAACACTCCTTATACTGGATCAGAAGGCTCTTGTACAGACTGTCGTACTCATAGAAAGTCTCGATCTTCATCCCCTTGACTTCGATGGTCTTTCTTTGAGAACCCATCTGTTTCCGACAGTCGACGCACAGAGGATCTTCTTCCAGAAAGAAAGATGTCAGGCTTTCTTTCGTTTTCTTCTTTCCGCAATAGAGACATCTCATCGGTACGCATTCACCTCCTTCAGATATTCCATCGTCTTCTCTACGGCCTTATCCTTTCCCTTTACCAGCAGAAAGGCCTTCCCTTTGGATAATTCGATCCCCCGGTCCACCCTTCCCAGCATCTGGATCAGACTGCTTTCATCGAAGATCCCCTTCTTCATCAGGATGATGACGCTGACATTGGATATCGTGATCCCGCGTTCCAATACGGTTGTCGAGAAAATGAAGCGGGATCTTCCGTCCCGAAAGGCCCGGATATTCTCTTCCCTTTCCTTCAGATCGGAATAGACATAGGTACAGGGAAAGAAGGGAGAAAACAGTCGGTAGAGGAAAGCACACTGTTTCCGGGAAGATGTAAAGATGATACAGGGCGTCTCGCATCTCTTCATCAGAAAAAACAGGCCGACAGGATACAGGATCTCCGGAAGGAAGACGACCTTCGGCACAGGAAGCGGCCGACCGGACGGTCTGCGATAAAGCTCCATCTTCTTGTATACCCTGCGGTCCAGGATCTTCTTCAACGAACTGTCTACGGTCGCCGTCGAAAAGATCACCTTTCCCTTGCAGGAATTCAATGCGACGTTCATCAGAGTCTCATCTCCTTTCAGAGGAAAGGCATCGACTTCATCCAGGATCAGAAGGTCGAAGGTCCGGTAATAGCGGTACAGCTGATGACAGGTACAGACGATCAGGTCTCCGAGAGTCTCTTCGTGATGTCCGCCGTAGACTGCGATCACCCGGGCATTGGGAAAGATCTTCGAGAAACGCTGACCGAGTTCGATGACGACTTCCTTGCGCGAGATCGCATAGGCGACCTTCTTTCCCTGAGACAGATAGCGTCCGATCGTCTCCACGGAGATCTCCGTCTTCCCCGAACCGCAGACACAGTGAAGCAGGATATCGCTTTCCTCTGCGCATTCCGCACACATCTTCGAAGCGATCAGCTGATCCTTGCTGAGGCGAAAGGAAAAGAAGTGGTCCTGACAGCCACGGGCGATCTCATATTCCGGCGATTCCGGTTCTTCTTCCAGAAGGATCCTGGAAAAACGGATACACTTCCTGCAGTAGTATCCCCGATGTCCCTGATAGAAGAACTCCGGATCGCTGTTTCCGCAACGGATACATTTCATTTCAAATCATTATTCACCGCAAAAACGCGGATTCCTTATTTTTTATCCGTTTTTCATTTAAACTATTAGTATGATCGAAGTTCCGCAGAATTATCTGAATGAGATGAAGGACCTCCTGAAGGAGGAATACTCCGCTTATCTGGACAGTCTGGACCAAAGACCGTATCACGGTCTGAGAGTCAATACTTCCAAGATCTCCGTAGAGGATTTTTTGAAGATCTCACCTTTTTCCCTGAGACCCATCCCCTGGACGGAAGACGGTTTCTATTACGAGGAAGAAGACAGGCCCGCAAAACATCCCTACTACTTCGCGGGACTCTATTATCTCCAGGAACCCAGTGCGATGCTTCCGGCGGAAGTCCTGCCGGTATATGAAAATGATAAAGTTCTGGACTGCTGTGCCGCTCCGGGAGGAAAGACCTCCAAGCTCGCAAACAAGCTGGATCACACCGGCCTGATCCTGGCCAACGACATCTCGGTCAGCCGGGCACAGATCCTGTTGAGGACATTGGAGACCCAAGGCGTAACAAACGCCTTCGTCATGGCGGAAGATATCACGAAACTCGACCGTTTCGAACAGACTTTCGATTCCATCCTGATCGATGCCCCCTGTTCCGGAGAAGGGATGTTCCGAAAGGAACCGGACCTGATCCGCAGCTATCTGGAAAAGGACAGTTCCTGCTATTCCCCGATCCAGAAACAGATCATCCTGTCCGCCGCAAAGATGTTGAAGGAAGGCGGAACGATGGTCTATTCGACCTGTACCTTCTCTCCTCAGGAAAATGAGGAAGTGATCGAATACGTCTTAGAAAACGTCCCCGATCTGAAAGTCCTGCCGATCCAGAAATATCCGGGATTCGCTGACGGCATCACGGAACATACGAAAGGCTGCGCCCGCCTCTATCCGCATCGGATCGAAGGAGAAGGCCATTTCGTCGCACTATTACAAAAAGAAGGGATCCGATCCGAGAATCCTTCCCTTCCTTCGATCCATAATAATCTGGATCCCTTCTTCGATCAGATCGACCCATCCTTCTTAAAAGGAGAGATCCTCAACCGAAAAGAAAAGTTCTATTCAGAACCGATCAGTAATCTTTCACTTCAGGGACTGCGTATCCTTCGTTCCGGTCTCTATCTCGGTGAAAAAGGAAAGTACCGTTTTGAACCGTCTCAGGCACTCGCCTATGCCTTGGATAAGGAAAGTTTCGATCCTATCCTGGACCTGAAGAAGGACGATCCCCGGGTTCTGAAATATCTCAAATGTGAGACGATATCCGTTCCGGAATCTTTAAAGGAAGGATATATCCTGGTCTGTGTCGACGGATTCCCGCTGGGATTTGGGATCTTAAAAGGCAAACAGCTCAAGAACCGTTATCCTGCAGCCTACCGTTATCGGTAAACAAAGAAAAAGCACTCCGTGAGGAGTGCTTTGACGTAACTCTGGAATTAACGCTTTGAGTACTGAGGTCTTCTACGAGCACCTCTGAGACCGTACTTCTTACGTTCCTTCTTACGAGAATCACGTGTAAGGAAGCCTGCTTTTTTCAGTACAGGACGGAAATCTTCGCCGATCTCCAGTAAGGCACGGGCGATACCATGTCTCATGGCGCCTGCCTGTCCTGTCATGCCGCCGCCGTAGACGTTGATGAAGACATCATACTGACCTTCTGTACCGGTCTCTACTAACGGGGATTTTACTACCATTCTTAAGATCTCCTGAGGGAGATATTCTTCGAGAGTCTTTTCGCCGACCATGATCTTGCCTGTACCAGGTGTCATGTAGACACGAGCTACAGAAGATTTACGTCTTCCTGTTCCAAGGTAACTAACGTTTGATTTCTTTTTAGGCATTGCGTTTCTCCTTATTTAAGCTCAATTGGTTTTTGAGCAGCATGAGGATGCTCAGCACCTTCGTAGACATACAGATGAGTTCTCATACGATCACCCAACTTGTTGTGTGGAAGCATACCTTGGACTGCTTTTTCCACTAATTCTACAGGGTACTCTCTCTTCATTTGTCCGATCGATCTGGCTTTCAGACCTCCCGGGTACATGGAATGGTGGTAGTAGACTTTCTTGTTTTCCTGATCGCCTGTGTAGACGACCTTTGCAGCGTTCGTGATGATCACGTAATCGCCGCAATCGACGTTTGGCGTGTAAGTCGGCTTGTGTTTTCCTCTGAGGATAGCTGCACACTGTGTTGCAAGTCTACCAAGAGTCTTTCCGCTCGCATCGACTACATACCAGTCTTTTTTGACTTCTGCTGGTTTCAGCATCGTTGTCTGACGCATATTTTTCTCCTTTGTAGTTTCCGGGGCTACTCATTAAAAAAATAAGGCAATTATTATTTTATGTTATTTCAATGGATAATTCAATAAAAAACCGAGTTTTTCACTCAGTTCTTCAAAAGCTCCTGCAGGACCCTTTTTCTGGTCACGATACCCATCAGCACATTGCGGTCATCCACCACCGGAACGAAGCTGTTGTTTACGATCTTTTCCGCCAGTTCGCTGATCTTGCAGTCGACCCTGACGGCCGGTCGGTAGTCTGCGCGAAGCAGCTGAGAGATCTTCACATCTTCCAGATCTTCCAGATCGATCGATTCGTCGTCGACGATATACCAGAGGATGTCTCCTTCGGATATCGTCCCCAGATATTCTCCGTTTTTACTGATCAGAGGGATCGCCATATAGTCGTGGGCTCTCATCTTTTCCAGAGCCTGTCTGACGTTCATCGTCTCATCCAGGCAGGCCACCTGCACCTTCGGTGTCAGCAGGAACAGTACGTTTGTCCTCTCCATATTTTCATTGTACGTTCGCTTTATGAAAGAATTGTGATAAAAGCCGTCTTTTCAGACGGCTCATTCTATACGACGATATTGACGACCTTTCCGCGGATCACGAAATGTTTCCGGATCTCTTTTCCTTCGGTATATCTTTGAATGTTCTCCTGTGCCAGAGCTTCCTGATACAGTTCTTCATCATCGGCATCGGCCTTGGCCATGAACTTCGCACGTACCTTTCCGTTGACCTGTACGACGACTTCCTTTTCTTCCACCTGAAGCTTGTTTTCATCGTATTCCGGCCACGGACGGTAGGCAAGATCCGTCTTTCCGGTCAGGATCTCATACATCTCCGAACACAGATGCGGCGCATAGACCGACAACAGCTGTACGAAGTCGATCGCATAGTTGCGGTAGACCTTATTGACTTTGTAGCACTCGTTGATGAAGATCATCATCTGGGAGATCGCGGTATTCAGACGCAGGTTCTCGATATCTTCGGAGACCTTCTTGACGGTGTAGTTGTAGACGTAGTCCAAAGATCCGTCATTCTCATCGCTCAGCTTGTCTTTCTGTTCGATCAGAAGACGCCATACTCTTTCGAGCCAGCGGTGAGCGCCTTCGATGCCCTGGGTCGACCACGGTTTGTCTGCCTCCAGAGGTCCCATAAACATCTCATACAGTCTCAATGTATCGGCACCGTACTTCTCGACGATATCGCTCGGATTGACGACGTATTCCGGGAAACGCTTGCCCATCTTGATGCCGTTGGAACCCAGGATATAGCCCTGATGAACCAGTTTCTGGAACGGTTCGGCACAAGGAGCGAGTCCCTTGTCGTAGAGGTAGTTGTTCCACATACGGGAATACAGCAGATGTCCGACCGCATGTTCCGGACCGCCGATATACAGATCCACCGGCATCCAGTGCTTCAGCAGTTCCTGATCGGCGAATTCCCTGTCGTTGTGCGGATCGATATAACGCAGGAAGTACCAGGACGATCCGGCAGACCCCGGCATCGTCGAAGTCTCCCTCTTTCCCTTCTTTCCGTGATATTCCACATTGACCCAGTCCGTCGCCTTGTCTAACGGCGCACCGGTCTTGGAAGGGCCGTAGTCATCCAGTTCCGGAAGGATCAAAGGCAGATCTTCATCATCCAGGACGCCGACCGTTCCGTCTTCGTAGTGGATGACCGGGATCGGTTCGCCCCAGTAACGCTGTCTGGCGAAGATCCATTCCCTGAGCTTGTAGTTGACTTTCTTCTTTCCCAGTTTTCTTTCTTCCAGCCATTCCAGCATCCTATGGATCGCATCTTCCTTGTTGAGACCGTCCATGAAACCGGAATTGATATGCAGACCGTCGCCCGTCCAGGCTTCCTTGCTGACATCGCCGCCTTCCAGAACAGGGATGATATCGAGACCGAATTTCTTCGCGAAGTCGTAGTCTCTTTCATCGTGTGCCGGAACAGCCATGATGGCACCTGTCCCATACGTCATCAGGACATAGTCGGAGATCCAGATCGGGATCTTTTTGTCGTTGACCGGATTGATCGCATAGGCACCGGTAAAGACACCTGTCTTGTCTTTATTGAGTTCGGTACGTTCCATCTCGGACTTCGTAGCGCACTCTTTGCGGTAGGCTTCGACTTCTGCCTTCTTGTCTTCCGTACAGATGACATCGACGAGCGGATGTTCCGGAGAAAGGACGCAATAGGTCGCACCGAACAGGGTATCGCATCTGGTCGTAAAGACAGTGAAGGTCTTATCGGTTCCGTCGATCCGGAAGTTCACTTCCGCACCGATCGACTTTCCGATCCAGTTGCGCTGTATCTCTTTCGTAGATTCCGGCCAATCGATCGTATTCAGATTGTCCAGCAGTTTCTCCGCATAGGCCGGGATGTCGATGATCCACTGTTTCATATTCTTGCGGATGACCGGGTAGCCTCCGCGCTCCGACTTGCCGTCGATGACTTCATCGTTGGCCAGGACGCATCCGAGCTCTTCGCACCAGTTTACCGGCATCTCGACACATCTCGCATAACCGTCATTGAACAGCTGCTTGAAGATCCATTGAGTCCACTTGTAGTAGGACGGATCACTGGTAGAGACGACTCTCGACCAGTCATAGGAAAAACCGAGACCTTTCAGCTGATCCGTGAAATGGTCGATATTCTTCTGGGTGAATCCGGCCGGATGATTTCCCGTCTGGATCGCATACTGTTCCGCCGGAAGACCGAAGGAATCGAATCCCATCGGATGCAGGACATTGAATCCCTTCATCCTCTTGTAACGGCTCACGACATCGGTCGCAGTATAGCCTTCCGGATGTCCCGCATGAAGGCCGACACCGGACGGATACGGAAACATGTCCAATGCATAGAACTTCGGCTTGGAGAAGTCGTGAATGTCCGTCTTGAACGTTTCATTGTCTTCCCAGAACTTCTGCCACTTCTTTTCGATCGCCTTGTAGTCAAATACGCTCATACTCTACCTCCAAAAAAGAAAAAGGTGATAATAAGGGCGCTTTCTGCGCGGTACCACCTTGTCTTCTAACTCTTGACTCTTAACGCGAGTTTCACGATTAATCTTACATCTTGAGTGAGTTCATCATTTCGATCCGCTGACTTTCACCAAGCGTCAGCTCTCTTGAGGATCTTCCCTGACTAATACTCTCAAGGATTACTTTTTAATCATAATATTTTAAACCATTATTTTCAACATCAGATACGCATCATTTTCCGTTCCGATCGGGTCTGTCTGCAGTAATGGATCCCGTCGATACAGATATGATACAGGCAGCTTCGGCAGTCCGTTCCCCGTTCTGCGGTCAGTCTTTGCGCATAGCGCGGGCAGATCTTCAGCTGTCTCAGATGTGTAACGGGCTTTCCGTTTCTCATCCGATCTTCAGAGAATCCGTTTTAGCGACATAGTCGATCAGCTGTTTCCGGGTATGTTCGATCAGTTCCGTATTCTCCGGAGTTCGCTTGATCGTCCTTCTCAGCATTCTCGTATAGCCGATGACCTTGGCCTTATCCATGACGGACCTGCGGTATTCTTCATCCTTGTCATCGAAATACATCTCGACCAGTTTGTCCAGGATGTAGTTGGCGGTATCCCAGTCCAGCTTCAGGAAGTCTTCGACCAGGGTATGATCGAGTTCGCCGTATCCGTGATACGCAAGGAAGATCGATGCGAATTCCAGGATCGGATCGCCGACAGACAGCGTATCCATGTCGATCAGGATCGCTTCATCGTTGTCGTAGTGGACGTTGTTGGTGTGGTAGTCCCCGTGGATCATATGATCGGTCTCCGGGATCCCTTCCATCAGAGAATGCAGCTTCTCATAGGTATCGTCAGGCAGATGTCCCTTCAGCCATTCCGCCCAGCCGATCGCCGTCTTTCTCGCGTCCGGAAGCAGTCCGTCCTTGACGGTCGTATTGTGGATCTCTTTCAGAAGATCCGCAAAGATACGGATATATTTATCCTTGTTGTCGGGATCGGAGATGATCCACTTCGTGATCGACTTGGAACTTAACAGTTCAAAGACAGAACCGTATTTGTCACCGACTCTGACCACATCGAACGGGATCGCCGTATTGATCCCCAGGACCAGAGCCTTCTTGGCCAGTTCCCGCTCTCTCTTGATGTCATCCAAAGCATCGGAATTCTTATATACCTTGATGATCGTATCTTCGTTCAGACGGTAGACGATACCGTTGGATCCTTCGCCGATCTTTTCACATCCTTCGACCGACATCTTGCGGTATCCCTTCTGGATATCCATCATCTCAGAGAAACCGGTCATCTCGAAGATCTCATAGATCTCGGGGGAACAGTTGATGATCTTCAGATCGTTTTCTTTCTTTTTCAGTTTCAGGATCTGTCTGAGTCCTGCGCTGGAGATGTATTTCAGTTCGTCCAGATCGAGGACCAGCTGTCCATCCGGATGAGAAGCACGGATCGTTTCGATCTGTTTTCCGACTGCTTCCGCATTGGCGGTATCGATATTCCCTTCCGGAAAGATCGTCAGAGTGTTGTTTTCAAAAGTGTTCTTCATTTGTCCTGCTCCTCTCTATAAGCCGAGAAAACCGTATCGATCAGGAAGACATATTCCTTATAGACTGCCTGATCCTTCAGTTCTGCCAAGGCATCCTTCAGTTCACTGTAATACCAGTCATGCATCTTCGGATCCTTCTGATTGAAATGATCCCAGAAAGCATCCCCTTCATCCAGAAGTCCGAGATGGAAACTGCGCAGATTGGAGACCTTGTCTCCCAGACACACCATCTTTCCGCCGATCTCATCGATATTGCGGATCATCTCGATCGCTTCTTTCTTCCGTTCCACCCAGGTGCTCGCCTTGTCCTGCCCCACTCTCTTGTCTTCCGTTTCGTAGCTTACCAGCTTGGCGACATGCTCCCCGAACTCCCTGCGGATATCTTCATAGGTTGCATCGGTATCTTCGATCGCGTCGTGCAAGACGGCAGCACAGAGGATATCGTCGTCAAGCGTCATCAGCGACACCAGATGAAGGACTTCCAGCGGATGGAAGATATAGGGCTGTCCGGAACCCTTTCTGATCTGGCCTTTATGGACCAGAGCCGCATAGCGGATCGCCTGATCTATCATTTTCTGATCACCTTTCTCATCACGAATACATTCTCGTTGTTTCTTCTTTCGTAGTGGCAGGAATCCATGGATTTCTTCACCATGTAGATGCCCAGACCGCCGATATCCCTCTTTTCCGCACTTGCGGTGATATCCGGATCGGCCATCTCCAGCGGATTGAACGGGATCCCGGTATCGACCAGGTAGATGTCGACATTCGTATCGTCGAAGTTCATTCCCACGACCGCCTTTCCGGACTTTCCTTCATAGGCGTAGTGCGCAATGTTTACAAAGATCTCTTCCACTGCGACACTGATCGCCATGGAATCCTTCATCGAGACATCATGTTTCTCCAGTTCTTCCTCCACGAATCTCAGGACATCGTGAAGCTTGTCGTCTGAAGCGTCGAATGTTCTTTCTGCACTCATAAATATCATGTCCTTTGGTGAATAATCAAATACCATCATCGTAAGATCGTCGAATTGTTCTGCCTCACCCACAAAGCGGTCCACATCTCTTCTGACCTCCTGCAGGATATAGGCACAGTTTCTCTTCTCCATCTTCTCCAGACATTTGAGAAGACGTTCCTCTCCGTAAAGTTCTCCGTTGAGGTCGGTCGCTTCCGTTACACCGTCCGTATACAGGAAGATCATATCTCCCTGTTTCAGCTGCATCTCGGCCTTGGTGTATTTGAAGTCGTCGAGACCTGCCAGGATGAATCCCGGTTTGGAATACAGATACTGGAATTTGCCGTCCAGTTTCAGCACCGGCGGATTGTGTCCGGCGTTCGCATAGACCAGTTTCCCGTCCCGCAGGTCCAGGATTCCCATCCATGCGGTCACGAACATCCCGGCTTCGTTGCCGTCGCACAGGATGTGATTCACTCTGGTGAAGACATCGTCCGGCTGCAGTCCGAGCTGGGCGTGGTCCTTGATCAGCGTCTTGGCGATGACCATGAACATCGCTGCCGGGATCCCCTTTCCGGAGACATCGGCCATGACCAGTGCGATATGATCCTCATCGATCATGAAGAAATCATAGAAATCCCCGCCGACCTCCTTGGCCGGAGTCATCGTCGCATAGATATCGAAATCGTCCCGATCCGGAAACGGAGGGAAGATGTTCGGAAGCATATTGGTCTGGATCCCGCTGGCTACGCTGAGCTCTGTCGAGATCCTCTCGGACTTCTGTGTCTCGGCCTGCTGGGCGAAGATAGCCATCCTTCCCCTCTTTGCGATCTCGGCGCAGATCGTCGCGACCACGGAGAACAACAGGATCTTCGGAAGAAGGCTGTACTGGACCGTATTGTCCCACAGCCGTTCATAATTGATCTTCCCCTGCGTCAGGACGACTTTTCTCAAGATCGAATCCTCAAGGAAGGTCAGGATCGTCCCTGCCGGCAGTTCCACCACGTTCATATCGATCCTGCCGATCTGATGTTCTACCGCGTAGTAATCGGCGAATATCGACAGCAAAGTCGTAAAAACGGCGATCGAACTCGTCAGAGGCTGAGAATAGTAGCGGATGGAAAGGACCGTCGGGAATACGATACATAAGGTCGCATTATCAGTCAAAGTCGATTCTACGCTGACCAGGACGAAGGTGTAGAACACCATCATCAGGATCTTCAGCCATCTCTTCCTTCCCTTCAGATACAGGCAGATCAGTGCCGGGATCAAAAGTTCAAAAAAGGCCGGGAGAAGCGTCTTGATCAGGACGTCCTTCTCGATCGAGAACGTATCCGCAAACGCCAGCACAAGAAAGAAGACATCAAGAAGAGCGGTCCCGAGCAGGACTTTTGCGACAAAGATATTTGCGGCGACTTCATTCTCCCAGAGCGTGTCTGTCGTTCTGAGGAACTCCTCCTCGATCTTCTTCAGGAATCCCTTTTTTGTCGGTGCGGCCATAGTTATTTTTCGATACTTAGGATGTCCGTAAAGCCGGTGATCTCAAATACTTCCATGATCTCCGGTTTCACATGTTTCAAAGCCAGTTTTCCCTGGACCGCGTTGATACTCTTCTGCGCAAAGAGAAGGACACGCAGTCCGGCCGAAGAGATATAGTCCAGCTGGCTCATATCCAGGACGAGATCCTTGGTCTCCTGCGCAAACAGTTCCTTCAGGGTCTCTTCCAGCTGAGGTGCAGTCGTCGTGTCCAGTCTGCCGGTCAGGCTCAGTTCACATACATCGTTTTCTGTTTTCTTGCTGATATCCATATCTACCTCCGTTATTGATTATTTATACATACTGCTGAATCCCGGAGCGACTCCGGATTTCTTGAATTCTTCGTAAGAGATCGCTGCCATCATATCCTTGACCTGTTCGGTCTTGTGTGCGGCACAGGTATATTTGATCTCATAGATGACGCCGGTCGTTTCGATCGAGCAGATCCCGTCATAGCGTATCGACTTCAATGGCTTGCATTCTTCCTTCATGCGTTCGGCGATCCTGTTCATGACCGCATCGATCTGTTCCTTGTCTCTGTCATACGGGAACAGATAGGTCGCGATATGTCTGTCCTTGATCTTCTCGATCGAGCGGATCTGGGAGTTACAGACCGTATAGGTCGAATTGGACTTCAAAGACTGGAACTTCGTGACTCTGGCAGAGAAATACTTGACATCGCATTCCTCATCGTTCCAGCGGACCATATCGCCCACTTTATAGAAGTTGTTGTTATAGATGTTGATACCGGAAATGATATCTTTCAGGGTATCCTGCAGCGCAAGACCTATGATCGTCGCGACGATCCCGAGGCCGGCCATGATGCTGCCGATATTGACACCGTGCAGTTTCATCACGGTCACGATCGCCAGGATGATGACCAGATACTGCAGCACGTTGAAGATCATGCCGATAAAGGTGTTCTTGTGCTGATCGTCCTTGGTGGTATATGCGACTTTCTTGACCAGATACTGTTTGATCAGCCAAAGCAGGATGGAAGCGATGATGATCACCACCGCACTGCCGATGAAAGCCGTAGAATTGAAATACTTGAACAGATCGCTGAGACTGTTGATATCCTGCATCGCTTTTCTCCTTATATTTTCAGTTCGACTTCGATCCCCGGATCGATCCGCTTCCGGAACTTCTCGCCGTCATCTTTGGAACCGGTGATCGTTCCGTAATGTGTCGGAATGACCAGAGCCGGACGGATCCTGTTGATCAGTTCCGCAGCCTGGACATAGTCCATCGTATACTTTCCGCCGATCGGTACCAGTGCGATATCACAGCGGATCTTCAGATTGTCTTCATTCATATCGCAGTCTCCTGCAACGTAGACTGCCTTGTCTTCGATCCGTACGAGATAGCCTACATAGCCTTTCTCCAGCGGATGGAATGCCTTGTTCACATTATATGACGGGACAGCGTAGACATCCAGTCCTTCGACGACTGCCTTTTCCTTCGGCTGCAGAACGACGACGTTCTCGCCTCCCAGAAGGTTGTACATGCAGTCGGGGATGACATAGACGGTATCTTCCTTCTCGATCTTGCGGATATCTTCTACCGAGAAGTGATCGTAGTGATCGTGCGTGATGAAAATGATATCTGCATCGTGAGACTCTTCTTCGATCTGAAACGGATCAAAATAGATGATCCGATCGGAAGCGATACGGATCGAGCTGTGACAGTTGATACTAATTTCCACTCAGGATCTCCTTTGCCTTTACGAACTGATAGTCCTTGCTCGGGTCATCATTGATGACTCTGATCACATCGGAAATGATCATCTGATAGGTCTTCGCATCCAAAACATCGGTCTGTTCCAATTCTCTATCTTTCTTGTATTTCAGAAGCTCTTCGAGGAATGCTTCATCGAAGTAGCCGTCGCTTCGTTTCACATCGTAACCGAGATACTGCAGAGACAGCTGAGCGATCCGTGTGAAATCCGATACGGAATCGTATCCACAGGTCTCGTCCTCTTCCATCATCGTGTAGTATTCATAGGAGATATCCGCCTGACGGACTTCGACGTCGGGAGCGATCCCTTCTCCATGGATGGAGACACCGTTCGGTGAAAGCCAGTAGTAAGCCGTCATCTTTAAGACTGCACCGTTATTCAAAGGATAGTTGGTCTGGATGACGCCCTTACCGAAAGTCTTCGTACCGACGATCGTCACGTTCGGATGCATCTCCTTGAGACAGATCGTAAAGACCTCTGCGGCAGATGCGGTCGATTCGTTCACCAGAAGGACGATCTGTTTGAAGTTGTCGTAGACCTTCGGTGTCGTGGTATAGTCCGCCACTTCCGTTCCGTTCACGTCTTTCTGACGCAGATAGACCTTGTCGTTGCCGATAAAGAGACCGCAGACTTCTCTGACCGAAGACTGATATCCGCCGGTATCGTCTCTGAGATCGATGATGATCTTTTCGACATCGGTATATTCATCCAGATATTTCATGCATTCCTGGGCTGTCGTCGTTCCGAAGCTGTTGAGTTCCAATACGACGTAGTCATTTTCTTTCCAGGCATATGCGGAACTGTCGATCTGAGCCCGGGTACAGGTCAGTTCCAGTTTCTCACCGGCCCTGTCGACACCGATCTTCACATCCGTTCCTTCCGGTCCGATGACCATCTCACGGATGGCGTCGGTATCGAGTCCTTTGATGGAAGTTCCGTCTACTGTTTCAATGATATCGCCTGCCAGGATCCCGGCGATCTCCGCCGGAGAGTTCTTGAAGACTTTCTGCACGACGGAAACTTCATCGACCGTTCTGTACTGAACGCCGATCCCGACATAGTTCATATTGATGCCGGTAGAGAATTCTTCCATCTCCTTCGTAGACATGTATGTCGTATAAGGATCGTTCTCGAAGGCCGTCATTCCGTAGAAGGCTTTATCTTCCATCTCCGTCGTAAGGTCTTCGTGTTCATCGCCATAGAGCCAGTAATGGTCCATGATGTATTCCAGTTCGCCCATCGTTCCGGTCGCATCCGCTTCATAGGAAGGATGCGTTGCGCGGTTCAGCAGATAGCCTCCCAGCATTCCTGCCAGAAGGAAAAACAGACATAACAGAAAGATCAGAAATCTCTTTCTTCTTCTGTTTCTGATCTCTTCCCGCTCGGATTTGAGGGGAACTTTCTGTAAATCGATATAGATCTTTTCGTCTTCCATTTTTATCAAGGCAGGTACCACTCCGGATTGAGGATACACGGAGCGCTCTGACGGAAGGAACCGTCATCGTAGTAACAGCGGTTATTGTAGGCGGTACGGCCTCTGCCGACCGAGAAGGTCGCATTCCAGCTCATCTCCAGGAAGTCTCCCAGATCGCCGTCGCCCAGATAGTACATTTCGATATGACAGTGCGGACCGGTCGAAGATCCGGAGGAACCGACCGTACCGATCGCTTCATCCTGGAAGACCAGGTCGCCATAGGATACGTAGATATCGTGCATATGGAAGAAGATGAATCCGTAGACACTTCCGTCCACTTCACACATCATATAGACCTGATTGCCTCCGCCCATGATCGGATCGCCTGCGAGAGAACCGAGGTAACCCGGATCGGAACAGCCGCCGTTGGCTCGGATGATGACTCCGCTCGCCGGAGCGTGGATCTCCGTTCCTCTCGATGCGGCATAGTCGACACCGAGGTGCCACTTTCCGTCGAGGAAGTCCGGAGAGTAGTTCCACACCGTCTCCGCGATCCAGGAATTATGGACAGCTGCGACGAATTCGGTATTGAGACCGAGACCTGCGACGACATCTTTCAGTTCCGCATAGGACTCGGTGATCGAGTTCTTCTGGTTGTTCAAATCATCGATCTCTGCCTGGATCTGCGCTTCCTGTTCTTCATAGAACTCCTGCATCTCCAGCAGTTCGGCCTGTTTCAGGACGATATCTTCATAACTCTTGTCGAGCTCTTCTTTGGCCTTGCTGAGTTCCGCCTTGTCCGCGTTCAGCTGTTTGATCGTGCTTTCCAGGATCTCCCGGTCGGATTTGTCTTTCGAAACGATGGCCTCGATGCCATAGATCCTTGAAAGCATATCGGTAAAGGACTTCGAACCGAGGATGAATTCCAGATAGCCGTTGAAATGCATGCTCTTCTGTGTTTCCACCATCCGGTTCTTGACCCGGATATTCAGTGCTTCGACCTTGGCTTCATTCTCCGCGATCTGGATCTCCAGCTGTTCGATCTTCTCCCTGAGGTCGTCGATCTGTATCTTCAGCGCATCGATCTCGACCTGCAAGGACTGTGCCTTCTGTGAGTACTCCATGACCAGTGCGGATATCACTTCCATCTGGCCTTCACTTTCGGCAATCTTCTCTTCGATCTCCTTCAGAGCCTTGCTTTCTTCGCCTCGGATCTCCCTGTAGACGATACGGCAGGCTTCCTTGTCTTTATCTTCGATACACTTATCGTAATTGGATTTCTCCGTAGTACCTTCTTCCTCTTCATCCGCATAGACAAAAGTCGTCCTGCTGAACACAGGAAGGATCAACATAATGACCAGAAGGATCTTTACGGCTTTCTGAAACATCAGCGTGTCAACCTCAGATATCGGCAGACCGATATGTAGGAACCCATGAATCCTACGAAAACTCCCACTACCAGCATCGCCACAGTCAGGTAGAGGATGAACGGATAGAACGGCACCAGGGTGATGACGCCCGCCAGGATACCGCCGGTCGCTTCATAGAGGCGGTAGTAGGCGTAGACGATCAGTCCGATCGGAAGGATCGAACCGAAGATGCCGATGATGATGCCTTCTACGAGGAACGGAGCGCGGATATAACCGTTCTTGGCTCCGACGTTGCGCATGATCCAGATCTCGTCCTTACGGGTCGCGATCGTGATCTTGATCGTGTTGTATATCAGGTAGATCGCAAGAGCGACCAGTGCGAGGATCAGGATGCCTCCGGCATTCCTGGTCACATGCAGGATATTGATCAAAGTATAGGTATTGCTTCCACCGTCTTCGACGGATGAGATGCCGTCCATCACAGAGATCTTCTGTTTGACCTGAGACATCCCCTCACCGTCCAACAGATAGATGATGAAGGTATCGTGGAAAGGATTGTCTTCCCGATACAGTTCGGAGAATTCAACCATGTCCGGATAGGCTTCGTTGTAGAAATCGAATTCTTCATCCTTGGTACGGTATTCGACCCGTTCCACACCTTCCATATTCTGGATCTGTTTCTGCATCGAATCGACCTTGGAACGGTCCGTGACATCGTAATCGATCAGGGCGACCAGAGAGATGGACTGTTCGATCTCCCGGGTCAGATAACCCATATTGACCGCAAATACCGCAAAGACCCCTACCAGAAGCAGGGTGATGGTGACAGCAGAGGCGGAAGAGACCGCCATCGCGAAGTGCCGTTTGACACCGATAAAACCTTCCCGGATATGCCGGAAGAAACGTCTGATCAGGATCACTGTTCTTCCTCCTTATGTTCGGGATGTTCTTCCTCTTTCAGAAGCTCTTCAGGAACGGTGATCGTATCGATCAGGCTGTCCTGTTTCATCGCTTCGCTCATGTTTTCAGGATTCTCGTTCTCCGGGAAGATCCCGTCACTGTTTTCTTCCTTCTTCGGTTCCGTCTTCTCTTCTCCCGGAAGCTTCCGGTCGTGATAGAAACTGATATTCTCGTGCAGACGGTCGGATACGATATGACCGTCCTCCAGACGGATCGTACGCTTCGGATGATACTCCACCATCACGTCGTTATGCGTGACGACGAGGATCGTCGTCTTCTCTTCCTTATTGATCTTTTCGAAGAGCCGGATCATCTCATCGGTCTTCTCCGGATCGAGGTTGCCGGTCGGCTCGTCAGCGATCAGGATCATCGGTTTCTTGGCGATGGCCCTGGCGATGGCCACTCTCTGCTGCTGACCGCCGGAGAGCTCCCGCGGTTTCGCATTGGACTTGTCTGCCAGTTCCACCAGCTTCAGGACTTCTCTGACTCTCTTGCGGATCTTGTCTGTCGGCATGTCCAATACTTCCAGGGCATAGGCGACATTCTCAAAAGCCGTCTTCTCCGGAAGCAGGCGGTAATCCTGGAATACGACGCCGATCTTGCGGCGGTAGAGATAGACCTTGGACTTTCTCAGGCGTCCGACATTGACCCCGGAGACCATGACGCTTCCGCTGGTCGGGACTTCTTCGCCGTCCAGCAGTTTGATCATGGTGGACTTTCCGGAACCGGTCGGTCCCATGATATATACGAACTCTCCGTCCTTGACGGAGAAGCTGACATCGTGCAGGGCGTTTACGCCGTTTTTGTATCTCTTGGAAACACTTTTAAACTCTATCATACTTAAAAAATTATATCACTAATGAATGTATCGAAACAAATCAAGAGTTTTCCCTTTTCCCGGTGAATTATTTACCGAAAAAAAGATTAATGCTAAAATAGATGTAACAGGAGGCTTTGAAGTATGAAACTGATACTGGCGATCATCTCCACAGATGACACAAAGGCATGCATCTCCGCTTTGAACAAAGCATCATTCCATGTGACCCGTCTGGCTACCACCGGCGGTTTCCTCTCTTCCGGTAATACCACGCTGATCATCGGCTGTGAAGACAAGGAAGTAGAAAGAGCGATCGAGATCATCGGCAATGAATCGCAGAGAAGAAAAGAGGCAGTACCATCCACCATTTCGACCGATATGTCCAATCTGGTATCCTATCCGATCGAAGTGGAAGTCGGAGGGGCGACCATCTTCGTACTCAAAGTGGACGAATTCATTAAACTGTAAGAACTAGATCTCTAGTTCTTTTTTACAACATGAAACATCTGAAAGAAGGCATTCAAGTCGGCATACCGATCGGACTGGGCTACTTTGCGGTAGCCTTTTCGCTGGGCATCGGCGCAGCAGCTGCAGGGATCACGCCCTTCCAGGGTTTTCTGACCTCTTTATTGGTGAATGCATCGGCGGGAGAAAGTGCCGCTTTCACCGCGATCAAAGAAAATGTCCCTTACCTTCAGATGATACTGATCACCCTGGTGGCGAATGCGCGTTACATCCTGATGTCCTTCGCGCTGTCCCAGAAGATCCATCCCAAACAGAAACTGATCCATCGCATCCTGCTGGGCTTCTTTCTGACGGATGAATACTTCGCCTTGGCCGTATCCAAAGACGGCTATTGCGATCCTTATTATTCCTACGGAGCGATCCTGGTCGCTGCACCGTTATGGGCGTTAGGTACTGCATTAGGCATCCTGATGGGAAATATCCTTCCGGCCCGGATCGTATCCGGACTCTCCGTCGCCCTCTTCGGCATGTTTCTGGCCATCATCATGCCTCCCTGCCGGAAACACAGAAATATCGCCATCCTGATCCTGTTCAGTGCACTGTTCAGCTATCTTCTGAACCGTCTGACTCCCCTTTCCGAAAGTACCGTTACGATCCTGCTGACGGTCATCCTGTCCCTTGCGGGAGCGATCCTGTTCCCGAGGAAAGGAGAAGACAATGCGCAATAATGTCTATCTCTACATCCTGATCATGGCTCTCACGGTCTTCATCATTCGTGTCCTTCCTTTAACTCTGATCCGCAAGCCGATCAGAAACAAGATCATTCGGGACTTCCTCTACTATGTCCCATATGTCACTTTGACGGTCATGACCTTCCCGGCCATCATCGATGCGACCGCAAGTCCCTATGCGGGACTGGCAGCACTGATCGTCGGCGGGATCGCGGCCTATCATGATCTGGGCTTATTCAAAGTGACGGTCTTATGTTGTCTCACGGTGTTCGTGCTGGAACTGTTCGTTTAGCCGTACTTTTTATATAATAGAAACGAGGAGAAAAATACTATGGAAATCACCACTGACATCAGATACGTCGGCGTCAATGACCACCGTATCGATCTTTTTGAAGGACAGTATAAAGTTCCCAACGGGATGTCCTACAATTCCTATGTGATCCTGGATCAGAAGATCGCCGTCATGGATACCGTCGATCAGCATTTCACCCATGAATGGCTCGACAATATCCAGAACGTATTGAACGGCAGACAGCCGGATTATCTGGTCGTCCAGCATATGGAACCGGATCATTCCGCCAACATAGCAGCCTTCCTGAAGGTCTACGACAAAGCGACTGTCGTCGCATCCGACAAGGCCTTCACGATGATGGGCAATTTCTTCGGAACGCAATACGAAGACAGGCGCATCGTCATCAAGGAAGGCGATACCCTTCCACTTGGCAAACATACCCTTTCCTTCATCAGTGCACCGATGGTCCACTGGCCGGAAGTCATGATGACATACGACACCTATGAGAGAGCTCTGTTTTCCGCCGATGCTTTCGGCAAGTTCGGCGCTCTGGATGTCACGGAAGACTGGACCGATGAAGCCAGAAGATACTACATCGGCATCGTAGGAAAATACGGGAAACAGGTCCAGGACGTCCTGGCGAAGGCCGCCGGACTCGACATCCTGATGATCCTGCCTCTGCACGGACCGTTCTTATACAAGAACCTTCCGTATTATCTGAACCTGTATCAGACCTGGTCGAACTATGACATCGAAAAAGACGGCATCGTCGTCTGTTACACCTCTGTCTACGGTCACACCAAGACCGCCGTCGACAAGCTCGTCGAAAAGCTGAAAGCCTGCAACGCACCGGAGGTCAAGGTCTACGACCTCGCAAGATGCGATATGTCGGAAGCGGTCGCAGATGCCTTCGCCTATGGGAAACTCATCCTGGCGACGACGACCTACAACGCGGACGTCTATCCGTTCATGAAGGAATTCATCCATCATCTGACGGAACGCAATTTCCAGAACCGCAGGATCGGTATCGTCGAGAACGGTTCCTGGGCTCCGATGGCCGCAAGGACGATCAAGGGGATGCTGGAAAAACAGAAGAACCTCACCTTCATCGACCCTGTCGTTTCGATCAAGTCCGCCCTGAACGACACCAATCTCGAACAGATCGATGCCTTGGCCAAGGCGATGTGCACGGAATATCTCGCAAGAGACGGTTCTCAGGTCAACAAGAACGATATGAAGGCACTCTTCTCCATCGGTTACGGTCTCTATGTCGTCACTTCCAATGACGGAAAGAAAGACAACGGCCTGATCGTCAACACCGTCGTACAGCTGACTGACAATCCGTTCCGGGTCATGGTTTCGATCAATAAGGACAACTATTCCCACCACGTCATCTCCCAGACCGGTATCATGAACGTCAACTGTCTGAATGTGGACGCACCGTTCAAGGTCTTCAAACAGTTCGGCTTCCAGTCCGGAAGGAATGCGGACAAGTTCAAGGGAGAAAAGGAGATCCTTCGTTCCGACAACGGGCTCGTCTTCCTGTCGCAGTACATCAACGCCTTCTTCTCACTGAAAGTGGAAGACTACAAGGATCTGGGGACCCACGGCATGTTTATCTGTTCCGTCACGGAAGCCCGCGTCATCAACGACGTTCCGACGATGACCTACACCTACTATCAGAAGAACGTCAAACCGAAACCGCAGACCGAAGGAAAGAAAGGCTTCGTCTGCAAGGTATGCGGATATATCTATGAAGGAGAAACATTGCCGGATGACTTCATCTGTCCTCTGTGCAAGCACGGAGCTTCCGATTTCGAACCGATCAAATAATGAAAAGGCCGCAGGGCCTTTTTTGTTATAGAATGAAGTTATGAAGCGTTACTACATCATATATGAAGGCATCGTTCAGGGCGTCGGCTTCCGCTGGCGACTGATGATGTACGCAAAACAGCTGAACCTCTCCGGCTGGTGCCGGAACCTGGACAACGGAAACGTGGAATGTGCCGTACAGGGAAAGGATGTAGATAAATTCCTGAAACTCAGTACGAAGTCCGAACGCTTCGCCAAGATCTTCAACTGGTCTGTGAAAGAGATCCCCTTGGAACCGCACGAATCCGATTTTACCGTCAGATTCTGAAACGATACATCACGATAGATGCGGCCATGCCGACATTGAGAGAATCGATATTGCGCATATCGATTTTTATTGTGCCGTCACAGGCTTTCATGACCTCTTCCGTCACACCGCTTCCTTCATTTCCCAAGACAAAGGCCATCCTGTCACTGAAAGGGACATCGTAGAGATCATAGGTGTCATTGCGTAGTGCAGTCGCGTAGACCTTGAAGCCTCTGTTTTTCAATTCTTTGATCTTTTCTGTCAGATCGCCGATACAGATTTTCAGATCATAGATCCCGCCGTAACAGTTCTGCAGGCATTTTTCATTGTACAGATCGGCACAGTCTTCACTCAGGATCAGGGAATCGAAACCGAAATGAAGGGCTCCTTCCATGATCCGTCCGATATTCAAAGGATCCTGCAGATGATCCAGGATCAAGACTCTCTTCTGAGGATCGAACGTTTCTTTGATCAATGAAGAGACACCGATATAATGAAGCCCTTCCTTTTTGGCGATCTTGTTTAAAACGTCCTGTGATACTTCCAATACATCTTCAAAAGGAAAAGGCAGCTCTCCCGTATAGATGAGTTTACACAGATGGCCGGTCTCTTTCGCCTTCTTCACGAGTCCTTCTTCGAGGATCAGAAAGCGGTCTTCCCGGTATTTCTTCTGATGCAGCTTGGTCAGTTCCTTGACCGTCTTATTATCCAGTGATGTGATCATTTTCTTCTCTGGGCATATAAAAGTGTCGCCACGACATCCAGTGCGGCGCACGCATTCAGTGAATTGCGGAAATCGGATCCGTAGGAGATATAGAGATAATCGTCACACAGTTCCAGAAGATCGGAATGGATCCCCCGTTTCTCTCCTCCCAGCAGGAAAAGAGACTTCGATTCAAAAGTCACGTCAAAGACATCCTTCGGTTCTTCCCCGCGATAGAGTCCGTAGACATGATATCCTTTTTCCTTCAGCTGAGTTACGGTCTTAACCGCTTCCTTTGCGATCTGTATATTCAAGAGATCGTAGGCTCCGGCGGATGATTTCAGTAACTGTCCTTCCATCAGAGAATAGTCTCTGTCATTCAGGATGACGTTCTTCACGCCGAACGCATACAGGGTACGCATCGCATATCCCAGGTTGTACGGATCTTCGATCCCATCCAGAAAAAAGACATCTCCATCTTCAAGAAGATCTTCCTTCCGGTATGAGACTTCTGCCAGCACGCCCCCATGGCTCTTTCCGCTGGCCAAAGCTTCCAGTTCTTCATTGTTCAGTTCCCGGATCGGGATATTCTCCATCCGGGCGATCTTGCGGATATAATTGAAATCTTTCGTCTTCTTATCCCTGCGGATACAGACTTCCTTTACTTCTCTTCTCTTTCCTTTGATCACCGCCTTGACGGAGATCGCACCTTCCGCTCTCATATTCTCGAGACCTTTCTGATCATATCCCCTTCCTTGACCGCAAACGGGATGCGAAGACGCAGGATCTGCGTCGGTTTATTCGCAAGAAGAACGGACTGCCATTCTTCATCGAACATGTATTCCACTTTGAAACGCTTGTTGTCCAGATCCGGACCGAAGGCTTCCACGACATCGCCGCTCGAGAAGACGTTCTTGACCTCGATCGTCGCGATGCCTCGCTTGCCGTCATAATCCCGGACATAGGCGATATAGTCGTGTGTCACACCGGCACCGTTGACCCCGTAGAGATGACGGGAATTGTCACAGTCTCCGGACAGGAAACCGTCGTTGCTGGGACGGTTCTCCGCTTTGGAGAGCTCTCCGTCATAGTAGGCCAGCCGTTGCGGACTGAGTGTCCCTTTTTCATAGATCTCATCGATCATATTGCGGTAGGTCTTGACGACCTGGGCGATGTAGTATTCGGATTTCATCCTGCCTTCGATCTTCAGGGAAGCGATATGACAGCGGATCATCCGTTCGATGTAGGCAGATGCCCGAAGGTCCTTGGAAGACATGGATAAAAGGCAGTTCGGATTGGAGATCGGCTTGTCTCCGTCGAAGAGATGATACTTCCAGCGGCAGGAATGAGCGCAGCCGCCCCGGTTCGCATCCCTTAAGGTCATGCGGTTGGACAGCGTACATCTTCCCGAATAGTTGGAACACATCCCGCCGTGGATGAAGACTTCCAGAGGAACGGAGACCTTCTTGGCGATCTGTTCGATCTGATCCATCGAAGCCTCTCTGCCCAATACGACGCGGTCTGCACCGAATTCCTTTAAGGTCCGGACAGCAGACGAGTTCAGGGAAGACAGCTGTGTGGAGATGTGACACTCCATATGCGGAGCTTCTCTTTTCACGACCGGGATCAGAGCCAGAGAGGAGATGATGACCGCATCGATCCCGATGGAATCGAGATAACGCAGGTATTCCCGGATGCCGTAGTAATCGTCGTCATGGAAGATGATATTGACGGTCACATAGACTTTGGCACCGTACTTTTTCGCGAATGTCGAGATCTCCTTGAGATCTTCCAGAGAGAAGTTGGAAGCTCTCGAACGGAGTGAGTAAAACCTGCCGCCCACATAGACGGCGTCCGCTCCGTACATGATGGCGATCTTGGCCTTCATCAGGTCCTTCGCCGGTGCCAATAGTTCGATCTTGTTCATTCCTTGGTGATATTGGTCTTCTGATACAGATAACCTGAAGAATAGTTATCCGGATAGTTGTGATACAGACTGTTCTTGATGAATTCGCGGTTCTGCGACGTGATGCGTTTATAGTCGCGGCACACTTCAAAGATCTGTTTCTCGTTCTCAATGAAAAGTGTATCGATGATACCGCGTTTCAGATACGGAGAAAGGCTCGTGATCTCGGAAAACATCTCGAAGATGTAGTCGGTATAGATACTGGTCCCGGATTCCTCTTCCAGGATCGGCATCCTGTCATTGCGGTTCTCTTCGATCAGAGTCAGTGTCTCTTTATTGAGGAAGTCGTATTCCTTTCCGATCTCTCGGAAATAATTGGTCAGAAACTTCCGTTTGGACTGTGACATCCGAAGATGTCCGAAGATCTGCAGGTCGGTCTTCTGAGGATTGTTGTGGACGATGGTCCGGATCTCCGGCAGGGTCAGTTCTCTGGAAAGAACGACCGAATCGATCCCCTTGTCCAGCCAGAAAGCCGTATCCAGGGAATTGCATAAAACGGTCTTTCCGTCATAGATCAGTTTGGAGACCAGATTGTAGGACTTGGCTGCATCGTAGATGCCCAGATCATGGAAATAGATCCCGTCCACATCCAGAGAATCGATGTAGTCGAAGTATTCATACATCAGCATCTTTTCATTCTCGCTGACGAAGTTGTCCATTGCGATATAGAACTTGCAGTGATGTGCCTTGCAGTAGCTGTAGATCTGATTGAACTCATGCATGGTGAAATGATAGCCGCTCGAAAAGAACTTTCCGACGATGATCCCGTCGGCCACTGATACAGCCCGTTCGAGCTGATCCATCTTTCTGAGTGTCAGCAGCAGTTCCATAGATTTATTTTACCCTAAAAAAAGGATAATCACATAATGTGTGATTATCCCTTGTTTGCTTCCTTGTTGACCTCGCGCATATGTCTTCTGCGATCGAGGTTGGTGAGATAGCGTTTCCTCAGTCGGATCGCATCCGGAGTGATCTCGACGAGTTCGTCGTCGTTGATGAATTCCAGAGCTTCTTCCAGGGAGAACACTCTCGGCGGTACCAGTTTCATCGCTTCATCGTTACCGGTCGAACGCACAGCCGTCATCTTCTTGTTGACGGTCGGGTTGACTTCGATGTCCTGATTCTTGGAAGACATGCCGACGATCATTCCCTCATAGACTTCCGTCTGCGGTGAGATAAACATCTGTCCTCTCTCCTGCAGGTTCCACAGGGCATAGGTCATCGCCTTGCCGGAAGCCATGGAGATCAGTGCGCCGTTGCTTCTCTGAGGTACTTCACCGGCGAACGGTTCGTAATTGATGAACTTTCTCACCATGACGCCTTCGCCCTTGGTATCGTTGATGAATTCACTGCGGTAACCCAGAAGACCTCTGGTCGGGACGTGGTAGATCACCTTGGTGTAGGATCCTTCGTCCTGGATATCGATCATCTGGCCTTTACGCAGATTCAGTTTATTGATGACTGTGCCGGAATACTCATTCGGTACGGAACAGATGACTTCTTCGATCGGTTCGTTGAGCTTGCCGTCGATGGTCTTGAAGATGACTTCCGGTTTGGAGACTGCCACTTCATATCCTTCTCTTCTCATATTCTCCAGAAGGATGGACAGATGCAGTTCACCTCGGCCGGAGACACGGAAGGTATCGGTCGTAGCCGTGCTTTCCACCTTGAGTCCGACGTTGACTTCCAGTTCTCTCTCCAGACGTTCCTTGATGTTGCGGCTCGTGACATACTTGCCGGAACGGCCCTGGAACGGAGAAGTGTTGACCATTAAGTTCATGGACAGAGTCGGTTCTTCGATCTCGATCTGCGGAAGCGGATCAAAGATCCCTTCCGGTCCGATCGTATCACCGATCTCGATATTCTCGATACCGCTGATCATGACGATATCGCCGCACTGGGCTTCGCTGATCACAGTACGCTTGAGTCCCTGATAGTTGTACAGATTGGCGATCTTGCGGTTCTCTTTCTTGTCTCCGTTGTTGCAGACAGAGATCATCTCGTTCTGCCTGATGATACCGGAATAGACGCGTCCGATACCGATCCTGCCGATGTAGTCGTCATATGCCAATGCGCTGACCTGCATCTGCAGCGGTTCATCCGTAAGATCAGGATAAGGTTTTACGTGGGAAACGATCGTTTCGAATAGCGGAGAGATGTCGTTGTTGGAATCGCCCGGATTGTATCTGACGATACCGCTTCTGGCGATACCGTAGAGGATCGGGAAATCCAGCTGTTCATCAGTCGCACTCAGATCCAGGAAGAGATCGTATACTTCATCGATGACTTCGTTGATCCTGGCATCCTTCTTGTCGATCTTGTTGATGAGAAGGATCGGACAGAGTCCTGCTTCCAGTGACTTCTTCAATACGAAACGGGTCTGAGGCATCGGACCTTCGGAAGAGTCTACCAGCAGGATGACCGTATCGACGGTCTTGATGATCCGTTCCACTTCACTGGAGAAATCCGCATGTCCCGGAGTATCGACGATATTGATCTTGTAGTCCAGGTAGTTGATCGAACAGTTCTTGGAATAGATCGTGATCCCTCTTTCGCGTTCCAGATCATTGGAATCCATGACCTGTGAGACGACTTCTTCGTGATCCGAAAAGACATGTGACTGTGCCAGAAAAGCATCGACCAGAGTCGATTTTCCTGCATCTACATGGGCGATCACCGCCACGTTTATAATCTTTCTGAAATCCATACTCAATTATTTTATCATTATCTAATTGAGTTTCAAGTTTTTTTGTAGTACACTATAGTTACGCACCGATGGCGGAATTGGCAGACGCGTATGATTCAGGTTCATATGGGGTTAAACTCGTGCAGGTTCAAGTCCTGTTCGGTGCACCACTCAAGAGATCGAAAGCCCGTAAAAACGGGCTTTTTCTTTACCCTTTTCAGTGTATAATGTGAATACGATAAATGAGGTAGTGCGATGAAAAGGTTTCTTGTTGTCCTGTGTGTTCTGATTCTCTGTGCCTGTTCCGGCAAAGCTGTCTCCTGGGAGGATGCGAAAGCATCCTATGAAGAAATAGGATCAACTGTTTCCGATCCCCTGAGCAGTGAGACCTTTCTGAAGCAGGACTACGAGAAGATCCTGAGTTCCCTGGAGGAAGGGATCGGATCTCTCACCTTCGGGATCAGAAAAGATGAGACGCAGACTGCAGAGGATCTCTACCGCACTGCGGTCAAACTGGAAAAGGCCGCTTCTTTCACCGATTCCGAATACAGCCTCAAACTGAGAGATGTTGCGGACAAGACGAAGAAACTGATCGCAGCTGCCTACGACAAGACTTCCGACTACGAAGTCCTGAAATACGAACTCGGTCTCGATCTGGAGGAGATCGAAAACTGGGAAGAAGAAAACTGGCTGCAGGTCGTCAAGAAAAAGAGACTCAGCTGGAGTGAAGTGGAAGATGATTTCCTCACATTGGAAGAAGAGACTCTGGATGAACTGATCAGTCCGCGTAAAGTGAGCGAAGCCGACCTCGAATTATATAAGGATACGATCCTGAATCATTACGAAGAGATCGCAAACGGCGTCAGCGAAGATACTCTGCAAGCTACAAAAGACATGTATGCCTCGGCCGTCGCCTTAAGAGAATATACCGAGGATCTGGAAGGAAACGCCGGTCCGAAGGTCTACGCCTTCGCAGCACAGACGATCGAATACATTCAGGAAAAGATGGGAATGAAGATCGACGATCCGGATTACGATTATCCTTCACAGATCGAAAGCGCAAAGAAGTGGACTTTGTCGACCCTCAATGAGCTGACGATGATGATGCGTCAATAGAGCAGTTGGAGACAACTGTTTTCTTTTTCTATATAATAAGAGTATACCAACGCAAACAAAATCATTCAGGAGGATACAATGACAGCGACGAAGAAACTGGTTTTATTGCATTCCAACGATATGCACGGAGATTTCCTGGC
>CADCRE010000115.1 GCA_902803785.1 uncultured Erysipelotrichaceae bacterium
ATGAACAGTTCGACCGGGTCGCCGGAAGCAGCCATTATTCCCTGAAAAAGATGCTGACGCTGGCGATCGACGGGATCACCAGTCTGAGTATCGAACCGATCCGGATGATCACCGGGATCGGTGTCATCGTGACTTTGATTTCGTTTACTATGATGATCGTCAATCTGATCAGAGGGATCTCGTTATGGACTGCGGTCTGTCTGATCTGTACTCTGATCGGAATATTGCTGATCAGTCTGGGGATCGTCGGAGAATATGTAGGCAAGACCTATATGGAAACGAAAGAACGTCCGAGGTTTATTATAATGGAGAGAACATATGAAAAATAAAGAGAAGCCTGTATTATATATCGTCATTCCCTGTTATAACGAAGAAGCGGTCCTTCCGATCACGGAACCTTTGTTCAAGGGAAAGATCGATGAACTGATCTCCTTGGGAAAGATCGATGAAGAAAGCTGCGTTCTGTTTGTGAACGACGGATCTTCCGATTCCACATGGGATCTCATCTCTTCCTGCGCGAAGAACGATACACATGTGAAGGGGATCTCTTTGAGTCGCAACCGCGGACATCAGAACGCCTTACTGGCCGGACTGATGGAGGCAAAGGACCTGAGCGATATCACGATCTCCATCGACTGTGACGGCCAGGATGACATCAATGCGATGAACGAGATGGTGGACCGTTATCTGGAAGGATACGATGTGGTATACGGTGTCCGTTCCAAGAGGGAGACGGATACCTTCTTCAAGAGATTCACCGCAGAATCTTTCTACCGTCTCCTGAACTGGATGGGAGCGGAAGTGGTATTCAATCATGCGGACTACCGTCTTCTTTCCAAGAGGGTTCTGAATGAATTTGCGGAATACAGAGAAGTGAATCTGTTTTTAAGAGGCATGATCCCTCTGGTAGGATTCCGTTCCACATCTGTCTATTATGAACGGAACGAACGTCTTGCCGGAGAAAGTCACTATCCGTTGAAGAAGATGCTGGGACTGGCATTCGATGGGATCACCAGTCTGAGTATCCGGCCGATCCGTATGATCACGGGGATCGGCGTCCTGACGTGTGTCTTGACTTTTATCGGACTGATTATCGCCCTGATCAAAGGAAACAGCCTGTGGATCGGGACCTGTCTGATCTGTCTTCTTCTGGGGATCACGATCACGGCGATCGGAGTCGTCGGCGAATATGTCGGCAAGACCTACATGGAGACGAAACACCGTCCGAGGTATATTATTGCGGAGAGGACGTATGAGGAGGATTGACCTCCTTTTTTCATGTTAGAATGTCTATGTATGTTTACATTTGAGACACTTGCGTTCATCCTTCTGATGCTTCTGACCCTGTTCTCTCTTCGTCCGAACAAGACGGGAGAGATCCTTTCTAGAAAGAACTGTCATCATCTGAGAGGGATCTTTGCGCTGATCATCATCATCTTTCATGTCAGTAAGGAGACGGATCTGTTGTATCCGGTCTTTGCGTATCTCGGTGTTACGGTCGTAGCGGCCTTCTTCTTTATCAGCGGTTTCGGATTGATGAAGGGATATCTGAAAGATCGGGACTATGTGAAACGCTATCCGTGGAAGCGCCTGGTAAAGGTCGTATTTCCTTATCTGATCATTACTTGTGTCTACTGGGCCTATCTCACCTATATCCAGGAACCGCATACTCTGTCGGAGATCCTTTCCAGGATCGTACATTACGCACCGATCGTCACCTATTCCTGGTTCCTGGTCTCTCTGATCGTACAGTATCTCTATTTCTATGTACTGATCCTGCTTTTTAGGCAAAAGAGACAGTATACATATTACGGGGCATGTCTTCTGTGCCTGATCACGTTTATCTGTGCGGTATTCTTCAATTATGCGGATGCGAATCTGTTCAACTTCCCGTTCGGTCTGGGTATTTTATATGCCTGGAATGAAGAAAAAGTCATGAGTTTCATAAAACGGTTTGCGATCCCGTTAAGTCTCGTGACAGCGGTCCTGATCGCAGTCACGCAGATGCATCTCATCCCATTTGTGAATGGGGAGACTTATCAGTTGCTGGAAAGGTCGCTGTTTGTGATCGCACTGTTACTGTTCCTGCGTTTCTTCTCGATCCGCAATACGATCCTGTCTTCCTTCGGAGATCTCTCTCTGGAGATCTATCTGACGCAGGGACTCTCCAAGATGATCGTCCGGCGTTTCTTTGCGGCGTCATTGTTTATGCAGGACGCGGCGATCTTCGTACTGTGTTTCGTGATTTCGATCGTCTTCCACCTGGTCTTTTCCGTTATGGACAAACTTCTGTTGGGAGAATAGTTTTATGAAGATATCGATCTATGCCACATGTCATAAGAGATTCGAGAAGCCTTTCGGATGGAAGACGCGTTTTCTGGACTACATCAGATATCTCGAAGTCGGAGCTTTCTATCACGAGGAAGCGTTCTGTGAATTGAGGGACGATACGGGAGATTCCATCTCCGATCGAAACAGGACATATAACGAACTGACGGGGCAGTACTGGATCTGGAAGAACGATACAGACAGCGAGATCGTGGGACTCTGTCACTATAGACGCTATTTCGAAGATCCTCGGAAAAAGAACTGGTCTTCTCCGTTTCTGAAACTTCTGAGACCCGGCAGGATCAAGGAGATCCTGAGGGAATACGACTTTATCGGGATCAAGACCGGACCGTTTGAGATGAGCTGCCGTGACAGGATCGATACACCTGTCAGCGCATTGAGGACGAAAGACATCCCGATCGTGCGAGAGATCCTTTTCGAGAAATACGGAAAAGACTGTGCGGAAGCCTTCGATACGATCCTGGACCGGAACTGGAACTATCTGTACAATATGTTCATCACGTCGAAAGAAAAGTTCGATGCGTATTCGGAGTGGCTCTTTCCGGTGCTGGAGGAGATCGAGAAGCGGATCGATGCGGAAGAACTGGTCGGTCAGGAGAAAAGGATCGTCGGTCTTTGGGGAGAGTATCTGCTGAACGTATTTCTTGAAGTGAAGCGATACAGCGTATACGATACGGATTTCATTTATTTTGATATCTAGAGACACAGGGAACGTTTCCTGTGTTTTTAAATGATGTTACAATAATGATATAAAACAGGAGTTTTTTGTATGGCTAAAATATTGGTTACAGGAGCGGAAGGCTTCATCGGAAGCCACCTGACAGAATTACTGGTTAAAGAAGGCTATGATGTCAGGGCCATGGTTCAATATAATTCTTTCAACAACTGGGGTTGGATCGATACGTTCGATAAGGAAGTAAAGGATTCCCTGGATATCTTTTTGGGCGATGTGAGGGATCCGAACGGCGTGAGAACGGCGATGAAGGATGTGGATGCGGTGTTCCATCTGGCAGCACTGATCGCCATCCCTTACAGCTACCATTCTCCGGATATGTATGTCGATACCAACATCAAGGGCACTCTGAATATCCTGCAGGCAGCCAGAGACCTGAATACAGAAAGAGTTTTAGTGACATCCACCAGTGAAGTCTACGGTACGGCACAGTACGTTCCGATCGATGAGAAACATCCTTATCAGGGACAGTCGCCGTATTCCGCCACCAAGATCGGTGCGGACCGACTGGCAGAATCCTTCTATCGATCTTTCGATCTTCCGGTCAGTATCGTCAGACCGTTCAATACCTACGGACCGAGACAGTCGGCTCGAGCGGTCATTCCGACGATCATTACGCAGCTGCTGAGCGGAATGAAGGAGATCAAGCTGGGATCATTGGAACCGACCAGAGACTTCAACTACGTCAAGGATACCGCAAGGGGCTTTTTGGAGATCTACCGTTCCAACAAGACGATCGGTCAGGAGATCAATATCGCGACCCAGCGAGAGATCTCCATCGGAGAACTGGCAGAAGAACTGATCCGCCAGATCGCTCCGGATGCGAAGATCGTCTGCGATGCGCAGAGAGTCAGACCGGAAAAATCCGAAGTGGAGAGACTGTTAGGCTGTAACGAGAAGATAAAGGCTCTTACGGACTGGAGACCGCAGTATACCTTCGAGGAAGGTCTTGCGGAGACGATCGCTTTCTTCAGAGAGAATCTGGATAAGTATAAGGCAGATATCTATAACGTATAGGTGAGACATATGGACTACAGGAAACTATTGGTCGAAAAGGACGTCCGGATCAAGGACGCGATGAAGATGATCGACGCTTTGGAGCCGAAGATCCTTTTCGTTGCGGAAGACGGAAAACTGATGGGATCTCTGACGGACGGAGATCTTCGCCGTTATCTGATCGGCGGAGGCAATGTGGACGGCAATGTCTATGATGCCTGCAACCGTGCACCGAAGAGGATCGCGCATTCTCTGGAAGAAGCCAAGGAGATGCTGGGGAAGGGCTTTATCGCCATCCCGATCGTCGATAAGGATAACAGGATCACCGATATCTATATCGGCAAGAGAAGATCTGTACAGAGCAGGAACAAACTGAATATCCCGGTCGTCATCAATGCGGGCGGAAAAGGAAAACGTCTCGATCCGTTCACCAAGATCCTGCCGAAACCTCTGATCCCGGTAGGCGACCTGCCGATCATCGAACACATCATGAAACGCTATGAAGATGCGGGATGCAACGGATTCCACATCATCGTCAACTATAAGAAAGAACTGATCAAGTCCTACTTCAAGGAGATCGACAGGGAATATCCGATCACCTGGACCGACGAGAAGGAACCTTTGGGGACCGGCGGCGGACTGAGTCTGCTGAAGAATAAACTGAAGGATACCTTCTTCTTCGTCTGCTGCGACTCTCTGATCCTGACAGACTACAGTGAGATCCTGAAGTTCCATCGGAAGAATCAGAACGATATCACGATGATCTGTTCCGAGAAACATATCACGATCCCTTACGGCATCGTTCATAAGGATGACAATAATGTTTTGGAGACGATCGAAGAGAAACCGGAATATACCTTCCTGACCAATACGGCCATGTATCTGGTGGAACCGAATGTCTTGAAAGATATGAAGAAGAACGAAAAGATCGATTTCCCGGAATTCATCCGTCAGGAACAGGAAAAAGGAAAGAAGATCGGCATCTACTCCGTTGCGGAAGAAGACTGGCTCGATATGGGTCAGATGTCGGAACTGGAAAAGATGCGTTTGGCATTGTATGGAGAGTAAGATGAAAGATCTGATCGTAATGGGAGCCGGGGATCTGGGCAAAGACGTGACCTGGCTTGTCGAGAGAATCAATGAAAAAGAACCGGAATGGAACCTTCTGGGCTTTACCGACAAGAGCGATGATAAGGAATTCATGGGCTATCCGATCCTGGGGACGGACGATGTCATCGAGAGTTATAAAGACGTCTATGTGATCTGTGCCGTCGCAAATCTCAAGATCAAGGAAAGGATCATGAATGAACTGCCTGAAAACGTTCATATCGCGACTCTGATCGATCCGAGTGCGCTGATCCATAAGAGTGCCGTGATCGAAGAAGGATCCATGGTATTTGCGAACGCACTGGTCGGTGTCAACGCACATGTCGGGAAACACTGCATCGTC
>CADCRE010000116.1 GCA_902803785.1 uncultured Erysipelotrichaceae bacterium
ACTCACAATACGAACCGCGATGCCTATTCCGATGCAGTCGAGAAAGGAAATGTCGTATCTCACGGTTACGGTATTTACGAGAAGGATGAAGCGATCACCTACGGAGTCTCTCTGGGCAAGAAAGACGGCTCCTCAACGACAGATGAGATCGTCGTCAAACAGAATGCCTATGTCGGACTCTCAGAATCCGACTTCACCGCGAAAGCAAAAGAGCTCGGTCTGACGCCGAAACACCTGACAGACCGCGATGATTATTCCGATACCGTCGAGAAAGGCAAAGTCCTGACCCACGGCTACGGCACATACGAGAAGAACGAAGACTTCAACTACGGACTGTCTTTAGGCAAGAAAGACGGTTCCTCAACGACAGACGAGATCGTCGTGAAACAGAATGCCTATGTCGGTCTTTCTGAGTCTGATTTCACCGCCAAGGCAAAGGAGCTCGGACTGACTCCGAAGCACCTGACAGACCGTGATGACTACTCTGATACAGTGGAGAAAGGCAAAGTCCTTACTCACGGTTACGGAACGTATGAAAAGAACGAAAACTTCAACTACGGATTGTCCCTGGGCAAAAAAGACGGATCTACCGTGATCAATGAGATCATCATCAAACAGAACGCCTATGTTGGCCTTTCCGAATCCGATTTTATTGCCAGGGCCAAAGATCTGGGCCTGAAAGCAAATCATATTTCTGACAGAGATGATTATTCCGATACCGTTGCGAAAGGCAATATCCTGACCCACGGCTACGGAACCTACGAACCGAATGAGAACTTCAACTACGGACTGTCTTTAGGCAAGAAAGACGGATCCACTACAAGCGAGATCGTCGTGAAACAGAACGCGTATGTGGGTCTGTCCGAGTCTGATTTCATCGCCAAGGCAAAGGAGCTCGGACTGACTCCGAAGCACCTGACATCACGTGACAGCTATTCGGATACAGTCGAAAAGGGCAAAGTCATCACTCACGGCTACGGAACTTATGTAGCGAATGAAGATTTCAACTACGGCCTGTCCTTAGGCAAACAGGGCGATACTTCTTCCGATGAGATCAAGGTCACGGCAAATCAGTATGTCGGCAATACGGTCTCCGATTTCGAGACCAAGATCAAGGCATTGAAACTGACTCCGTACCACGATACCTCTACAGATGCGTATTCCGATACCGTCGCGAAGGGAAATATCGTATGGCACGGTTCCGGTACATATACCGCCGGAGAAAAGATGCGCTACGGTGTCTCTCTCGGAAAACAGGAGACAACGACGGTCAATGTCGGAAATTATGCAGGGAAGAACGAATCTGAACTGACATCCTTCCTGAGCCAGAATGGTCTGGTCGGAAAGAAGACGGAACAGTATTCCGATACTGTCGCTTCCGGCAAGATCATCTCCAACGATACCGGGACGAAGAAGAAGGGCGATACCGTCAATTATGTGGTATCCAAAGGAGCAGAACCGGTGCAGAACATCACTCTTGCGTCGTTCGTCGATATCAACAATCGCTGCTTCGTGACCGGAGATGCGAATAAGGCGGCTGAAAACGTGAAATCCTTCCTTTCCAATGCGGGATTTACGAATTACCAGGTCACATTCGCTTCCTCGAGAGATGACGGTGTCGGTGTCCTGATGTCCATCACGGTAAACGGGACCAGGCATGTCTCAGCGAAGGCATATGCCTCCAATGCGGCGATCGTCGTCACGATCTGCAACGCGGAAGACAACGGTTAAACGCATCGCTTTTTGATCCGAAAATCATATTTAAAAGTCTCTTCCTTTGAGATATAATAGATTCGCATAGGAGGAGACTTTTATTATGGCAAAAACATTCCAGTCAATGGATGGTAATACCGCTGCCGCTCATTGCGCGTATGCCTTTACCGATGTAGCTGCTATCTATCCTATCACTCCGTCATCAACGATGGCTGAAGTGGTGGATGCATGGGCAACTGCCAAGAGAAAGAACATCTTTGGCAATATCGTTAAAGTTGCAGAAATGCAGTCTGAAGCAGGTGCAGCAGGTGCTGTCCATGGAACTTTACAGGGTGGTGCTCTGGCAACGACCTTCACCGCCTCTCAGGGCTTATTGCTGATGATTCCGAACATGTACAAATGGGCCGGAGAACTTCTTCCGGGTGTCGTACATGTCGCAGCGAGAGCTTTAGCTACAAGCGCTCTTTCCATCTTCGGTGACCATGAAGATATCTACGCCGCAAGACAGACGGGTTGCGCAATGCTGTGCTCCAACTCCGTTCAGGAAGCTATGGATCTGGCCGGTGTCGCACACCTTGCTGCGATCAAGGCATCTGTACCGTTCATTCATTTCTTCGACGGTTTCAGAACTTCTCATGAGATCCAGAAAGTGGAAGTCATGGATTATGACTACCTCAGATCGCTCCTGGATATGGACGCAGTCAAGAGATTCAAGGACAACGCTCTGAATCCGCACGGCAACGCAGTCACAAGAGGCGGCGCTGAGAACGATGACGTCGTATTCCAGACCAGAGAAGCTCAGAATGAGCATTTCGCAAAGGTTCCTGATGTCGTAGCTGAATACATGGCTAAGATCTCTGAACACACTGGAAGAGAATACAAACCATTCACATATTACGGTGATCCGGAAGCGGAAAGAGTTATCTTCGCGATGGGTTCCGTTGTCGAGACGATCAAGGAAGTCATCGACGCTCTTTGCGCAAAGGGCGAAAAGGTCGGTGTCGTTTCCGTACATCTGTACAGACCGTTCTCCGCAAAATATCTGTTCAACGTCCTGCCTAAGACCGTCAAGAAGGTCGCAGTTCTGGATAGAACAAAGGAAATCGGTACGAGAGAACCTCTGTATCTCGATGTCCTGAGCGTCCTGAAGGACACCGGCATCAAGCTGATCGGCGGCCGTTACGGTATCGCTTCCAAGGATACTGCTCCGAACCAGATCAAGGCTGTCTATGATGAACTGAAGAAGGATGCACCGAAAGAAGAATTCACGATCGGTATCAACGATGATGTCACACATCTGTCTCTGGATGTCGATCCGAACTTCAAGATCAACGGTTCTTACACTTCATGTCTGTTCTGGGGCTTAGGCTCAGACGGTACGGTCGGTGCCAACAAGAACTCCGTCAAGATCATCAGCGATAACACAGATCTGTATGCACAGGCTTACTTCCAGTATGACTCACGTAAAGCCGGTGGTGTTACAAGATCACACCTGCGTTTTGGACCTGATCCAATCAGAAGTACA
>CADCRE010000117.1 GCA_902803785.1 uncultured Erysipelotrichaceae bacterium
ATAGCCAGGGTAAATATGAAAGTCCCGACTTCGATCATTAAAACATTCTTGATCCGATTCAGCGAATTTTTTTTCATATGTTTTTCCTTAGAAATTATACCACAGGTATTATAATTGATTTATACATAAGGAGGCTATTATGAAGAAATTTCTGGAAGAATTTAAAGCATTTGCGTTAAAAGGAAATGTAATGGATATGGCTGTCGGTGTTATCGTCGGCGGTGCTTTCTCTGCGATCGTCACATCACTGACTGACAACATCCTGAATCCGATCATCGCCTGCTTCGGCGGAACGGAAGCCGGACTGGTCACGCCGCTCGGGAATACCGGACAGGTCATCAACTGGGGCGCATTCATCTCCTCTATCATCAATTTCCTGATCCTGGCACTCGTCCTCTTCGTCATCCTGAAGGCTGTAAACAAGCTGACTTCCCTGAACAAGGAAGAAGAAGAACCGGAACCGGAAGCAGAACCGGAACCTTCCGAGGAAGTGAAACTTCTGACTTCGGTCGTCGAAGAACTGAAGAAACTCAACAAAAAATAAAAGCACGAAAGTGCTTTTTCTTTTATAATTGAGATAATTGATTTATGACGCATATCATTCATAAAGGGAGGAATTATGGAACTCGATCTTAAGGACAAGAATGTACTGATCACCGGGGGAGCTTCCGGTGCCGGAAGAAAGATCGTCGAAGTCTTCGTGAAAGCCGGCGCAAATGTCGCACTGACCTATCATCGCACGAAACCGGAAAGACTTCCGAAGAACGTCCGTGCCTATCATCTCGATCAGAGAGATGTAAAACAGATCCCAGAACTCTTGAAAACGATAAAGAAAGATGTCGGTAAGATCGATGTATTAGTTACCAACGCGGGGATCTATCCTTCCCGTTCGATGGAGAAGATCACGGAAGAGGACTGGGACGAGATGCTGGAAACGAATACGAAGGCCATCTTCTTCCTCAACCGTGAGGTCTCTCACTGCATGAAGAGCGGATCCATCATCAATATCTCTTCCATCAATGCGACCAATCCCGCATCCAAACTCATCCACTACGGTGCTTCGAAAGCCGCTGTGGAGATGCTGACGAGATGCATGGCCTATGAACTGGGCCCGAAGATCCGGGTCAACTGCATCGCTCCCGGCCTCATCTACAAGAAGGGTCAGGAGGAATACATCCCGGGATGGACGGAGAGCTACTGTGAACGGTCCGCTTTACACAGGCTGGTAAAAGCCGAAGAGATCGGAAAGACCGCCCTCTTCCTGGCGAGCGACCTGTCCAGTGCCATCACCGGACAGACCATCACCGTCGACTGCGGCGTCTCTCTCGCACCCTATTTCAACAATCATCTGGAGGAACAATGACAAAACAGGAAGTCATCGATACGCTGAAACTGGTCCCTCTGGCCGGAGAAGGCGGCTTCGTCAATGAACTGTATCGCGGCGAAGAGAAAGACGGCAGAGAGATCTACGGTACGATCTACTATCTTCTCACGCCGGACTGCTGCTCGATCATGCATAAACTGGATGCCGATGAGATCTGGTATTACCACGACGGACCGGCTCTGGAGATGCTTCTGATCTATGAAGACCACGATGAAGTGGTCTATCTCGGAAACGACCTCACTGCGGGACAGAGACCGCAGATCAAGGTCCCTAAAAACGTATACCAGGGTTCCCGTATGGCATATGAAGGAGAATACACCCTCGTATCCACATCCATGTCTCCAGCCTATGACGGAAAGTACTTTGAAGCCGGTGACTTCAAATCCCTGAAAGACAGGACGACACATACCGAACTGCTCAGAGCTCTGACTCAGGAACCGGTATCGAAATAAGGAGACAACACTATGCCCGGAATGCGTGGAATGGGACCCAGAGGGTTCCTGACAGATGAAGAGAAACAGAACGTTCCAAAGGTCACGAAGGAACTGATCTTTCGGATCCTGAAATATCTGAGACCTTACTGGTTCCAGCTCATCATCGTCTTTGCGATCATCATCATCTCCTCCGTGCTCGGACTGCTTCCGTCTCTGATCACAGCCCGTATCATCGACCAGGCCATCCTGGGAAAGGATATGGAACTGCTGATCAAACTGGTCATTTTAGCGATCCTGACACTGTTTTTATCCAATGTCGTCGGCGTCCTGGAATCCTATATCAACAGCTGGGTATCCCAGCGCATCGTCTATGACATGAAAAACGAGATGTTCCGTCATCTTCAGACCATGCCTCACTCCTTCTTCACTTCGGAAAAACAGGGAGACATCATCACCAGGATGAATTCAGACATCTCAGGTGTCGCGAGCGTCATCAGCTCCGTACTGACCAACATCATCTCCAACGTCTGTACTGTCGTGACGACGATCGTCGCCCTCTTCAATATCGACATCAAACTGTCCATCATCGGCATCCTGGTCATCCCGCTTCTGGTATTGCCGACCAGGTCTGCCGGCAAGAGCCGCTGGCAGCTCCTTTCCCAGTCACAGGCCAAGGAAGATGAACTCAACGACATCATCAATGAATCCCTTTCCGTATCAGGTTCCCTTCTGATCAAGCTCTTCACTCAGGAAAAGAATATCAACAGGAAGTTCGACACCGTAAACAAGGAAGTGGTATCTCTCTCGGTCAAGGAATCCCGGGCAGGAAGCTGGTTCCGGGTCGTCATGGGCATCTTCACCAACCTCGGACCTTTACTGATCTATCTGGCCGGTGGCTATCTGATCATCCGCATGAACGACACCGCCGTCACCGTCGGTACGATCACCGCCACCGTAAACATGATCAACCGTCTCTACCGTCCGGTAGAGTCCCTGATGAACGTCTCCGTCACGATGACCCGTTCCATGGCCCTGTTTACCCGTATCTTCTCCTACCTAGATATGAAACCGGACGTCAAGAATGCGCCTACCGTCATCCGTCCTGTCCTCACACAGCGGACCGATATCAGCTATGAGAACGTCGAATTCTACTATTCGGAAGACGTTCCTCTCATCAAGGATCTTTCCTTCAAAGTCCCGACCGGAAAGATGTATGCGATCGTCGGACCTTCCGGATCCGGAAAATCCACTGTCGTCAATCTGCTTCCGCGTCTATATGATGTCAAAGGCGGAGCGGTACGCATCAACGGCTACGATGTCCGCGATATCGAACTGTCCTATCTGCGTTCCAATATCGGTATGGTGACCCAGGAAGCATACATGTTCAACGGTACGATCAAGGAGAACCTCCTCTTCGCCAAGGCCGATGCCACCCAGGAAGAGATCGAGAATGCCTGCCGTATCGCCAATATCCACGATTTCATCGTATCCCAGCCGGATGGTTACGATACCCAGGTCGGAAACCGCGGTCTGAAACTCTCCGGAGGCGAGAAACAGAGACTGTCCATCGCCAGAGTCATCCTGAAAGATCCTAAGATCCTGATCCTGGATGAAGCGACATCCGCACTGGATTCCATCTCCGAAAGTTCGATCCAGAACGCCCTCGACATCCTGATGAAAGGAAGGACATCGATCGTCATCGCCCACCGTCTGTCTACCATCCTTCAGGCCGACAGGATCCTGGTGATCTCCGACGGAAAGATCGTCGAAGAAGGTGAACACGATGAACTGATCGCCATGGACGGTGTCTATAAACAGTTGTATGAGACACAGTTCCGCAAAGTCATCCAGATGGAAAACGAAAAGTCAGCCTAGCTGACTTTTTATTCGAATTCGATATTTCCTTCGTCGTCCATATGTTTGACTCGGGCTAAAACTTCCACATCATAGCCCAGGTCTTTGATGCGCTGTTCTCCCGGCTGATAGGTCTTGCAGACGACCGATCCGCAGCCTACGACCTTTGCCTTCGCCTGATCACAGATGCTGATCAGCGCATTCATCGCCTCTCCGTTGGCCAGAAAGTCATCCAGAATCAGGATCCTCTCTCCCTCCGACAGGAACTCTCTTGCGACCTGAACGGTATACTCGATATTCCTCGTATAGGAATGTTCCTTGGCCTCATAGACTTCCTTCGCCATATTGGCAGCTACCGTCTTCTTCGCATAGACGATCGGCACATAACCGAAACATCTGGATGTCGCCGAAGCGATCGCGATCCCGCTGGATTCGATCGTCAGGATCTTGTCCGGTTTTTTATCTTGAAACAGCCGATAGAATTCTTCTCCGATCTCATCCATCAGCTTCACATCCACCTGGTGATTTAAAAAACTGTCGATCTTCAGGATGTCTCCGGGCAATACCTTTCCATCCTTCCGGATCCTCTCTTCAAGTCTCTTCATATGCGCACCTGCTTTCTTTGTTTCTTACATCATACTATGCTTTGATGGGTTTGTAACTTGTTTTATAATAAAAATATATTAGAGGCGTTCGTATGAAATACATCTATCTCGTCAATCGATTCAATCTGAAGGATAAGACCGCACAGATCGTGGAACAGTTAAAGAAGGCATCGGAAGAATTCGGCCGTTCCTATGAGATCGTCATCAGCGATACCGTAAAGGAAGCATTGGACCTGAAAGACCGCTTTCAGGAGACGGAAGACATCGTCACAGCGATCGGCGGTGACGGTTCCATCAACAACATCCTGAATCAGATCGTAGGGACTAAAAACATCCTTTCCTATATCCCGATCGGCACCGGAAACGACTTCTATCGGGCCAATCTGGAAGATCTCGAAGACGGGATCCGTGATGTCGATATCATCCGGATCAATGACCGCTATTTCATAAATGTCGCCTGTTTCGGGATCGATGCGGATATCGCCAATGACGAAAAGTTCATCCACAACCGTTTCATCCCCGAATCCATGCGCTACAATGCAGGTGTCGTCTATCACTTCCTGACATACAAACCGAGAAAGATAAAGATCGAATGCGGAGATCGGGTGATCGAAAAAGAACTGACGACAGCCATCGTCGGCAATGCGAAATACTACGGCGGAGGATATAAGGTATCCCCTTACGGAAAGATCGATGATGGAATCATGGAGATCTATCTGGTGGACCGTCTGAACAAGGCAAAGATGGCCAACATCATCCTTTCCATGAAAAATGCGGGACATCTGAAAAATCCTGCTCTGCATTCTCTGACCGGAAATAAGGTGATCATCTCATCCGATCAGCCATTCGGTGCCAACATCGACGGTGAGACCTTGAGATCCGACCGCTTCGAACTGGAACTGATTCCGAAGGCGATCAAACTGGACTTCGACCGGAAGTTCATCGAACGGATGCGTTCCGTCAAATACAAGTAAAAAAAATCGCTTCATAGGAAGCGATTTTCTTATG
>CADCRE010000118.1 GCA_902803785.1 uncultured Erysipelotrichaceae bacterium
AATAGAGGTTTTTTTATGCAAAATGATGTATACTGAATGAGTTATGAAAAGCAGATCTGTAGATGAAACGATCGCCTTGGGCGAAAAGATTGGAAAAGCATTACCGAAAGGTTCTGTCATTGCACTGAAAGGGGATCTCGCCGGTGGCAAGACCACTTTTACGAAAGGGATCGGAAAGGCACTTCATATCAGGGAAGTGATCAATTCCCCGACTTTTACGATACTGAAGATCTATCAGGGAGATCTTCCCTTATATCATATCGATGCCTACCGTCTAGAAAACAATGCGTATGACCTTGGCATCTCCGAATATGAGAATGAAGGAATCATGGTGATCGAATGGCCGGAATACTATGAAGACTATCTTCCGGAAGAATACCTGGAGATCCGCTTTACCTATATCGACGATGAAGAACGTGAGATCGAAGTGATCCCTCACGGAGAGAAATACCGTAAGGTCGCAGAGGAGATTTTATGCTGACATTATGTATCGATACTTCCTATAAATATCTGACCTGTGTCTTGATCGAGGATGATCATATCCTGTCTTCCTACTCGGAAGAGTGTTTCAAGAGACAGTCGGAAGAAGTCTTTCCGATCCTGAACGAAGTGTTCGAAAAAGCTCAGGTCCCGAAAGATTCCATCGATTCCATCTGTATCGCGGAAGGTCCGGGTTCCTATACCGGCGTGCGTATCGCGATGACCATCGCCAAAGTCATCGGCGAGATGCTTCCGTGTGACGTCTATACGATCTCGACTCTGAGACTGTATGCGGCCGGAAAAAACAACTGTATGGTCGTCATGGATGCGAGGGCGAAACGCGTTTACTGCGGCATCTATGACGGTGAAGATATCATAAAGGATGATTGCGCCTTGCCGATCGAAGAAGTGGATCCGGGGGATCACCTTCTGATCGGTGACGGTCAATTGTTTGGAAAGGAATGTGACTTTGGAAATATTCCGGAAGCCTTCCTGAAGACGAAGAAGATGTGGAAGAAGGTCGAAAAGATCGCCTATCTGACTCCGGAATACCTGAAAGAAAGCGAGAGTTACTACCGATGATCGAGAAGATGAGGCCGGAAGATCTGGAGGAAGTCGTTTCGATCGAAGAAGAAGCCTTTTCCCGTCCGTGGGACAGGGATTACTTTCTGAATGAACTGGAAGGAAAGAATTTCGGAGAAGTCTACGTCGATCATGTCGATGGAAAGATCGTTTCCTACGGAAATGTCCGTTATATGTTTGAAAACTGTGATCTGACCAAGATCTGCGTCAGAAAAGAATACCGCCATCAGGGTTACGGCAGAAAGATGCTGAAACACCTGATCAGAAAGGCGGTTGAGAAAGACTGCGAATTCATGCATCTGGAGGTAGATGTGAACAATAAAGAAGCCATCGGACTTTATGAAAAGAACCGTTTCATGACGATGCGCACCAGAAAAGGATATTACGAGAACGGGGATGATGCCTATGATATGGTCAGAGGTCTCATCAACAACGATCCGAAGGTCATCCTGGCGATCGAATCGAGCTGTGACGAGACGGCCTGTGCCATCGTCGATGAAGATCTGAACGTATTGAGTTCGGTCGTCACATCTCAGATCGATGTCCATGCGCGGTTCGGCGGTGTCATTCCGGAAGTTGCTTCCAGGATGCACGTCGAACAGATCTCGACGATCGTCAAGTCGGCCGTCGATCAGGCCAAGATCGATCTGAAAGATGTCGATGCGATCGCCTATACGATCGGACCGGGACTGATCGGTTCGCTCCATGTCGGAGGGATCGCCGCAAAATCACTGGCTTTCTTCTACGATAAGCCCTTGATCGGCGTTCATCATCTGAAGGGACACATCTTCGTGAATGAGATGATCCGTCCTCTGCAGTATCCGATGATGGCTCTGGTCGTATCCGGCGGTCATACCGAACTGGTCTATGTCGAAAATGACGAATCGTTCCGTATCATCGGTACGACACTGGACGATGCGATCGGAGAAGCCTATGACAAGGTCGCAAGAGTGATGAAGGAAGCCTATCCGGGCGGACCGGTGATCGACCGTCTCGCGAAAGAAGGGAAACCGCACTATCAGCTTCCGACTCCGAAAGTGGACGGACTGAATTTCTCCTTCTCAGGACTGAAAAATGCCGTTCTGCAGCTGTCGAAGAAAGAAGAGAACAGTGGCAATCCAATCAACAAGAACGATCTGGCCTATGCCTTCCAGGAAACGGCTCTGAACGTCCTGATCCGCAAGACGAAACTGGCATTGGAACAGTATCCGTGCAAGACTCTGGTCCTCGCCGGAGGTGTCGCGGCCAATTCACGTCTGAGACAGCTGATGGAAGAGAACTTCCCGGATATCGATCTGGTGTTGCCGCCGTTGAAATACTGTACCGACAACGCTTTGATGATTGCCTGTGCGGCTCATCATTATCTGAAACACAGGAAGTTCGTCTCGCTCGATACCCCGAGCATGCCGTCGATGTCGATCGAAGACTAGTTAAATAAATGAAATTATTCACAATTTACCGATAAAATATATTATAATGACGATACTATGAGTGAGATCTCTAAAGCGACATTGAAACGTTATCCGGTCTATCTGAAGGCTTTGAGAAAGCTTTCCGAGGACGGTGTGAAGAGGGTGATGTCCTCTCAGCTTTCGGAATATGTGGACATCAAATCGACGACGATCCGCCGTGATTTCTCTTTGATCGGCCAATTGGGAAAGCAGGGATACGGTTACGATGTCGATGAACTCATCGAGATCTTTGCCCGGGAACTCGGGGAAGAATACGATGAGAAGATGATCCTGATCGGTGTCGGAAGATTGGGTACTGCGATCCTCAACTACAACAACTGGAACCACGTTGCGGGAGAGATCGTCTGCGCCTTCGATCTCTATCCTGAGAAGAGGAGCCGGGAACCGAAAGTGAACGTTCCGGTCTATCATATCTCTCAGCTGAAAGAGAAACTGCCGGAAGGCTGCGAGATCGCGATCCTCTGTATCCCTTCGGGAGCACAGGAGATCGTCAATGAACTTCACGATCTGGGAGTGAAAGGGATCGTCAATTTTACCAGGGAACACTTCGTCCTGCCGGAAGGCATGATCAAGAGGGATGTCGATGTCGTATCGGTGATCCAGGAACTGGTGTTTGAAGTCAATTCTATGAATCAATAGGGGGAATAAAGATGGATTTGTATTTTGCAAGAGAACTGTATGAGCTTTCCGTCAACGGATCTCAGATGGAACTGGATCAGTTGGAATATGTATCGGTGGAAGGCTGGGTCCGTACCAACCGCGACAACGGTCAGGTCGGATTCATCGAACTGAATGACGGGACCTATTTCCGTAACATTCAGATCGTTTACGGTCCTGAACTGGAGAACCATGAAGAAGTCTCGCATTTACTGACCGGGGCATCTTTACTGGTCATCGGGAAATTCATCTATACTCCTGAAAACAAACAGCCGTTCGAGATCAGAGCGACTTCCGTTGAGATCCTGGGAAACAGTGAAGAGACCTATCCGCTGCAGAAGAAGCGTCACAGTTTCGAATTCCTGAGAGAGATCCCGCATCTGAGACCTCGTACGAATACCTTCATGGCGGTCTACCGCGTCCGGTCCGTTCTGGCCATGGCCATCCATGAATTCTTCCAGGGACAGGGATTCGTCTATGTCCATACGCCGATCATCACCGGAAACGATGCGGAAGGTGCCGGTGAAGTCTTTACCGTGACTACGAGAGATGACGGCAACTATGCGGAAGACTTCTTTGGCAAGCATGCGTCCCTGACTGTCTCCGGACAGCTTCATGTTGAGGCATTCGCCATGGCATTCCGCGATGTCTATACCTTCGGACCGACCTTCCGTTCCGAGAACAGCAACACCAAGACTCACGCATCCGAATTCTGGATGATCGAACCGGAGATCGCTTTTGCGGATCTGGAAGATGATATGCAGCTGATCGAAGATATGGTAAAGTTCTGTATCGACTATGTCCGCACGGAGTGTCCGGAAGAGATGAAATTCTTTAATTCCATGATCGACAAGACCCTGCTGGAACGTCTCGACCATGTTTATAACTCCACATTCCGCCGTATGCCTTATACCGAAGCGATCGATATCCTTTTGAAAGCTCCGGTCAAGTTCGAAAACAAGGTATCCTGGGGCATGGATCTCAACACCGAACACGAGAGATATCTCTGTGAACAGGTCGTCAAAGGTCCTGTCTTCCTGACAGACTATCCGAAGGACATCAAGGCATTCTACATGCGCCTGAACGATGACGGAAAGACCGTCGCAGCCTGCGACCTCCTGGTCCCGCATGTCGGAGAACTGGTCGGCGGATCACAGCGTGAGGAACGTCTCGACCTCCTTGAAAAGAGGATGGATGAACTGCATATGGACAAGGACGGATACCAGTGGTATCTGGATCTGAGGAGATACGGCGGCTGCAAGCACGCCGGATTCGGTCTCGGTTTCGAACGGATGGTGATGTATCTGACCGGTATGGAAAACATCCGCGATGTCCTGCCTTATCCGCGTACACCGAAGAATCTTATCTATTAGAATGCTAGTACAGATCAGCAACGGCACCGTTTTTTTCGGTGCCAATGATGTATTTGAGAATATCGACTTTACCGTGAACGAGAACGAAAGAATCGCTCTGGTAGGCCGCAACGGGAGTGGCAAAACCACTCTTTTAAAAGTGCTGACCGGAGAATGTGAACTTTCTTCCGGACAGCTGATCCGTCCTTCCAGGACGACGATCTCCTATCTGAAACAGAACGCCCTGGCTCAGTCGGATCAGACGATCCGGGAAGTCTTTGACGACGTCTTTCATGAGATCAAGGAGAAAGAGAGACAGCTGGAAGAACTTTCTGAAACTCTCAAGACAGATCATGATGAGAAACTGATCGCGAAATACTCCGATCTGGAAGAAGAATACAAATACCTTGGCGGATACACCTACCACGGGGAGATGATGAGCGTTCTGAACGGATTCGGCTTTTCCGAGAAGGATCTGGACCGCAAGGTATCTTCCTTCTCCGGAGGAGAGAAGACGAAGATCGCTTTCGCGAGCCTGCTTCTGGCGAAACCGGATCTGCTGTTACTGGACGAACCGACCAATCATCTCGATCTTTCGACGATCGAATGGCTGGAAGGCTATCTCGCCAAATACAAGAAGGCACTCGTGATCGTATCCCATGACCGTACCTTCCTGGACCGCAGCGTCGATGTCGTCTATGAACTGGAATACGGTTCCATCCGTCGTTATTCGGGAAACTACTCTTCCTTCGTGGAACAGAAGAAGAACGACCTGATCCGCCAGGAAGCAGCTTATGCCCGCCAGCAGAAAGACATCAAGAGGCTGGAGGAACTGATCGAGAAGTTCCGCTATAAAAAGAATAAAGCGGCCTTCGCCCAGTCCAAGATCAAGTATCTGGAACGGATGGAGAGGATCGAAGATCCCAAGAAGGCCGACACCAGATCTTTCAAGGCAAAGTTCACCTGCGCCGTCCGCGGCGGAAAGAATGTACTGAGTCTCGATCACTTCCAGGTGGGTTATGATCATCCGCTGGCGGAAGTGACGATGGAGATCCATCGGGGCGAGAGGATCTGCGTCATGGGCGATAACGGAACGGGAAAATCGACTTTATTAAAGACGATCGAAGGTCAGATCGAACCCTTGGGCGGATATATGATGTACGGTCATCAGATCGAAACGGCTTATTTCGACCAGAATCTGGCTGATTTCCACAGCGGGAACACCGTACTGGAAGAGCTCTGGAACGAGAATCCGGATCTGGATCTGTACAAGGTCCGTTCGGTACTGGGAGCCTTCCTGTTTACCGCAGACGAGGTCTTCAAGGAGGTGAACGTGCTTTCGGGTGGGGAAAAGGTCCGCCTTTCTCTGGCGAAGCTGATGATGAAGAAAGCCAATTTCCTGATCCTCGATGAGCCGACGAACCACCTGGACATCATCTCCAAGGAAGCTCTGGAGAACGCGTTGGAAGAATATGACGGAACGATCCTGTTTGTATCCCACGACCGTTACTTCATCCGCAAGATCGCGACTTCCTGTCTGGTCATCGACAAGGACGAAGTCCGATACTATCCGGACGGATATAAAGACTATATCGATGTCAAAGTGAAGGAAGAGAAAAAGGAAGAGAAGACCGTCAAGGAGACCGTACCGCTCAAGGAACTGAAACAGAAACCGAAGTACGATATCCGCAAGCTGGAGAATCAGATCACTCTGATGGAAGATATCCTGGAAGACAAGAGGGCGCTGCGCTATGAGCCGGAGTACTATCAGGATATGAAGAAGATGGCGGAACTCGATGATGAGATCGATGAGATCCACAATCAGATCCACGCTTTGGAAGAGAAATGGGAAGAAGCGATGGAATTTGAAGAGAATAAGAACAGAAAGGGTGCTTGATATGTTGGAAGGATACCTGAAAAAGAGGATCCCCGATGCGGAGAAACTGGTCGGGGAACTGCGGAAATACTATGATTATGTTTCCGTTTTGGGAAATTACGTCAAAACGAAACAGATCGTCGTTTCCACTCACAGCAATTCGATCGATGAGGTCGATAACGAATGCGGATTCGTCATCAAAGTATATAAGGATGGCAGATATGCGGAATATTCCTGCAACGATATCCGCGGTCTGAAGGCAAAAGATGTGATCAAGGCCGTCAGACTGGACGATGTCGTTTCCGGAGACTTCAAGGTCGCGATGCTGGAAGAGAAGGAACATACGGAAGACTATCTGAGAGAGGATCCTTCGGATCTTTCGGATCGGCAGATCACCGATCTTCTTAATAAGACCAGGAAACAGCTGGAAGAAAGCGATGACAGAGTCATCAACGTCATGACCCGCTACAGCTGCCGTCAGACTTCCAAGATCTTCGTGTCGGAGAAGAAACAGCTCTCTCAGAAATATGACTGGGTCAATGTCGTCTTGCTGACGGTGGTCCGGGAAGGAGATGTCATCAAAAGCAACTACCATGCGGAAGGGGAAGCCGACAGCGCTTTGGCACTGAAGAAGTTTGCCGAAGATGCCCCGGGCGTCCTGGATATCGCATTGAAGATGCTGAAGGCAAAACCGGTCAAACCGGGAAAATATACGATCATTACCGATCCTTCCATCTCCGGTCTGATCGCTCATGAGGCCTTCGGACATGGAGTAGAGATGGATATGTTCGTGAAAAACAGGGCGAAGGCGATCGACTATGTCGGGAAATACGTCGCTTCCTCATTGGTCGATATGTATGACGGCGCAGCCAGCTGTCTGAGTGCCGCTTCCTATTTCTTCGATGATGACGGTGTCGAAGCACACAGCACCCAGATCATCAAAAAAGGCATCCTGCAGACCGGGATCTCCGACTGTCTCAGCGCGATGGAACTGGGAACGGAACCGACCGGAAACGGCAGACGTCAGGATTACCAGCGAAAGGTATATACCCGTATGACCAATACCTGGTTCGGACCGGGCAAGGATAAGTATGAAGATATGATCCGTTCGGTCAAACACGGCTATCTGCTGTGTCAGACCAATAACGGTATGGAAGATCCGAAGAACTGGCAGATCCAGTGTACGGCTTCCTACGGACTGGAGATCAAAGACGGAGAATTCACCGGCGAGATGATCGCACCGGTCGTCATCTCCGGATATGTCATCGACCTGCTCAGTTCGATCTCGATGGTCTCGGAAGAAGTGACTGTCCACGGTTCGGGAATGTGCGGAAAAGGCCATAAGGAATGGGTCTATGTTTCCGACGGGGGACCTTATCTGAAAGCGGAGGCGAAACTGGGATGATGAAGAAAAGAGAGATCATTGCCTGTCTGAAGGCGAACGAAAAGATAAGCGACTATGAACTGTCGATCGTACAGAAGGACTCCCGGGAATTGTTCTATGTCCTGGATCATCTGGAGATCAACCGGGCAGTAAAGATCGAAGACATTACGGTCAAGGTCTACGTATCGGATCAGAAGAAGACCGGTGTTTCGACGGTGATCGTCACTGCGGCCGATGATGAAAAGTCACTGAACGTAAAACTGAAGAAAGCCGTCACGAAGGCGAAAGCCGCCGGGAACGAGTATTATCCGCTTCCGGAAAAGACAGTCAATCTCAAGACAAAACCTTCCGCAAAAAGAGATCTGAATATGATCGCGGTCAAAGCGGCGAAAGCCGTATTCAAGGCAGATCATTACCGCAACGGCTGGATCAATTCGACTGAGATCTTCGTATCGGAACTGCATCGGGAATTCCTGAATTCCAAAGGGATCGATCATCAAAGCGAAGAATTCCGGATCGAGATCGAATGTATCCCGACCTGGTCCAATAAAAAGGAGGAATACGAATTATATAAATTCTATGAATCCGGAAAGATCGATTACAGGAAGATCACGGAAGAGATCGATGAGATCCTGAATATGGCGAAAGCGCGTTCCAAGGCGCTGACCCTGAAAGACATCGAACTTCCGAAAGACCTGAAGGTCCTGGTGAAAGGGGACATGAGAGACGAGATCGTCTGGAACCTGGCATCCGATCTGTCCTATGCGAACGTCTATATGAAACAGAACCACTATCAGAAGGGAGATGTCCTCTCCGAGAACCCGTTCGATCTGACGATGCGGGCACAGGTGGCGGGATGCAGCCGATCGAGGAGATTCGACGATCACGGTGTCGTCCTGAGTTCACGTAAACTGATCGACAAAGGTATCGTCAGAAACAGTTACGGAGACATCCGTTTCGGATACTATCTGAAGGAGAAGAAGATCTCCGGAAGACTGCCGGTATGTGTAGTGAAAGGGGAAGGAACTCCTTATAGGAAAGGACCGCATCTGGTGATCGAGAACTTCTCGGCACCGCAGCTGGAATCCGACAGCGGATACTGGGGCGGAGAGGTCCGTCTCGCGAGGTACTTCGACGGAAAGAAATATATCCCTCTCACGGGATTCTCCATCGCCGGAGAGATCTACGAAGATCTGAAACACGTGGAATTCTCCAAGGAACAGGACAGTTCCCCGTCCTATCAGGGACCGAAGTATCTCATTTTCAAAGGAGTCAAGATCAGCTAGAAGGAAGGATATCCGAAAACGGATATCCTTTTTTAACAGAAAGGATGATGATAGAATAATAAAGCAGATGAGACACGATCTATTCGATAAAGTAAACAAAGACAGCAAACCGAGGAAAGACAAAACCTTTTATCTGACCGTCCTGGCCGTCAGTCTCGTAGTAGGACTCATGTTTTACTCACTTTATTTCTTTATCAATTATTTCGATTCCCACAACGACTATATGAAAGAACTGGGTGATTCCTTCATCTATGCGGAAAACAACGATTCTTTCAAAGTCTATGTGGATGAAGAAGAATACGAGATCGACGATTATACGGCCAGCCGCCTGTTCAGTGTCTTCAACCGGGCATGGATCGGAAGACCTTCCAGGAAGGAGACCCATGACAGGGGGATCTTCATCGATTTCGGTGACGGAAGCACTCTGTTTCTGGCGGAGGCGACTCTGAAGAACCGCTATTTCAACTTCATCGAAGAGACACCGTCCTTCTATGCGGAATATACCAATACGCGAAAGCAGACCTACATCTTCAAGAACTACCGTTTCCCGTATGCGTATCTGGTCAAGATCGTGAAAGGGGAAGAATAAAAGATATGACGGAAAAGAAAGAACTCAAAAAACACAAAGGCCGTTACAGCTATCTCAACGATTTCAAGCTCAACGACAATAACGAATATGAATATATGGGCAATGTCTATCAGCTCGATCTGTCCGAAACAGAAAAGAAGACGGCGTTTTCCCGGCTGCGCAATTTCTATATCGCTCTGTTTGCGGTCGTGATCCTGGGCGGTTTTCTGCCTTTTGAAGCGATGCTGGGAGCGTTCTATGTGATCCTTCCGTTCTTCTTTGAAGTCGCCTTTACGATCTGGCTCGCCTTCAGTATCTATACGGTCCTTCGCAACGAGACACTGCGTGAATATCAGTATAAAAAGAGTTTTGAACGGATCCGCCCGTTCAGCGGTACGGTGATGGTGAATGCGGCTATCGGCCTTTTTACATCCGTCCTGTTCCTGACGATCAACGGTACAGCCAATCTTTTCACTGCGATCCTTTATCTGTTCTGCAAAGCCGGAGCGTTCCTTCTGGGCAAGCAGACCGCATCATCCGCAGACCTTTTTTCCTATCGGAAGATACAGGAAAGGAAAGGGTGAAAACATTTTCATAACCTGAAACAAACACACTTCAATCGTTTGAAAACCTTGCCCAAATTATTGACAATAAATATTTTTAATTACTAAAATAATAAAGTAAGTAATTGCTTACAGGCTCTTTTCAGGCCTAATCTTTAAATTGGAGGAAAGATTCATGAAAAAATTTGCAAAACTTCTGGTAGCCCTCCTTGCCATCCTGCTCGTATTGACCGGCTGTAACAACGGCGGCAACGGCGGCGGTGAAGGCGGAAACGGTGGCGGTGGTGAAGCTACAACTGACAAACCACTGGTCGCCGGCTACTCAAACTTCTCCGAGAAGTTCTCTCCATTCTTCGCGGATAGCGCATATGACCAGGATGTTCAGAGCATGACTCAGCTGGGTCTCTTAGCTTCTGACAGAACCGGTGCTGTGCTGCTGAACGCTATGGATGGTGAAACAGTTGCTTACAACGGTACGGACTATACTTACTATGCTCCGGCTAACTGTGTAGTAACTGAGAATGCTGATGGTACAGTATTCTATGACTTCACGTTAAAAGATGGTATCACTTTCTCCGATGGTACTCCATTGACGATCGATGATGTTATCTTCTCCATGTATGTACTGTCTGACCCGACTTATGACGGATCCTCTACATTCTGGAACCTGCCGATCGACGGTATGGCTGAATACCGTTCCGGTATGTCTTCTCTGAGAGACTTACTGTTCAACGCAGGCAGAGAAAATACTGATTTCACTTACTGGGATGAAGCAACTCAGAAAGGTTTCTGGGAGAAGTATGATTCTGCTACAGTTGCTCTGGCGCAGGAAATTGTCGACTACTGCGTAGCTAACGGCTACAACGAAGAAGGCGATATCGCCGGTGCTGCTGCTAACTGGGGCTTCGCTGTTGCTGAAGGCGGAACTATCGAAGATTTCGCTAAGGCTCTGGAAGAAGCTTACGGTGCAGATGTTGCAACGATGATCAACACTGAGAACGCTGGTTCTACAGTTGATGATCTGTTCCCGGGTCTGGATGAATACTCTGTCGGTATCACTACCGGTGAATCTGTTGATTACATCAGAGGTATCCAGAAGACTGGTGCCAACACTCTGAGAGTTGTCCTGAACAAGGTCAGTGCTGTTGCATTATATCAGTTGGGTGTTACGATCGCTCCGGCTCACTACTATGGTGATGGTTCCGCAGTCGATGTTGATGCTCACAAGTTCGGCTTCACAAAGGGTGATCTGTCTTGCGTCAGAGCTAAGACGACGAAACCTTTAGGCGCTGGTCCTTACAAGTTCGTTGAATACAAAGACGGCGTTGTTTACTTCGAAGCTAACGATTCTTACTATCTGGGTGCTCCTAAGACG
>CADCRE010000119.1 GCA_902803785.1 uncultured Erysipelotrichaceae bacterium
AAAAAAGCGCATCCTCCCTGTTATAATGAAGACGAGAGTGAGGAAAACCGTATGGCAGAAAAGAAATACAGTACATTGATCCTTTTGAAGATCCTCGAAGAATATACCGATCAGGACCATATCCTGTCTCTGCGGCAGCTTCAGGATCGCATCGAAGACCGCAGCGGTCTGAAACTGGATCGCCGGACGATCTACAGCAATCTCGAGATCCTGGAACAGAACGGCTACGTCATCAGCAAGTTCGATGACAACGGAAAAGGCTACTATCTGGAAGAAAGACAGTTTGACAAGGGTGAAGTCCTTCTTCTGTGCAACGCCATCCACGCCTCCCATTTCATCTCCTCCCGTCAGTCCGATCAGCTGATCAGAAAACTGCTCGGGACGCAAAGCCGCTACCAGCGGAAGGAATTCAAGGACAAGGTATACATGCCGAATCCGCGCAAGACTTCCAACAGACAGCTCATGTACAACATCGAGACGATCTCGGAAGCCATCCGTGACGGGAAGACTCTGCAATTCACCTATCTGAAATACGACAGAAACAAGAAACTCGTTCCCCGCCGGAAAGATCCCTATGTCATGGAACCGCGCTATATCGTCTATTCGGACTCCCGCGCCTATATGATCGCCACCAGTCCGCATCATCCGGGCTACATCCACTTCCGTATCGACCGCATGGCCGATGCGATCATCCTGAGTGAACCGGTCCGTCTCGATCATTCAGGAAGTGATGCCTACGAATACGCCAGAAACAAACTGTTCATGTATAACGGAGAGATGACGAACATCACCCTTCGCTGCAGGGAATCCGTCATGGATCAGATGATCGACATCTTCGGAGAAGATCTGAAGATCCTCGATCAGGAAGGAGATTCCTTCCTCGTACGGATCCTGACTTCCGAACAGGGAGCCCTCTATCTTGCCCAGCAGTTCATGGAGTATGTGAACATCGTATCTCCGGAGGACCTGAAACAGAGATTCATCGAGAGCCTCCAAAACAAACTGAAAGAGTATAACGGCTGAAAAATGCCGTTTTTTCACACTTTCATATTTACTTGTGAATTTTTTCACTATATAATATCCTCATAAATCAGGAGTAACCCTATGAAAGACACTATGATCAATACCCGGCAGATGATCGATTCTCTGGTAATCAAAGCGACGAAAGCTTTGGATGAATTCGCCTCTTTCGACCAGGAAAAGATCGACTACATCGTGGCGAAATGTTCCGTCGCGGGACTGGACCACCACGGAACTCTGGCCAAGGCAGCCATCGACGAGACCGGACGCGGCGTCTTCGAAGACAAGGCGACCAAGAACCTCTTCGCCTGTGAGTATGTCGTCAACAACATGCGACACCTCAAGACCGTCGGCATCATTTCGGAAGATCCCGTGACAGGCATCACCGAGATCGCCGAACCTGTGGGCGTGATCTGCGGGATCACCCCGGTCACCAACCCGACTTCCACGGTCCTGTTCAAATCCCTCATCTGTCTCAAGACGCGAAATCCGATCATCTTCGCCTTCCATCCCGGGGCACAGTCTTCTTCCGCAGAAGCAGCATGGATCATGAAGGAAGCGGCCGAAAGTGCCGGAGCACCGAAAGACTGCATCCAGTGGATCGAGACTCCTTCCATGGAAGCGACCACCGCACTGATGAACCATCCGGGCGTCGCCACCATCCTGGCCACCGGAGGCAATGCGATGGTGAAAGCTGCCTACAGCTGCGGAAAACCGGCCATGGGCGTCGGTGCGGGAAATGTCCCGGCCTACATGCACAAGAGCTGCGACATCCTCAGATCCGTCAACGACATCGTCCTGTCCAAGTCCTTCGACAACGGAATGATCTGTGCCTCCGAACAGGCCGTCATCATCGACGATGAGATCTATGACGAAGCGGTCAAAGCCTTCAAACGCTTCAAGGTCCGTTTCCTGACCAGAGAAGAAAAGAAGAAACTTTCGAGATATATGTTCGGATATGCGGAGGGAGACAAGGAGGTCGAAAAGGCCGTTCTCAATCCGCAGATCGTCGGAAAGCCGGCGACCTGGATCGCCAAAGAAGCGGGGATCTCCGTACCGGAAGATACCGTCCTGCTGGGAGTCTCCTGCAAGCAGGTCGGCGAGAAGGAACCTCTCTCCCGAGAGAAGCTCTCCCCTGTACTGGCCTTCTTCCGTTCAAAGGATGAGACGGAAGGATTCGAACTTGCGGATCAGATGGTCCGTTTCAACGGCCTGGGACACAGTGCCGCCATCCATTGCAAGGAACAGAAGATGGCTGACGCCTACGGCGACAGGATCCCGGCGATGCGCATCATCTGGAACTCCCCTGCCACCTTCGGCGGTATCGGCAATGTCTACAATTCCTTCCTGCCTTCCCTGACCCTGGGCTGCGGTTCCTACGGTCACAATTCCATCGGCGGAAACGTTTCAGCCGTAAACCTGCTCAATATCAAGAAAGTCGGAAAAAGGAGAAATACCGTGCAGTGGTTCAAAGTCCCTCAGAAGATCTATTTCGAGCGCAATTCCATCCAGTATCTGCAGTCCTGCAAAGACCTGAACAAGGTCTTCCTGGTCACCGATACCTCCATGGTCGAACTGGGTTATCTCTCCAAGATCACCGAACAGCTCAACCTGAGGAGAAACAAGGTCCAGATCCAGCTGTTCTGTGATGTGGAACCCGATCCCGATATCACGACCGTCACCAAAGGCGCACGGATGATGGATATCTTCAAACCGGATGCGATCATCGCATTAGGCGGAGGATCCGTCATGGATGCGGCCAAAGGCATGTGGCTCTTCTACGAACATCCGGAAGTCAATTTCGATGATCTGAAACAGAAGTTCATGGATATCCGCAAACGCGCCTTCAAGTATCCTGAACTGGGAAGGAAATCCCGTCTCATCTGTATCCCTACCACTTCCGGCACCGGATCGGAAGTCACACCGTTCGCGGTCATCTCCGACAAAGCCAACAACAAGAAATACCCATTGACCGACTATTCCCTGACTCCGACCGTCGCCATCATCGATCCGGAATTCACGACGAACCTCCCCGCAAGGGCGACCGCCATGACCGGACTCGATGTCCTGACGCACGCGATCGAAGCCTACGTCTCCGTCATGGCCAACGACTATACCGACGGACTCTGTCTCAAAGCCATCCAGCTGGTATTCAAATATCTGCCGAGAGCCGTCAATGACGGCAGGTCGGATCTGGAAGCCAGAGAGAAGATGCATAACGCTGCGACCATCGCCGGCATGGCTTTCGCGAACGCCTTCCTGGGTATGACACATTCTCTTGCCCACAAGGTCGGAGCGCAGTTCCACACGATCCACGGCTACACCTGTGCGGTACTTCTTCCGCATGTGATCCGCTACAACGGACAGGTCCCGTCCAAACTCTCCGTCTGGCCGAAATACGAACGTTACTGTGCCGACGAAAAGTATCAGGAGATTGCAGCCCTGCTTGGATTGAAGGCCGATACGCCGGAAGAAGGCGTAAGGTCTCTGGCAGACGCAGTCATCAAACTGTGCAGGGATTGCGGACTCGATCCGAACTTCCAGGCTATGGGCATCTCCAGAGAAGAACTGGAAGCTCACCTGGAAGACATCGCCGTCGCAGCCTACGAAGATCAGTGTTCTCCGGCCAACCCGAGAGTCCCGATGGTAGAAGATATGAAAAAGATCCTTCTGGATGCGTATTCCGGAAACTGAAAGAACGGCATTGCCGTTCTTTTTATGTATTCTATTCTGACTTCCCTTCCATCTTCTTCCTCAGCTTCCTGTCAAACGTCAGGACATCGATCTTTCTGACAGAATGGTAACCGCAAAGGATACAGTCCGCAAAATCAAGTTTCGGCTGCTCCGTATAGTACTCGAATGCCTTGAGACAGACATCCTCGTCTTCGATCATCACCGCATCTTTCAGATCGATGAAAGACTGAACGATCCGATCCCTCGGAACATTGTAATATCCTTCCAGAACATATACCGCTTCCTGAACGACAGGCAGGATCAGGATACAGTCACTTTCTTCGATCGCCTGTTTTGTCATTTCATACTGCCCATGCAGATCATCGAGCAGAAAACGCAGGATCGCATTGGTATCAAGCAATATCTTATTTTCCATGCCTTGTATATAATCCTTTGTGATACTGTTCTCTTTCGCCGCCGATTTTTGATGCATCGGCATATTCATGAAGACTGCCGGCGCTTCTTTTGCTTGCCTGTTTTTTATTGACCCTGTCATTCGCTCTCAATACATCGAGGTAATCCTCGTAGTCTTTCATCGACATGATCACAGCAGTAGGTTCGTTGTTCCTGAGGACATAGATCACGGAATCATTTTCATTCATTTTGTCGATCAGTTTACCGGCATACCCTCTTCCGAGTTTAGAGATCGGAATATAATCGATATTTCTTTCACTCATGAAGATTACCTCCTCAAGTATATTCTATGATCTCTGTTTTATTACGTCAAATATTACGTAATATATTGCGTTATATAGTTGCGATGTGATGCACCGTCTTCCGTCAGGTCCGGTAAAACCTTTTCTCCTTTCACTTCTTTATTCACCGAAGGGGACAGATTCCTGAAATGAAAAGAACGGTTTTGAGAGTGGACCCCGTTTAGTTCACTTG
>CADCRE010000120.1 GCA_902803785.1 uncultured Erysipelotrichaceae bacterium
CTGGAGACGGCCGTCAAAACACTGGAACAGGAAGATAACAGTATCCCTTTACTTTACTGCAGCCGCTATACCTTGACCGATCAGGACCTGAATCCGATCGATTCCGATGTATCGGATCTTTATAACTTCTCGGATTTTCCGCATTCTCTGATCTATCATACCGCACCGGGCTGTACCTTCGTCTTCAACGAAGCCGCAAGGAAACAGATCGTAAAATATGATGTCAATAAGGAATACTGCGTGATCCACGACGCCATCATCCATAAGGTCGTCACTCTGTTCGGAAAGATGATCCTGGACAGAAGTCCTCATATGTATTACCGTCAGCACGGAGACAATCAGATCGGAATGTCGGCAAACAAAGCCAAGGTCTTCTTTGGCCGGGTCAGGCGCTTTGTGAACGGTTCGATCCGCAACTACCGTTCGAAGACGGCACAGTCCCTGTTGAGAGTCTATGGAGAGGAATGCGATCCGAAGAAGAAAGAACTTCTCGAGATCGTGGCGGATTATGCGAGAGATCCGAAGAAGAAGAAACAGCTTCTGGAGAAGGAGGAGTTCCGTTCTCATACAGGCAACGATCTTTTCTTCCGGATCTTGGTATTAGTAAACTATATTTAAAGTTGTTATAATAGAAATGTTATGAAAAATAAGAAACTGGAAAAGGCGGTCATCATCGGTGCAGTCGTCTTTATTCTGCTGACCGTATGGTTCGTCTTTCGCGGAAACAGCGAAGCTGCCCGAAAGAATTCTCTGTATCGGGAGATGCCTGTCGCTGACGGAGTCTCCGGAGAACTGTCCCACGGGATCAGTCTGATCGAGACCTTCGATAACTCGGTCGAAACGATCGACAATATCGCTGTCGTCTTTACGAAGTTCTATCGTGACGCTCACGGTACATTGACATTTGCGCTCCTGGACGGAAACCAGGTGCTTTACTATACGACGATGGATGCACAGGAGATCCCGGAACAGCACCGCGTCTTCTTTACGCCGGAAACGCCGTTGGAAAACATGGCCGGAAAGAAACTGAAGATGATCGTCTATGCCTATTGCGAAGACAATGACGGAGTCGGCCTGATGCTGAAGACCGAAGACGTCAGAGATTCGCAGATCAAATACGGGAATTCAGAATTCGACGGAACGCTGTGTTTCTCGCTCAATATCGCTAAGGATCAATGACAAAGGAAAATCTCAAAAAAGTATTTCTTATCACCTTTTTCATATTTACTGTCTTTTCAGTATCTTTTTATTTTCTGGGCGGAGATCAGCTGAAGTATCGCAATTCCAGCGGGAATATCTCGATGCCGGATGCGGATTCCGCAACGGAAGAGATCATCGCAGGAACGATCGTGATGCAGCCCTTCGTCAACCGGGTGGAAGATATCGAAGAGATGTCCGTTTCCTTTGCGAAACTGTATAAGGATACACAGGGAAAGATCACGGTATTCCTCTATGACAATGAAGAACTTCTGATGAAGCGGACCGTAGATCTTTCGGATATGAATGAGACGGAGACTGTGATCCTGAGACCGGATGAACCGATCTCCGGAAGGAAGGGCCATATGCTGGCGATCCGGATCTATGCGACTTCGGAAGCGGACCAGGGTGTGGTCGCCTTGATGCGCAAGGATATGCCGGGATCGAAATTCATGTTCGATGAAAAGATGATCGACGGTACGCTTTGTTTCTCTCTGACCGGAAGAGATGAAAACTACCTCGGAAAATACTACTGGTATATCGTCGCAGTCATGGAACTGCTTCTGGGAGGACTGCTGCTGAAGTCCTATTCCGATTATCTGAATAACAGATCCAATCTGATCGTACGTGCGATCGCCGCCGTCTACCACTACAAGTTCCTGATCTCACAGCTGGTCATCCGTGATTTCAAGTCCAAATACAAGAGATCCATCCTGGGCGTCTTCTGGAGTTTCCTGAATCCGCTGATGACGATGACGGTCCAGTTCCTGGTCTTCTCGACTTTCTTCAGTTCCGATACCAAGAACTATCCGGTATACCTTCTGAGCGGTGTCGTCTGTTTCTCTTTCTTCAATGAATGTACGACGATGTGCCTTTCTTCCGTCAGCGGCAATGCCCGTCTGATCACCAAGGTCTACATCCCGAAATATATCTTCCCACTGGCCCGTACGATCTCTTCGACGGTCAACCTGGGGATCTCTCTCGTACCGCTGCTTCTGGCATGTCTGGTACTTGGGACCGTACTGAAACCGCAGGCGATCCTGTTCCTGTACTTCGTGATCTGCCTGATCGTCTTCTCGCTCGGCATCGGTCTTTTCCTTTCGGCACTGATGGTATTCTTTCGGGATATCCAGTTCCTCTGGACCGTCTTCACACAGATCTGGATGTATGCGACGCCGATCTTCTATCCGGCCGAGATCATCCCGGAACGGTTCAAGTTCATCGTACGTCTCAATCCGCTGTATCACTTTATCGGCAATGCGCGTACCTGTCTGATCAACGGCATCTCGCCGGAACCGCGCGCCTATATCTTCTGTCTCCTGTTCGCTCTGGTATCCCTGGCGATCGGAGCTTATACGTTCAAGAAAACGCAGGATAAGTTTGCGTTATATCTGTAGAGGTCACGATGTCTGATAATATGATCGAAGTCAAAAACGTGACGATGAAATTCAGGATGTCGGACGAACCGATCAATTCCCTGAAGGAGATCTTCACCACAGCCGTTTCCGGCAAGTTGAAGTTCAACGAGTTCCTGGCATTGGATGATGTCAGTTTTGAGCTGGAAAAGGGAAAGACATTGGGACTGATCGGACGAAACGGAGCCGGAAAGTCTACGATGCTGAAACTGATCTCAGGGATCCTGAAACCGACCAAGGGAACGATCATCACCCGAGGAAACATCGTACCGATGCTGGAACTGGGAGCGGGATTCGACCTCGAACTGACCGGCAAGGAAAACATCTACCTCAACGGTGCGATCCTCGGCTACTCCAAGGAGTATCTGGAATCCAAATATGAAGAGATCGTGGAGTTTGCGGAGATCCGGGACTTCATCGATATGCCGATCCGAAACTATTCTTCCGGCATGATGGCCAGACTGGCCTTCTCGATCGCTTCGGTCGTACAGCCGGAGATCCTGATCGTCGACGAGATCCTGGCGGTCGGTGACGTCGCCTTCCAGGAGAAGAGTTTCGCCCGCATGAAGGAACTGATGACCGGAGGAGCTACCGTACTGTTCGTCTCTCACGATCTGGAAAAGATCGAAGAGATGTGTGACAAGGTCATCTGGCTGAACAAGGGAAAAGTCGTCATGTTCGGAGATACGGATGATGTATGCAATGCTTACAGAAAAGCGCAGGGGATAAAAGAATGATGAACGTCCTGGTGATCTCGACGACATTCATCCCCTCTGTTTTATTATGCGGACACTGTCAGCTGGAATATCTGGAGAAACAGGGGAAATGCAGCTACCGTTTCGTCATCTCTCACTTCATCGATAAAAGGGATGTAGACTGGGCTGATATCCTGGTATTTTTACGTTCCGATTCAGATATCGATGCCTATGTCTGCAGGCTGGCGAAGAAAGCCGGAAAGAAACGCATCTATGTCATGGATGACGATCTCTTGAACGTTCCGGACTATCTGTCCAGTTCCCCATACTATAAACTTCCTTCCACTCAGAAGAATATCAGAGCCATCATGGCCGACTGCGATACTTTCCTGAGTCCGTCTCCGGTATTGTTGGAGAAATACGGAAAGGACTTTGAATACAGTTTTCCGATCGCCGAACCTTCCCTGAACCGTATCCTGAAAAAGGAAAAGAACGACAAGGTCCGGATCGGTTTTGCGGGATCCATCGACCGTGCTCAGGACCTCAACGAGATCCTGGAAGGTGCGATCACGAAGATCGTCGAAAAATACGGAGATACGATCGATATCGAATTCATGGGAGCCAAGCCTGATTTCGTAGACAGGCTTGGTCTGACACATCTTCCGTATCAGGACGGTTACGATGCCTATACAGCATACATGGCCAGATGCAACTGGGATATCGGACTGGCACCGATGCCGCATACCGAATTCCATCGCTGCAAGTATTTCAACAAATATGTCGAATACGCCTCCTTCGGTATCGCCGGAATCTATTCGAACTGTGAACCTTATACCTTCGGGATCAGAGACAGGGAGAATGGACTGCTCGTAGAGAACGATACGGATTCCTGGGTGAATGCGATCAGCGAACTGATCGAGAACGAAAAACTCAGAAAACAGATCTCGGATGAATGTCTGCGGGAAGCCAACGAGGTCTACGCTCTGGATGTACTGGCGGACGACTATCTGGAAAAGATCAGTAAGGACTATGTACCTGTGAAAGGAACTTCGATCCCCGATCTGACTTTTGCGAAGGGAGTCATCTTCTTTAAACGCGTCTTCCGCAAGGTGAAGGAACAGGGAACACATTTCCCGATCTGGCTGAAAGAGAAACTGGAAAAGAAACTGGATGAGCGAAGGACTCTGTCCCGCTACGAACGAAACAAGGCGGAACTGTTGAAAACGATCGGGGAACGGAAAAGTATCTTCATCATCTCTCCGTATCCGTCCGATCCGAAGAAGGAATACGACCGCAGAGTCTTACGTATGGATGAGGAATACGAGGATTATTTCCGGATCTACTATTCCGGGGAAGACCGTATCGCGGAACATCTTCAGGTCGAAATGATCGATAGCGATCACGCGCAGATCGTCTGTAACAGTTTTGATATGCATCAGACGGAAGAGATCCTGGACATCGTTTCAAAGTGTCAGGAATGTCTCATCCATGGGGTCACCCGTTTCATGAGAGACAAGATCTCTTCGGATATGTATAAAGTCTTCGATCTGGATACCAAAACGGTCTGGGATTCTCACGGGATGATCCCGGAAGAATATGAGAAAGCTTCCAATTTCCATACCGCGGAAGTGACCGGACATATCGAAAAGATCTTCTATGAGAAGGCGGATGTACTGATCTGTCAGGAGGAAGAAGAAGTGAAGCACTTCAAAAAGAAATACGGAGAGAGGAAAGATCTGGAATATCGGATCATTCAATAGTTTATGGAAAAGAAACTGTTCGATCGAAAGAATACATCGATGTTGCATGGGATCGCGATCCTGATGATGGTGTACCATCATCTTTTCATCACGGGAAATACCTGGTGTATCGAAAAAGGGATCTCTGTTTTCGATCTCGTGAACTTTCTGAACATCGGTAAGGCACAAACGGCGCAGATGACCGTCGCCTGGTTCTGCAAGATCTGTGTTGCGGTCTTCGCCTTTACTTCCGGATACGGGATGTTTATCCAGCTGGATAAGAAGGATGACGGGACCTATCCGACGATGTACCGCTACTGTCTGAAGAGGCTGTGGTCCTTCTATAAGAAATTCATCCTGTGTTTCCTGTTCTTCACGATCTATGAGATCATCATCGGAAATCCGTATGAATTCGATTTCTCACCTTTGAGTTACATCCTCAACCTGCTGGGTCTCCGTTCTTCCTACAATGCGACCTGGTGGTATATCTCCGTCTACTACTGCATGATCCTGGTATCTCCTCTGATCTACAGTTTCCTGAAAGGAAGGATCCCGAAGAAGATCGTGATCGCTGTGGTCGTACTGGGCGTACTGGGCGTTGCCGCGATCCTGGGTTATGCGGCGGTCATAAACGATCTGATCCACTATCTGAAGATCTTCAGCAATCTCCTTCAGAGCGCCTTGTCGGTCTTTCTGGTCATCTTTGCGGAAGGGATGCTGTGTGCGCGTTTCGATCTTCTCGAAAAATTCGCATCGAAATTGAATCTCATTACCGCGTTATTGCTTCTGCTGATCACGTTCCTGGCCAGAGCCTTATTGATCCGCTTCCCGGGCGATTCAATCTTCGATGTCCTGGTGATCATACCGTTTGTCGTCAGCGTCTCAAGGATCCTTGCGGGATCGAAATATCTGAAGGAAGGACTGGCATTCATCGGAAAGTATTCCGCAGGAATGTGGTACTGTCACTCGTATTTCTACGCCTACCTGTTCTTTACGGCGGTGATGCGCAGCGATATCTCCTTCCTGGTCTACCTGCAGGTATGCCTGTATTCCTTCGTGTCCGCCTTCCTTTTCGATCGGATTGAAGGACTGCTGGACAGACTGTTCGGAACACTGAGAAAAAAGCACGCATAGAAAAAACGATTATAATAGAAGAGTATAGGAGAGATTAACATGAAGGGAATCATTCTCGCCGGAGGTGCCGGCACCAGACTGTATCCGTTGACGATGGTCACATCCAAGCAGTTATTGCCTGTATACGATAAACCGATGATCTACTATCCGCTGAGCACGCTGATGCTGGCGGGGATCAAGGACATCCTGATCATCTCGACACCGAACGATACACCGCGTTTCGAACAGCTGTTGGGCGACGGACATCAGTTCGGAGTGAACCTTTCCTATTGCGTACAGCCTTCTCCGGACGGACTGGCTCAGGCCTTCATCCTGGGTGAAAAGTTCATCGGCAAGGAAGCCTGTGCGATGGTCCTGGGCGATAATATCTTCTACGGAGACGGGTTCTCTCACTATCTCCAGCAGGCCAAGGAGAACGCCGAAAACAAAAAGAGGGCGACCATCTTCGGTTATCATGTGAACGATCCGGAACGTTTCGGTATCGTGGAATTCGATAAGAAGGGAAGAGTCGTTTCGGTCGAAGAGAAGCCGGAACATCCGAAATCAAACTACTGTATCACCGGACTGTATTTCTATCCGGCAGGTGTCTCCCGCATGGCAAAGAAGGTAGAACCTTCCGCCCGAGGCGAACTGGAGATCACGACGCAGAACGACATGTATCTCAAGAAGAAGAAACTCGATGTCCAGCTGTTGGGCAGAGGTTATGCATGGCTGGATACGGGAACGATGGATTCATTGGTCGAAGCGGCCAACTACGTTCAGATCATCTCCAAACGTCAGAACATCGTCATCTCCGCTCCGGAGGAGATCGCCTATAAATACGGCTGGATCAGCAAGGAAGACCTTCTGGAAGATGCGAAACTGTACGGGAAATCTCCGTATGGCGAACATCTGAAGTCTGTTGCGGAAGGGAAGGCGGAATAATGAAGAAGATCCCGACGAAGATCGAAGGAGTCTATATCATCGAATCAGACTGTTACGGGGACAACAGAGGCTGGTTCATGGAGACCTACAATGAAGCCAAGTTTCACGAGATGGGGATCGATACCGTATTCGTACAGGACAACCTTTCCTACAGTGCCGTGAAAGGCACTCTGCGCGGGCTTCACTATCAGAGGGCTCCGCATTCACAGGCAAAACTGGTCAGATGTATCCGGGGGAAGGTCATCGACGTGGCGGTCGATATCCGCAAGGGAAGTCCGACCTACGGGGAATGGACCAGCTGTGAACTTTCAGAAGAGAATAAGAGGATGTTTTACATCCCGAAGGGAATGGCACACGGCTTCCTCGCATTGAGCGATGAGGTATTGTTTCAGTATAAATGTGACGAACTCTACAACAAGGAATCGGAAGGAAGTATCCGTTATGACGATCCGACGGTGAACGTCGACTGGGGTTCCCTGCTGAACGGGATCGAACCGGTCCTTTCTGAGAAAGACAGGATCGCACCGACGATCGAGGATTGTAACGCCAATTTTGTTTATGAAGGATAAGGGGATTCACCACAAACCGTCTTCGGACGGTGAAGGGAGGAATCGAGATTGAAGAATATGAAGAAGATACTGCTGTTGGTGCTGTTATTGTTAAGCCTGTGCGGCTGCAGGCACGAGCAGACGGAAGATATCTGGATCGTTTATACCAACGACGTCGCAAGTACGATCGACGGAGATATCGGCTATGCGGGACTGAAAGGCTTCAGAGATCACTGTCTTACCGAGAATCCGTATGTCGCTCTGGTCGATGCCGGAGATTTTTTTGACGGAGATCTGGCTTTGAACTGCAGCGGCGGATGTATCATGAAACTGATGGAAGCGGTCGGATACGATGCGGTCGCTATTGGAAATCAGGAATTTGCGATCGGTCTGGACGCTCTGTCGAGAAACATGCAGTATTCGGATTTTCCGTTCCTGAGCTGCAACATCAAATACCTGGGAGAAGGGGAAGATCCGCTGTCCTACCGTCAGCCTTATGTGATCAAACAGTACGGATATACGAAAGTTGCCTTTATCGGTGTCACGACTCCGGAGACGATCACTCCGGGCAAGCGGACCTACAGTATCCTCACGAAAGACGGAGAACCGATCTACGACTTCTACGGAGCCAACGAGGGACAGGATCTCTATGAACAGGTCCAGAAGACGGTAGATTCTCTCCGCAAGAAAGCGGACTATGTGGTCGTCCTGGCACATTTAGGCATGAACAGTGTCGCGAAAGGCTACAGTTCCTATGAACTGATCGCCAATACGACCGGGATCGACGTGGTCATCGATGCGCATTCCCATACCGAGAATGCCGGAGAAGCCGTCGCAAACAAGGACGGAACGAACGTGATCCTGACTTCGACCGGACAGAAATTCGCCTATATCGGTCTGATGAAGATCCATCCGGATCATACCTATACGACTGCCATCTATTCTTCGACGAATTACTATGATGACGGGATCCGGGAGATGGCGAAACAGATCCGGGAAGAATACGGCAATTAGGCTCCGGTTGTGAGGAAACGCGGATTATACTATACTGAAGAAAGTAAACTATGACTTTAAGGGAAAGATGTCCGGTCATTGAATTCAAGGATCTGGGCGATGAAAGAGGAAAACTGGTCGTGATAGAAGGGAATGATTCTATTCCTTTTGAGATCAAGAGAGTCTTCTATATCTACGGATCGGATGCGACAGTCGTAAGAGGTCAGCATGCGAACAGGGAATCGGAGTTCGTTCTGATCAATGTTGCGGGTACCAGCAAGGTCCGTATCACGGACGGAGAAGAGGAATTCATCGTAGAACTGAACCGGCCGATGATGGGAGTCTATATCCCGAAGATGGTCTGGAAAGATATGTATGATTTTTCCGAAGATTCCGTACTGCTCGTACTTGCGTCCACGCATTATGACGGAAGCGAGTACATCCGGAATTATGACGATTATATCAAAGAGGTATCGCACTGATACCTTATTTCAATTGAAGAGAGGGAGAGAATGAAAATACTGGTAACGGGAGCCGCAGGCTTCATTGGTTCGAACTTCGTCTATTACGAACTGGAGAAACATCCGGAAGATGAGATCGTCGCGTTGGATCTTTTGACCTATGCGGGCAATCTGAAGAATCTGGACGGATGCAAGGACAATGAACATTTCTCTTTCGTGAAGATGGATATCCGCGACAGAGAGAATATCGATAAACTGTTTGAAAAAGAGAAGTTCGACATCGTCGTCAACTTTGCGGCGGAATCCCATGTGGACCGTTCCATCGAAGATCCGGAAGTCTTCTTAAGGACCAATATTATTGGTACAGAAGTGCTGATGGATGCGTCTTTGAAATACGGCGTGAAGAGATACCATCAGGTATCGACGGATGAGGTCTACGGTGACCTTCCTCTGGAAGCGACCGATCTCTTCTTTACGGAGACCACTCCGCTCCATACCAGTTCGCCTTATTCCGCATCCAAAGCTTCCGCAGACCTTCTGGTCATGGCCTACCACAGGACCTTCGGACTGAATATGACCATCACCCGCTGTTCCAACAACTACGGGCCTTACCAGTTCCCGGAGAAGCTGATCCCTCTGATGATCAACAACGCCAGACATGACAAATCTCTTCCGGTCTACGGAGAAGGGCTCAACGTCAGAGACTGGCTCCATGTCTACGACCACTGTGCCGGGATCGATCTCGTCATGAGGAACGGCAGAAACGGCGAAGTATACAATATCGGCGGACATAACGAAAGACACAATATCGATGTCGTCAAGACGATCCTGAAGGAACTGGATAAGCCTGAAACACTGATCACCTACGTGACCGACCGCAAGGGACACGATCTGCGCTATGCGATCGATCCGACCAAGATCGAGACGGAACTGGGCTGGAAGCCGAAATACAATTTCGAATCCGGGATCAGGGAGACGATACAGTGGTATATGGACCATCAGGAATGGATGGATGATGTGACATCCGGAGACTACCTGAAATATTACGAGGAGATGTATAAAGACCGATAATGAAGATCCTGGTCACGGGCGCAAACGGCCAGCTTGGCTCTGATATGGTGAATGAGCTCCTCAAGAGAGGACAGACTGTCATAGGAACAGATATCTTTGATCATGGCCTTTTGGAGGGAAATGACCGTTACAGCTACGTGCCGATGGATCTGACGAAACCTTCCGCGACAGAGAAGGTAATAGAGATCGCTCCCGATGCGATCATTCACTGTGCTGCCTGGACGGCGGTCGATGCGGCGGAAGACGAAGAAAACAGAGAAAAGGTCTACGCGATCAATGTGACCGGTACGGCTCATCTGGTGGACGCGGCAGTGAAACTGGACTGCAGGTTCCTGTATCTGAGCACGGACTATGTCTTTGACGGACAGGGGACAGAACCCTGGAAACCGGACGACAGGTCCTATGCGCCGCTTAGTTACTACGGAGAGACGAAACTCAAGGGAGAATTCGAAGTCACGAGACTGGATAAATTCTTTATCGTAAGGATCGCCTGGGTGTTCGGAAGAAACGGAAAGAACTTCATCCGTACGATGATCAATGTCGGCAAGACGCATGATGAGGTCAGAGTCGTCAATGATCAGATCGGAACGCCTACCTATACCTATGATCTGGCAAGACTTCTGGCCGATATGATCGAGACGGAGAAATACGGTTATTATCATGCGACCAATGAGGGCGGATATATCTCCTGGTATGAGTTCTGTCTGGAGATCTACAGACAGGCAGGATTGAATACGAAAGTCATTCCTGTTACTACCGAAGAATACGGTCTGAGCAAAGCGAAGAGACCGTTCAATTCCCGTCTGGACAAATCGAAACTGAGTGAGAACGGATTTGAAAGGCTTCCGGACTGGAAAGACGCGCTGAGAAGATATCTGCAGGAACTCGACGGATCACTGCAGTGAAGAAAAGAAAACTGCTAAAATGGATATGTGCAGTCCGATGAGGATGATTATTGTATGACGGCAGGAGGTGCTGGCCTGTGACAGAAAAGAAGAAAACGATATCTCTGATCGTTCCCTGTTTCAACGAGGAAGAAGCGCTTCCTCTGTTTTATGAGGAGACGGTCAAGGTATTGAAGGAACTGAAAGAAGACTATGAAATGATCCTGGTCAACGACGGTTCTTCCGATCGGACTCTGTCCGTCATGAAAGAACTGGCGGAAAAGGATAAGAAGGTCATCTACCTTTCCTTCTCCCGCAATTACGGCAAGGAAGCCGCGATGTATGCGGGATTCGTGAATGCCACGGGAGATTATGTATGCACGATGGATGCGGATATGCAGGACCCGCCGGGTCTGCTTCCGCAGATGCTGGAAATACTGAAAAAAGGGGAATACGATTCCGTCGCGACAAGAAGAGTGAGCCGCAAAGGAGAATCGAAGATCAGGAGCTTCTTCGCGAGACTGTTCTATAGGATCATCAACAGGATCTCCAATGCCGAGATCGTGGACGGTGCCAGAGACTTCCGTCTGATGGACCGCAAGATGGTCGACGCGATCGTTCAGATGAGCGAATACAACCGGTTCTCGAAGGGGATCTTCGGCTGGGTCGGTTTCAGGACCTACTGGCTGCCTTTTGAGAACGTGGAGAGGATCGCAGGAAAGACTTCCTGGAGCTTCTGGGGACTTGTAAAATACGCGATCGACGGCATCATCAATTTTTCCGATGTGCCTTTGAATATTGCGACATGGTTCGGGATCGGTATGTCCTTCGTGGCCTTCATCATGCTGATCTTCGTGATCGTCCGTAAACTGATCTACGGCGATCCGGTCGCAGGATGGGCTTCTACGATGTCGGTCATCATCTTCATCGGCGGGATACAGCTGCTGTGTCTCGGGATCATGGGACAGTATATCGGAAAGACCTATCTGGAAGTAAAGAACCGGCCTCATTACATCGTCTCTGAGACCAACGGAGAAAACATAACGAAAATCAAGTAAGATGAATCACGATTTCAGTAACATCAGTAACGCAAAGATCACTTTCTCCATCAGCAACATCTTCGTCTGCGAGATCATCTTTTTGTTTACGCTGATGACGGGATATACGAATTATTTCTTCTATTATTCCAACGGCTATCTGGTCTTTTTCGTCCTGTACCTGGCCTTATTTGTGATCTCTGGAAGGATGTTCAACGCCTTTGAACTGGGCGATACGACGACGACCGATCTGTTTCTGTCTCATTCCCTGGCTTTACTGATGACGAACTTCTTTATTTTCATCATCCTCTGCCTGATCACATTGAGACTGATCCCGATCTGGCCGCTGCTTCTGATGCAGATCGTGGAGATGATCTTCATGGCGGTGATGCTGTTATTGGAGAACCGCTATATCCGCCGGATCTTCCCGCCGTTGAAACTGGTGGCGATCTACGGTGAGGAACATTACGGACTGATCGGCAAGCTGAACAATATCCGCGATCTTTCCCTCAGCATCATCCGGACCATCGATCTGAAGGATCTCGATTATGAGAAGATCGATGAGATCCTGGAAGGAGCGGACGGGATCGTAACACTGGATGTCCATCATGAGAATAAAAAGAAGCTGTTCAAGTTCTGCTACGATAAAAACCTTCTGATCTACGACGTTCCGAGCATCACCGATATGTTTCTGGCGAGCTCGGAGATCCTGCATATCGTCGATACCCCGCTGCTCAAGATCAACAAGTTCGGTCCGGGACAGCTGGAAAGGATCATAAAGAGAGCGATCGATATCCTCGGTTCTCTCGTTCTGATCGTCCTGACCTCACCGATCATGCTGGGAACGGCCATCGCGATCAAGATCCAGGACGGAGGAGATATCTTCTATAGACAGGTCCGACTGACCAAGGACAAGAGAGAATTCAAGATCATCAAGTTCCGTTCCATGGTCATGAATGCGGAAAAGAATACCGGTGTCATCCTGGCCAGAGAGAATGACGATCGGATCACGAAAGTCGGAAAATTCATCCGGAAGACCCGCTTCGACGAACTGCCTCAGCTGATCAATATCCTCAAAGGGGAGATGTCCTTCGTCGGACCGAGACCGGAACGTCCCGAGATCTATAACGAGATCTGTCAGACGATGCCGGAATTTGCCTACCGTCTGGTCGTGAAAGCCGGCCTGACCGGATATGCGCAGATCTATGGCAAATACAACACTTCCTTAAGAGACAAACTCCTGCTTGACCTCTACTATATCGAAAACTACAGCCTCATCGATGACGTCAAGATGCTGCTGCTGACTCTGAAGATCGTCTTCAATAAAGAGGCGACGGAAGGAGTCAAAGAAGACAGTAACGATACGACCTCCGTCTGATCTCATGCCAACGTTCAATATGTGAACTTGTGTGATGATTTGAAAAGGAGGTTTTATTTTAATATAATTGTAAAAGGGTTATTGGACCCTTTGTAAAATTATGGAAGAGAAAACATTGAAAAGAAAAAAAGAGAAGAAGGGTTTCCTGGGCGGACTCTTCAAAGATAGGAAGAAACGTTATCTGGCCATCCTGCTGCTGGCGCTTCCTTTTCTCGTGGCGATCGGGATCTTCGGTTCCATCGTATACAGGGAAGGCAAGTCTCTGATCAATCTGGCAAAAGGCAACACCGTCGTGGAAGTCAAGCCGGAGAACATCATCGAATCGCTCAACTATACTCTGAGAGACAATCCGACAGAGCTGCAGAGACAGTATTTTGCGGAGCTCAAGAGTGCGATCGAAGATCCGCATGAAGAACCGATCGATGATGCGACGATCGCCGGTATGGTCGCAAAGAACTATATCGCCGATTTCTATACCTGGACGAACAAGTACGGAAAATACGATGTCGGCGGCATGGAATATATCTATGACGGAGAATTTGAGAATTCCGATCACTACAAGGAGAACGTCTATCTCTGGGCGAAAGACGGATTCTACAAATACATGAGCGCCTATGCGACGCAGTACGGCAAGGAGAACCTTCTGGAAGTGACCGATGTACAGGTCACCAGCAGAAAGATGAGCGAGCCTTACGTCATCAGTGAACACAGTGCCTGGAAACAGGACGATAACGGCGACTGGTACGACTACCGTATCGATGAGCCATATGAATGGTATCTTGTTCAGTGCAACTGGACATACAAAGACACCGACAAACTGGATCTGAGCAAGTTCTCGAAATCCATCAATCTGGCTATCATCAAGAGAAAAAACGGAAGATTTGAAGTTGTAGAAGCAAGTGAGAATACGATAAATGCAAGAAAGAGTTCAACAGAAAACACCGCAGCTGAAGGCTCAGACGGCGAATAGTCCGAAAAAGCCGAACCGCGTCAGAGAAAAACTGAGCGGTCAGAAAGTTGCGACGATCGCGTCGATCGCGGTCCTTGTCCTGGCACACGTTGCCATCCTTTTGGCCATCATCTGGTCCTGGAGATACTATCCGATCTATCCGTCTCTGTTCGGATCGGCAGTCGGTATCATCATCTGTGCGATGATCATCATCGATATCATCTTCTTTGTCGGATTCAACCATAAAGATCTCTTCCTGAAGATCGTCTCGACCGTCATGGCTGTCCTGCTTCTGATCGGAGGCACGGTCGGATCTGTCGCGATCTCCAAAGCGAATTCCATCGTCAACGGCGTCCTGGATGACGGAAAAGACAATAAATACGAAACATTCAGCGGTGTCTTTGTCTACTATAAGGGAAACAAAGGCGCGAATAACTTTACCGGACTTGCGGATCTCTCCGGCAAGAAGGTAGGTATGCTGACGGAGACGACCAACGGCCTCTCCTATATCGCGACGAACCTTCTTTCCAAAGAGAAGATCGACTATGCGACCGTCGACTACAAGACCAATGCGGAAATGATGCAGGGCCTTTTGGACGGCGATGTCGATGCGATCGTCATCACATCCGCATACCGTACGATCTACAAGGCTGCCGATGAAACGACAGCGGAAGGTGAAACTGCGGAACCTGCAGCTGAGACGGGAGAAGGGGAAGTCGATGCGACCGGTGCGGTCCAGGAATCTCCGTTTGCCCGCTATCTGCCTGATCTGGTCGATTTCTACAGCTTCCAGGAGGATCTCAAGACAGACGTTCAGAGAAGCACAAAGAACCTGAGCACCGATCCGTTCAACGTCCTGCTGATCGGTTATTCCAGGACCGAGATCGGTTCGACCGTCGGTCTGGCCGACTCCATCATCCTGGCGACGATCAACCCGCAGACCTATGAAGTCGCTATGACTTCGATCGCACGTGACTCGTTCGTGCCGATCTCCTGCTACGGCGGAGAATATGACAAGATCAACTCCGGAAGATCCACTTCAAGAGCCTGCTTCATCCAGACCGTGAAGGACTTCCTGAATATCGATATCGACTACTACATGGAACTTGACTATCTCGGACTCGTCCAGATCGTCAACGCCATCGGCGGTATCGTCATCAGCAACCCGGTCGAATTCACGCTCGACGGTATCTACGTTCCTGCCGGGACCTTCCTCGCGGACGGCCAGCAGGCATTGCAGTTTTGCCGTGAAAGACATCATATGTCTGGCGGTGACTTCTCGAGACAGCAGCACCAGAAAGAAGTCATCATCGCGATCGCACAGAAATTCGTCGAATCCGGAAGCGTCTCCCTGGCGTTGCATGCCATGGAAGAAGCGGCTGACTGGATGTCTACGGATATGACGCTGTCACAGCTGACGAGCGTCTTCAATCTGCTGCTCAACACGAAGAACTTCACGACAATGGATACCTTCGACCTGGTCGATTTCCAGAATTCAAGGATCACCGGAAACGGCGGTCTGATGTATTACAGCTATTCCATGAGACTTCCTCTCTGGGTCTACCTGATCTATCAGGGATCCTATGATGAGACGATGGCACATATCAATGAAGTCATGGGCAACTACTCATCCTACAATCAGAACAGGAACCACGAATTCAGCTTGAGCAACGAATACGAAAAACCGCAGCTGTATTCCCTGTACTATGACGAAGTCTATATGTACACACCGGATCCGATGCCTCCGTTCTGGGCGAGCCTGACCGATATGTCGCTCAACTCCGCTCTGGCATGGGCATCTTCCAACGGTGTCTCTCTGTCAGTCAATTATATCAATCCGGGAGATGCGAATTACGACAGTTCCCTTGAGGGCATGGTCGTTTCGCAGAGCCCGAGATACGGATCTCTGATCTCCGAATACGGATCAGGTTCGATCACGGTCATGGCACCGAACGAAGTCGATCCGGAGAAGCAGGTACCGAATTTCGTCGAACACAGCTACAAGAAAGCTGAGGAATGGGCTGACGAACACAACATCGGTATCAAGATCCACTTCGATACCGACCTGGATGGTAAAGTCGGCGATGTCATCAGACAGGAACCGAAGCCTTACACGAGCATCGATGAAGTCAGCACACTCGAAGTCTGGGTCAAAGCCGGTACGTTCAATATCAAGTTCGATAAGAATGGTTATGGCAAAGAATCTGATGTACCGAATACCCTGAAGGTCACGACAGGTGATAAGTCAGTCAGCTTTACGTCCGGTGACTATCTGATGTCTAATGTTGAAAAAGATGGTGACACTTATGCGTTCCAAGGCTGGTACAAGACCAAGGATCATACTGGTGAACAGATCACGAGTTCTTCACAGGTAAGCGGCGATACGACTCTGTACGCATACTGGAAGAACATCAGCCATGTACATCAATATGATGATAATGGCTGGACCAATGTAAGCGGCGGAGCTGCAACCTGTGAACATGGCACATATCAGGAAAGATACTGTAAGTACTGTAATGAACCGGATAGCAGACAGACCAGAGAACTGGATGATAAGAAAGATCATACTCCTGGTGAATGGGAAACTACAGATGCTGCAACCTGCGAACATGGTACATATCAGCAGAGAAAGTGCACCGTCTGCGGCAAGGTCCTTGAAACGCGGGAATTAGATGATAAGAAAGATCATACTCCTGGCGAATGGGCTAATGTTGACGGTGGTGCAGCAACCTGCGAACATGGCACCTATCAAGAGAAGAGGTGCACCGTCTGCGGCAAGGTCCTTGATACACGGGAATTGGATGATATTCTGACGGGCGACGCATGCGTAGTCTATGTAACATGTCCGGACGGAAGTCAAGCAACATCTTTGGATGCGTGTTCAGCTGAATCTGGTACCGGTGATGGCAATGGCAACAGCACCGGCGACGGTAACTGATCCACAATAAGAACGAAAGGCTGATCATGAGAAATGACAGCCTTTTTTCATGGGGGAACATCTATATTTCCCGGAAATATATTTATATATATTATAGAGAAATGGGGTCGAAACGAACGTTTTGACCCTGTTTTTTGTTATGAAAACGTTAACAATCTGACACACCAAAAGGCGTGGAACAAATGACATTCGAAAAATTCAATAAAATAGGGCTTTTTTGATCATAAAGGTGTTGAAAAATGGGAAAAAGAATCATATAATATACGAGCGCTCGCAAAGATATGGGAGATTGCTGGCACACTGAATCCCGTGTGATTGTGTGATAACCAGGGAACTCACAAGGAGCGAGTTATCCGAAAGGATTAATGGAATACAGGAGGAAAATTCTATGGCAAAGAACAACGTAAGAATCAAATTGAAGGCTTACGAACACAGATCATTGGATGCGGCTACCGAGAAGATCGTGAAGGCTGCGGAAGATGGCGGTGTCAAGAAGGTCATCGGACCTATCCCGCTTCCGACAGAGAAGCAGATCGTAACTGTCCTGAGATCCGTACATGTCAACAAGGATTCCAGAGAACAGTTCGAAATCAGAACGCATAAGCGTCTGATCGAAATCATTGGGCCAAGTGCTAAGACGATCGATGCCCTGAGCCGTCTGGAACTGCCTAGTGGTGTAGATATTGAAATCAAATTGTAAAGAAAGGGAACATCATGAAAGGAATACTTGGAAGAAAGCTTGGCATGACTCAGGTCTTCACCGAGAACGGTGATCTGATCCCTGTAACTGTGATCGAAGTGGAACCGAACGTTGTCCTGCAGAAGAAGACTGCGGAAACTGACGGTTATGAAGCTTTACAGGTCGGTTACGAGGACAAGAAAGAGTCCAGAGCGACCAAGCCGGAAATCGGCCACGCCAAGAAGGCTGGCACAGGTCCTAAGAAGTATGTGAGAGAGATCAGAAATGACGAAGCAGACTTCGAAGTCGGACAGGAAGTAAAAGTTGATATCTTTTCCGCTGGTGATATGGTAGACGTTACCGGTA
>CADCRE010000121.1 GCA_902803785.1 uncultured Erysipelotrichaceae bacterium
CCATGTGGGAGCGTTCGCTCGGATAGTCGCGGTACGGCGCATGATCGGAAAAGCCGAGGATCTGATATCCCGCTTCGATCGCCGCGAGGACGTATTCTTCATCCGTTCCGATTGCGTGTTTACATCTGTAGGTGTGCGTGTGGTAGTTGTATTTTTTCATCATCCTCATGTATTAAAACATGTTAGGGGAAACTTCGCAAGGTGATAGAATGAACTTGATGAAGATATTTTCGATCATACTATTTCTCTTTGTGACCTTGGTCCATCTTTATGCGTCCGGAAAAACGGACGGAAAGATGCGGGATCTCACCAAGCCGTTCATCCTTTTGTCTTTGATCGGGATCTACTGTTTCAGTACGGAAAAGATCGTTTGGACGGTCGTACTGGCTTTGTGTTTCTCATGGCTGGGAGATCTGTTTCTGATGGGGGAAGGACCTGTATGGTTTATTACCGGAGGGATCTCTTTCACGGTCTCTCATCTCTTTTTTATCCTGAGCTATCTGAAGGAGACCGATCCGGAGAAGATTGGTATCGTTACTGTCATCCTTCTGATGATCCTGTATTTCTTCCCGGTCCTGATCATCTTTGACGGACTGAGACCGCATCTACCGAAGGACCTGTTTTATCCGATGTTTCTTTATCTCTTCATCAACGGAATGATGAACTGCTTCGCGATCTTCCGCTTTCTGAGTTTTCCTTCCTTGAAAGGGATCGTGACGGTCTTTGGATCCGCCCTGTTTTTCCTTTCCGACACCTTCCTGTTTTTTGTGCAGTTCAAGAAAGAAAGCAGACTCAAGACGAGTTTTTCGGTCATGTGTACATATGCGCTGGGAGAATTACTGATCACGTTGGGTCTGATACAGTGAACGATCGAATGCAGAATGTCTTCTGCGTCATTTCCCGCCGTTCTGAATGTCGTTTTGGATCGGAAGCGATATTGATGCGTATGAACGATAATGTTTCCCCTTGAACTTAAAAAGCCTTTCTGTAAAAGGTGCCAATTCATAGAGTCTGTCTGTACAGGCTTTTAATTCTGCACAAAAAGTATTGAAAATGTGCCTTTTTATAGAATATGATAATTTCATATTTATGAAAGACAAGACATGGCTGATGCCGGAATACTACCCGGAGTTTCGTTGCAAGGCAGACAGATGCCGCAGTACCTGCTGCAGCAGATGGCGTATCCCTGTATCCCGAAAAGAGTATCTGAGACTGGTCACACTGGACTGTTCGGAAGAACTGGACCGGCGTATCCAGAAGACCTTCGTGATCCCGGAACAGGTGACGGAAGACTGTTACCGTTACATCTCTTTCAACTGGGAAGGAGTCTGTCCGATCCAGGAAAAAGGTCTGTGCAGCCTGTATTCGGAAGTCGGAGAAGAGGTATTGCCTAGGGTATGCCGCCTGTTTCCCAGAAGCCTGAAGGACATCAACGGGCATCTTCTGGCCTGCTGTTCCAGTTCCTGCGAGAGAGTGGTGGAGATGCTGTATGAGGCAGACAGTCTCCGTTTCATCACGAAAGAGATGGATACGGAAGCACAGGCCTCATACGAAGTTTCGGAAGAAGACATCGAACAGATCTCACAGTTCCAGCTGATCATCAAGGACCGGTCCACAACGCTTGCGCAGAGCATCGAAGAAGTCTGTCGGATCATCAATGCGGAAGAATTCGAAAGAGACTTTGAGGCGGATGTCGATCCGTTGCAGGAAGGTCTGAAACTGATCGAACACTTTACCGAAGGGAACGATCCCTTGGCAGATCTCTGTCTGGAAGTGATCGACAGATATGAAAAAGATCCCGGGGAATATAAAAAAGACCGGGAGGTCTTCGAAGAGAGATTCCCGGACTGGATGTTTTTCTTTGAGAAGGTCATGAACAACTCCATGATCTATGAGAACTATCCTTTCGTGGATAAGAGAGCTGACAGGACCGGCACGTACAGAGGACTGTGCCTGTGTTACGGTCTTTTGAGACTGTTATGTATCGGCCATACTGCAGATCATCCGAAAACGGAAGATCTCATCGATACGGTCGCATCTCTGTTCCGCCTGATCGACCATACGGCATTCTACTACAACGCCAGTATCATCAACGACAACGCCGCTGTCTTCCTGAAACTGTAGGGATCAGATCCTGTCGTGAGGATAGCTGATCTCCCAGATCGCGACACCGTATAAAAGGACCGAAAAGTAGTAGATCAGTAACGCAAGCGTCCTCAGGATCATGTTACTGTCAGCCAGCATGTTGTAGACGAGGAAACAGTCTGACAGCGCAAAGACGACAGCGGATACAAAGATGATCCGTGACAGCGAAAGAGAAAAAGCGACGGTCGATGTCAGGATCAGAAAATAGACCAGCGAGAACAGGAACAGGGTCATATTCACCCTGTCTCTGACTGAAAACAGAACGGTCGCTGCGATCAGATAGAGGAAGCCCCAAAGGAGATACTGTCTCCCGGAAGGCTTCTTTTCTCTTAGGAAGGCTACATCGTAGAACAGATGTCCTACAAGGAAGAGGATCCCGCCCACCGTCGTATTCAGATTGATGGCGATGTCCGCAAACATCCCGAATACGATCGCGATCAGAAGGATGAGATCGAAACGGTTCTTTTCCATCAGAAAACCCCGCAGTCCCAGTAAAACGGACGGAAGAGAAGCGCAGAACTTCAATACGGCCACACCCAGGCGTTCATCGGGACGGGTCGCCTGAAGATAACGGACAAAGATCGCCGAAAAAACGGTCACTGCCAGATACAGCAGATAGACCGGAAGTCTTCTTCCGTTTTCCCGAACGACCTTAGCAGAACGGATCCAGCCAAACCCCGTCAGGATCAATGATAAAAATGCGATGACCGGCACGAACAGACTCATAACAGTTTTCCTCTGTCAACATTATATACACGAAAAAAAGCCCGATGGGCTTTTTACTGTTTCATAGCTTCGAAGGCTTTCTCGAAATCGGCGATCAGATCGTTCACGTCTTCGCACCCGACGGAGAAACGGATCAGATTGTTGTAGGCCTTCTTCGGGAACATCAGTGTGACGACATCGCCGAGGCTGGTCGCGACCGGCGGGATGTTTGTCGCATCGCAGAAGCGGCACATCTCTTCATAACCGCCCTTGAGGTGGACACACAGCATACCTCCGAAGAGTCCTTCCGTAAAGATCTTCTTCGCGAGCTCGTGCTGGCCATGGCTTTCCAGACCCGGATAGGTGACGAAGTCGACTTCCGGACGTGCTTCGAACCACTTCGCCAGTTTCATCGCATTCTCACACTGCTGACGGACTCTGAGCGGAAGGGTCCTGACGCTGCGAAGTGCCAGCCAGGCATCGAACGGGCTGATATGAGAACCCAGGTTGTCGTAGTAGTAACGGACTCTGTCCATGTCTTTCTTGCTGCCGGCGACGATACCACACAGGGCATCTCCGTGTCCGACATAGTACTTCGTTCCGGAATGGACGACGATATCGGCACCCCAGTCCAGCGGTCTCATGACGACCGGAGACAGGAAGGTGTTGTCGACGATGAACTTGCATCCGTGCTTGTGCGCGATCTCGGCGATGGCCGGCAGATCGGCCAGCTTCAGCTGCGGATTGGACAGTGCTTCCAGATAGACGACCTTCGTGTTCGGACGCATCGCATTTTCAACGTTCTGTACATCCAGGACTTCGACGCGGGTCGTTTCGATCCCTTTGGCCGGAAGGATGTCGGCAAACATGCTGGAAGTGCACATGAAGGTATCGTCGGAACAGATGACGTGGTCTCCTGCATCCAGATTGGAAAGCAAGGCATTGCTGATGGCCGCCATACCGCAGGCACAGATCACTGCGTCTTCCGCATTCTCCAGAGATCTCACTTTCTTTTCCAAAGCGTTGGTCGTCGGATTGGTCGTACGGGAATAGATATAGATATCCGGTGCCCATTCCGCACCCAGTGCCAGCATCTCGTCGTACTGTTCAGCAGTTTCATAGCCGTAGGTGCTGGTCTCAAAGATCGGCGTATTCAGTGCTCTGGTAACGGGATCCGGTCCTTCTCCGAGCTTGACGGCTCTGGTCGCAAATCCCATCTTTTCATAATCGGTGTCATACCTGCTCATAGTTTTGCTCCTTTTATACTGTATTTATCTTTATACCGTTCATAATTTAACATAAACCGTTCTCCCTTTACAAGACGACACGATATAATGAATTCATAGGAGTACGCACCATGAAATCATATATTTATCTGTTGATCCTTCTGGGTCTTGTTTTACAGGCTCTGTTCATCAAGATCGAACACGATGAAAGATATCTTCTTGCGGATATCCTGAAAGGATCCGCTTCTTTGATGTTCGTACTGATCGGATATCAGGCCTTCCTCATCACAAACAATCCGTTCAACAGGCTCTTCCTCTTCGGTCTGATCTTCGGAATGATCGGCGATATTCTCTTGAACCTGCGCTATGTCTTTCCGAAACACGGACAGAAGATCTTCTTAGTCGGGATCCTGGCGTTCCTGATCGGCCACATCCTGTATCTGCTGGCTCTGATCCCGCAGGCACGTTACAGCTGGATCTGGATATGTATTGTGATCGGAGCCATAGCGGCTGCCGCATTACTGATCTATATTTTCCGGACCATGGAGGTGAAGAAAGTCTTCAAGATCTTCGGTGTCTTCTATCTGGGAGCCGTGTTCATCATGACGGCCATCGCCATCGGGATCGCCATTTTCATTCCGAACAGACGTTCGATCCTCTATGCGATCGGTGCAGTCCTGTTTACGGCTTCCGACGTCGTTTTGATCTTCAACACCTTCTCAGGAGTCACAAAGTTCTCCATGCGGATCGCCAATCTGTCCCTGTACTATCTCGGACAGATCCTGATCGCCTGTTCGATGTTTCTCTGAAAGAAAGATCCGGACCCGGATCTTTCACTTCATATAATCTCTGATCTCTTCCTTTCCCTGATCGCTGACTTCGATGATCTTTTTCAGTACGCGGAAGTTGTTTTCGATCATCTCTCTTCTTTCCTTTTCATCCGGGATGATCCCCTGATCGAAATCCTTTATCGAGAGATATCTTAAACCGTATTCAGGATAATCGCCGATCCTGTCGGTGAGGAAGATCGGAATGATGCCGTAACGGATGTATTCGATCGACTTGGTCGGACAGGAGACGTTGTTTACGACATTGTCGTCTCTCAACAGATAACCGAAATCGCAGTTTTCATATTCCTTATAGATCTCTTCGGCGGTACCGGTACGGATATCCAATCCTTCTCCGGCGAGATCGCTCCAGTCTCTTCTGAGTGCTTCCGAATCCTGAGTGAATACCGTGAAGGAATATCTGTTTCGATTCGCCTTGATCGAATCATGGATCCGGTCGATGTTCTGCCACTTCTGTATCCCTCCGGAATAGACGGCCTTGAGCGGATCGTGTTCCGGTTTTTTTGGATCCAGTTTCTCATCGGAACCAAATGGCATGATCGTCATGACGATGAGTTTCTTCGGATCGATCCCGTACCGTTCGACGTAGTGATCGCCCATGGCTTTCGACATGCATACGATCCTGTCGGAGAGATCCATGACGATCTTTTCCACGGTCTGGGCGAGTTCCGAGCGTTCTTTCGTATCGAACTGTTTCAGTTCATCGCTGACGGCACCGTGGAGGTCCAGGATTGTTTTGTTTCCATCCTGAAACAGGATATCGAAGAGACGGTAATCCGCGATGTCCGGCATCAGCACATGGACGCTGTGGATGTAGACCTTCCTGACCGCATCGATGATCTTCCTGATCGCTTCCCGGTGTTTTGGATCGAAACTGTTGTATTTGACGATGATGTGACCGTCATCATATCCCTCGATCGAAAAGTTCCTGTTCGCCAGGTCGGTATGGTCCAGATAGATCTTCTTTTTATCATCGAGGACCTTCTCATCGATCTGTTCGACCCGCTTCGTATAGCCGTCCAGCGGTTTCCCCTTGTAGAAAGGAGAAAGGATACAGACGTAGTCTTTCGGATCGATCTTCTTCAGTATCTCTTCGATCTGAGCGATCGGGTCTTCGTTCTTCTTTGCTCCGTTTTTTATCCTGGCTTTCAGATAACGGATCGGATCCAGCCGTTTCGCGATGTAATAATCCAGATAGCTGTCATAGCCTTCATACGGTTCGATCTGAGCGATACGGTCCAGATAGTGACCGCTCTGAAAGAACTGGATGAGGCGGATGTTTTCTTTGAGATCTTCTTTCTTCATGAAATGTACCTTCGATCCTATTATATCAGTCCATCTCTTCATAAAGAGGAGGCTGCCGGAAAGTCACGGTATTCAGATAGCCCCGATCGGTCAGCTTCAGCGTCGGGATACAGGTCAGAGAAAGCAGACAGAAGTTCATGATGTTGTTGACGTGATTATATCCCTGGTCATCGAAGGCCTTACGAACTTTTTCGAAATCTTTCGCCGTCTCTTCGACGGACTTCTTGCTTAAAAGACCTGCGATCGGTAAAGCGATCTCAGCGCATACTGCTCCGTCATTTGAAACGGTGATGCCTCCCTGAAGCTCGATGATCCGATCGATCGCGACCGCCATATCGTTTTCATCGTTTCCCATCACGACCAGATCATGGGAATCGTGGGAATAGCTGGAAGCGCAGGCTCCCTTCGTGAATCCGGATCCGCAGGTGAAACCGAAGGCCATGTGATTGTCTCTGCCGTGACGTTCGATCACCGCCAGCAGCTGACATCCCGTCTCCTTCCAGAGGAGTTCGTGATCTTTGACTTTCATCGTCACGAAGACTTCATCGGTACGATTCCCGACCGGATAGATCTTCATGACGCGGACTTTCACTTCCCGGTCTTCTCCGTCCACGGCTACCCGGAAGTCTTCTGCACTGAACTTTCTGCTGTGTACGGTATCTTCGAAGAGCCCGCCGAGGGAATAGACTGTATCATCCGTTTCTGTATCTTCGATGTCGTAGATACATTCACCTTTCTTGTATGTATCGGTGATATGAAGTGTATCCAGTTCGTCCATAAGGACGAAGTCCGCCAGTCTGCCCGGTGCGATGACGCCCCGATCGGTCAGACCCATTCGCAGTGCCGGCGTATATGTCGTACAGTAGATCGCATCTTCCGGTCTCATTCCGAAAGAAATGGCTTTTCGCAGGATCGCATCGACGTGTCCCTTGCGAGAAAGGACATCAGGCAGAGTATCGTCAGTCACGAAACTGAAGTATTCATAGAGACGGTTCTCACAGACGTAATCGATCACTTCTTTTGTGACCATGACATCCTGAAGCTGGACGAACATCCCGTTCTCGAATCGCTGCCTCAGTTCTTCCAGAGAATGTGTGCAGTGGTCGCTGTGTATCCCCAGATAGAGGAAGGCGGCGAGATCGGAATCGACCAGTTCGGGACAGTGTCCTTCCAAAGGATAATACGGTTCTTTCTCGTGGATGATATCGATGAACTTTCCGACTTCCGAATCGTTCTCTTCGATGATCTCCCGGAAGTTCATCACTTCTCCCAGACAGATGATGCCATCTTTTTCTTTCAGTTCCAGCATATCTTCACAGGTGATGGTCCCGCCGCTGGTCTCATAGTCCCTGCCCATGATCGGTACATTGCTGGGGATGGCGTAGTAACAGTCATAGGGACTGTTTTTCCCGGAATCGATCATCGCCCTGATGCCTTGTTTGCCACAGACATTTGCGATCTCATGAGGTTCGGAGACGATCGTCGTCAGACCGTTGCGTGCCGTATAGCGGCAAAACGCTTCGGGAGTGACCATCGAACTTTCGATATGCATATGGATATCGATGAGACCGGGGATCATGTATCTTCCTTTTCCGTCGATCTCTTTCTTCGCTTTGACCTCGTCTTTGAAATTACGGTCGATGTACAGGAATTTTCCTTCCTTGATGTATACATCTGCCGAAAAGAACTTTCGGAAATAACTGTTGAAGACTTTGACGTTCTTTATCACGGTGTCAGCCTGTTTCAGATGATGATCCATGGTCCATCCTCCCTTACAATTAGATTCTATCAGAAAAGAGGAGACCTTAAGGAATTCTTAAGGCCGGCGTTACTGCTTCTTCATGGCGGATACAGTAAAATAAAAATGTATGATAAACGTACTGATATGTGATGACGAGAAAGATATCGTCAATGCCTTGAAGATCTATCTGAACGATCCGGACTACCGGCTTTTTGAAGCATACAACGGTCAGGAAGCACTGGATGTCCTGAAACACAACGAGATCGACCTGGTCCTTCTGGATATCATGATGCCGGTAAAGGACGGGATACAGACCCTGGCGGAGATCCGCAGGGAATACAGTATGCCTGTGATCTTTCTGACGGCGAAAGGGGAGGATCAGGACAAGATCCTCGGTCTCAACGTCGGTGCCGATGACTATATCGTCAAACCGTTCAATCCCCTGGAAGTCACCGCAAGAGTCCATTCTCAGCTTCGCCGCTATCTGAAACTGGGAAGCGGAACACCGAAAGAAGAGACCTATACGATCGGCGGCATCGAACTCAACGACCGAAACAAGGAAGTGACGGTCGACGGAGATATCGTCTCCCTGACGCCGAAAGAATACGAGATCCTGAAATTCCTGATGGCCAATCCCAATAAAGTATTCTCTCCCAAGGAGATCTACCGTTCGATCTGGAAGGAAGATCCCTACGGTGCGGACAATACCGTTGCGGTACATATCCGGCATCTGCGGGAAAAGATCGAGATCGATCCGGCAGAACCGCGATATGTGAAGGTGGTATTCGGACGCGGTTATCTGATGGATGAAGGGAGGAAGGTATGAAGACATTTTTAAGAACAGTCGCAGGCAAGACAGCAGCGTTCATCGTCTGTTCTCTGTCTGTCTTTATCCTGATGGCTTCTGTATTCTGCGGAGCGTTCATGATCGGCTATGATTTCTATACGAAAGATAAAGATACAGTCTATCGTGAACTGGCTTATGACAGGATCCGCAGGGATGTATACAGTGATTTGTGGATGGCTGCAGAAGGAGGTGAAGAAACGATCCTTCTGGAAGATAAGAACGGACTTCTGATCCAGATCCTGGACGAAGAAGGAAATACAGTTGCCAGGACCAAAGAGATCACAGACGATACGAAATGGGATCATACCTTGACCTATGGCATCCTTGACGATGTGAACGGTCATGTCACGGATATCTACTATACTGAACTCAAGGCAGATGACAATGCATCGTACTATACCGTAAATGTCAGTATCGATGAGAACAGTAAACAGACCAGTTTCTATTCCTTCCTCAAGGATGTGATCGACAGAGTCTATCCGTTGCGTTATGCGATCTTTGGGATCGGCCTGCTTTCTCTGACAGTCCTGATCATCTCCTTCGTCGCACTGATGAGTGTCGCAGGAAGAAGACCGGACGATGAAGATCTTCATCCGGGTCCTCTGAACAAGATCCCGTTCGACCTTCTCGCAGTGCCGGCACTCGGACTGCTTGTCCTGTTTATCATCGCTCTGGGGAACATGTCAGCGACCGAAACGATCGTTGCGGTCCTGACAGTCGGCGGCATCCTGTTCTGGAACATCTTCCTCGGTCTGTGCATGTCGATGGCTGTCCGGATCAAACAGGGTTCCCTGATCAAAGGCTCATTCACCTGGTTCTGTCTGAAATGGATCTGGAAGGTCCTTGTGTGGTCCTGGGAACAGATCCTCCGTGTCTTCCGTTTCCTGGGATATCTCCTGAAGAATATCCCGCTGGTCTGGAAGACTCTGATCCTGATCGGAGCGGTCTGCATCTATGAACTGATCTTCTTTTTCGGCGGATATGAAAGAGACTTCTTCTGGGTATTGGAGAAGATCATCCTGATCCCGGCCATCCTGTATCTGGCGATCTCTCTGCGGACCCTTCAGAAAGGCGGAAGAGCTCTGGCATCGGGAGATATGACATATCGCGTCGATACGAAGCGTCTGATCCTTGATCTGAAGGAACACGGTGAGGATCTCAACGATATCAGCAAGGGCATGAATATCGCCGTGGAGGAACAGATGAAGAGCGAGCGGATGAAGACAGAACTGATCACCAATGTCTCTCACGACATCAAGACACCGCTCACCTCTATCATCAACTATACCGATCTGATCAGCAAGGAAAAGACCGGAAACAAGAAGATCAACGAATATACGGAAGTCCTGCTCAGACAGTCGGAGAAACTGAAGCGTCTGATCGACGATCTGGTGGAGGCATCGAAGGCTTCGACCGGAAATCTGGAAGTGGATCCTGTACCTTGTAACGCAGCGGTATTCGTCTCTCAGGCAGATGGGGAATACCAGAACCGCATGAAGGAAGCGTCTCTGACTCTGATCACGGCGATCCCGGACGAGGAGATCTGGATCATGGCGGACAGCCGCAGGATGTGGCGTATCTTCGACAATCTGATGAACAATATCTGCAAGTACGCCCAGCCCAACACCAGAGTCTATCTCTCCCTGGAGAAGAAGGACGATAAAGCTCTCTTTACGTTCAAGAACGTTTCGAGAGAACAGCTGAACATCTCCGAAGAAGAGCTGATGGAACGTTTCACCAGAGGGGACCGTTCCCGGAATACCGAAGGAAACGGACTCGGTCTTTCGATCGCCCGCAGTATGGCTCAGCTGCAGGAAGGGGAACTGCATATCGAGATCGACGGAGACCTCTTCAAGGCATATCTGTCCTTCCCGCTCATCAGAACTTCATAAATTCTTAAGGGAGCCGCACCTGTTATCTTAATCGCATTACCGGGTACCATGTGGTCGAAAGGAGGATCACTGGAATGACCGGTTTTTTCGATCCTATCCTCTCTGTCCTGTTTCTCGTTCTCTTTTCCTATCAGATCGTCTTCATCTTCGCCTCTCTTCTTCTGAAGGAGAAGCAGCCTGTACATGAGCTGAAGTATCACGATCTCGCGATCCTGATCTGTGCCAGAAATGAAGAAAACGTCATCGCCGATCTCTTAGAAAGCATACATGCCCAGACCTATCCGAAGGAACACTTCCATACATTCGTGATGGCAGACAACTGTAACGATATGACTGCCAGGATCGCCGAAGAAAACGGTGCGACCGTCTATGAAAGACACGATTCCGATCTTGTGGGAAAGGGTCACGCTCTGGAAGAACTCCTGTATAGGATCGGCAGAGATTATGGGAAAGCTTTCGATGCCTGCATCGTCATTGATGCGGATAATCTGTTGAAAGAAGATTATCTGGAACAGATGAACCGTTCCTATTGCGAAGGGAACCGCATCATCGCATCATACATCTCTTCCAAGAACTACGCTCAAAACTGGATATCGTCCGGTTA
>CADCRE010000122.1 GCA_902803785.1 uncultured Erysipelotrichaceae bacterium
ATCGAAGAAGGATTCATCGATCGCCTCTTTAAAGGCCAACTGGTATTTATTGATGTTCTGCTTGGATTCCAGAAGATCGCCGTAGGTAGAGATCTTTCCGTTCTCCAGGATACCGAAGCTGTCACAGATATCTTCCAGTTCCTTCAGGTTATGGGACGAGATGATGATCGTCGCATGCGATTCCTGAATGAAATCGTATAAGGTCTTCTTGAGATCGTGACGTACCAATGGATCGAGTCCGTCAAAGGCCTCATCCAGCAATAACAGTTTCGGCTTGATCGCCAATGCGAATAACAGTAAAGTCTGTCTCTTCATTCCCTTTGAGAAGGATGAGATCAGCTTTCTTTCATCCAGATGGAACATCTTCAATGTCTTCTGGTAGGCTTCCTCATCGAGATCGTAGTACGATCCGTAGAAATCCTTCAAGGAACGGATCGTCGAAGAAAGCGGATAATAAGGATCGTCGTTCACAAAGAAGATCTCCTTGCGGATCTCCTCATTCAGATAGGTATCTTCCCCATCGAATTCCACATTTCCCGCATCCGTCTGATAGATGCCTGCCACACAACGTAACAGAGTGGACTTGCCGGCGCCGTTGACACCGACCAGCCCGAATATCGATCCTTCCTCGATCTGCAGATCCAGGTTCTTCAAAACTTCTTTTTCCGGGAAGGCTTTGGTCACACTGTTTATCTTCAGCATTTTTCTTCCTCACTTTCATATACTCTATGTATCACTTCCAGAAGTTCTTTCTTTGTAAGACCTTCTTCCTTCAGTGTCCGAATCATGTTTTCCGCATCGCTCAGGCTCCTCTGTTTCGCTTTTTCCGGATCTTTCGCCACAAAAACGCCCTTCTTGTTCAGGGTGTAGATATAGCCGTTCTTCTCCAGTTCCTGGTATGCCTTCATGACCGTATTGGGATTGATCCCCAGATCTTCCGCCAGATTCCGTACCGAAGGAAGCTTATCATCCGGTTTCAAGATACCGGTCATGATGAACTTCTCGATCTGGGAACGGATCTGTTCGTAGATCGATTCTTTCCCTTGCAGGTTGATCAGAAACATTCGCTACCTCCAATCTGTATTAACTGTACTAATTGTATTATCTGTATTACGAAATGTCAAACAGTCAAATGAAAACCCCCTTTCGGGGGTCTGTATCCTCAGATCACTTTATCCGGATTCAGGAGGTTTTTCGGATCGAAGACTTTCTTGATGTTTCGCATCAGTTCGATCTGATCCTCACCCAGCTGTTTCTTCAGATATTCCTTCTTCGCATAGCCGATGCCGTGTTCTCCGGAGACCTGGCCTCCGTATTCCCTGGCTCTCGCATAGAGGAGATCGAAGGCTTTGTTCAGTTTGTCCTTCCATTCTTCTTCCGGTCGGGAATCCCGGCAGATGTAGATATGGAGGTTTCCGTCACCCGCATGTCCGAAGGACGGGATACGGATCCCCACCTCTTTCGATACTTCGTGAGTATACTTGATGAAATCGGAGATCCTGCTCTTCGGAACGACGACGTCGCATTCGTCCATCTCATCGGTCGATGCGTTGATCGCTTCCAGGAAGGCTCCTCTGGCGGACCAGACCGATTTCTTTCTCTCTTCGGTATCGACGAAGTAGCCGTCGATGGCTCCCATAGAGAGACACAGATCTGCGACTTTCGTATATTCCTTCTCGATCTGCGATAGGTCGTTCCCATCGAAGGTCAGAAGGATGTATGCTTCAAAATTGGTATCCGGGAACTTCTTTCCCAGGAACTGTTCTGCGGAAAGGATCGTATCCAGAGACATGTATTCGATGGCGGTGAGCGACGCCTTGGAACGGATCAGTTCCGGGACGACTTCGATCGCCTTTTCCATCGATGGGAACGGCAGCAACATCGAAACGCTCTGTTCCGGAAGCGGAACGATCTTCAGGATCGCTTCCGTGATGATACACAAGGTCCCTTCCGATCCGATGATCAGATCCTTCAGATCGTAGCCCGAAGAAGACTTCACGCACTTGGATCCGAACTGTTCGATCCTTCCGTCCGGAAGGACGACTGTCAGTCCTCTCACGTAGTCTCTGGTCACACCGTACTTGACCGCACGCATGCCTCCCGCATTGGTGGAGATGTTTCCGCCGATCGTCGCGGACTTCTCTCCCGGATCAGGCGGATACAGGAAGTCATGTTCCTCGACATAGGCCTGCAGGTCCATCAGCAGGACGCCCGGTTCTACAGTCACAGTGAGGTTGTTTTCATCGAGTTCGAGGATATGATCCATCATCTTGGTACAGATCATGATCCCGCCATGCAACGCCACAGCTGCGCCGACCAGGTCCGTTCCCGAACCTCTCGCGACGACCGGAATGTCGTGTTCGTAGGCATACCGCATGATTTCGGAGACTTCTTCCGTACTGAGCGGATAGATCAGGACTTCCGGAAGGCTTTCGATCCCGCCGAGTTCATCGTGCGCATAGTCATTCGAGATCTCATCTCCCGTCAGGATCCGTTCTTTCGGAAGGAAGGATCTCAGATAGTTGATGTCGTTTTCATCGATCTTCTTATACATTCTCATTCTCCTTGATCCTTTGGATCAGTTTCGGAACGATCTCATAGAGATCGCCCACGATCCCGTAGTTCGCCGTATCGAAGATCTGCGCATGCGGATCGGAATTGACGGCGATGATACAGTCGGAAGATTTCATTCCGGAGGTGAACTGGATCGCTCCGGAGATCCCTAAGGTGAGGATCAGTTTCGGTTTTACCGTCTTTCCGGAAAGACCGATCTGATGTCTGGAATCGAAGAAACCGTTCTCCACCATCGGACGGGAACAGGCCACAGTTCCGTGTAATAACTCCGCGAGTTCTTCGACCATCTTCAGGTCATCCTTTGACTTCAATCCCCTTCCGACCGCGACGATCACTTCCGCTTCGGAGATATCCGTCTCTCTCGGTTTTTCTTTGATATCGAGGATCTGCACATGAGAAGTGAACCACTCCTCCCTGATCTCTTTATAAACGGCTTCCCCTTTGATCTCTTTCACCTTTTCCGGCGCATCGAAGATCTTGTAGCGGACCGTCGCGAACTGCGGACGGGAATCCGGTGTGATGATCTGAGCCATGATGTTTCCGCCGAATGCCGGACGGATCTGGACCAGATCGGTATTCTCCTTCATCTCCAGCCTCGTACAGTCGGCTGTCAGTCCGGTACGGAACCTCGCAGCGACGCGCGGTGCCAGACTTCTGCCCACATTGGTCGCACCGACCAGGATGGAGGAAGGTTTGTATTCTTCAATGAAGGAAGAGAAGACGTTGGCGTAGATCTCCATATCGAAATCGGAAAGTCTTTCATCGTCATAGACGAAGACCCTGTCGACACCGTAGCTCAACAGTTCCTTCACATTCTCTTTCGTATCGTTTCCGATCAGTAACGCATAGACCGGATGATTGATCGCAGACGCCAGTTCTCTGGCCTTTCCGATCAGTTCGTAAGTGGCCTTGTGGATCGTTCCGTGGTCACAGTCCGCATAGACACAGATGCCTTTGTATTGCGATTTATCGACTGAATCCTTTACTTCTTCTTCAAAGGTGATGCAACCCGCAGGTCCTTTGTTGACACACATGCGGCACAGGCGGCAGGCGGCAGAGATCTCCAGTTTTCCGTTCTCATAGGAGATCGCCGAAAACGGACACAGTTCTTCCAGTCTCCTTCCGTTTTCTTCATTGATATTTTCCTGATGTATGATCAATCCCATATCTGCCTCCTAGATGAACTTGTTTTCCTTCAGGATCTCATAGGTCTTCTCTGAAAGATCCCCTTCGGTATACATCTGTTTCTCTGCCTTCTTTTCCGGTTCGAAGATCTTTTCTACCTTGGTGGCAGATCCTTTCAGTCCGTAATGGGATTCATCCTGATCCTCCATATCCGTAAAATGGAAGATCCGGATCTGTTCCTTCGCGTCGCCGTATTCCAGCTTCCTGCGATAGGACGGAAGTCTCGGAGTATTGATCCCGGAATCGGTACAGATCAGACACGGGAGATCGATATCGGCCGTCACGGTCTTCTGATCCAAAGAATAGACACAGTTCAGTTTTCCGTCATGGACCTTCACCGATCTCACATTGGCCAGATGAGGGATCCCCAGATGTTCCGCCAGTTCACTTCCGACCTGGGCGGTATCACCGTCCGTCGTCTGTTTTCCGGTGATGATCAGATCGTGATCGCCGATGGCCTTGATCCCTTCACTCAAGGTGTAGGAAGTCGCCAATACATCGGCACCTCCGAATTTTCGGTCAGAAAGAAGGACACCTTCCTGTGCCCCCATATAGATCGCTTCTCTGATGACCGACAGTGCCCCATCCGGTCCCATGGACAGAACGGTCAAAGTCCCCTCATTGTCTTTCGCCAGGGTCAGTCCCAATTCCAGAGCTTCCAGATCGTAGGGATTCATCTTGGCTGCGACTCCGTCCCGGATCAAAGTCCCGGTGACAGGATCGATATTCACATGCGTCGTCCCCGGCACCTGTTTGATACATACGATGATCTTGAACATATCTACTCCTTATTTATCTATGAAGAAGCGGATCCACTGTACCGTGAGATCCAGCTGTCTCTTTGCGCTGATCACAGCTTTCCCATCGCCCTTCTGAAGACCGTAGTCTCCGAACTGCGAATGGTTTCCGCCGCTGATCTCATATTCCGTCAGGGACGGAAGATTGTCTTTATTCTTTTCGTATTCTTCCCGATCCAGGATCTGATCCTTACTGCCGTACAGACTCAATGTCTTCAATTCTGTATCGCTCAGATCCGCCGTCGAGTAGGATCCCAACAGGATCAGTCCCTTATAGTTTTCGTATTCTTTTTTCAGATGTTCTGCCGCACAGACGCCGCCCAAGGAATGACCGCCGATATACCAGTCCTTGATCTCGGGATACAGACTGCGGTATCTGTCTGCCGCATCCGGATCCAGCACTGCCAGATTCCCCGGCATATGTACCAGGATACACAGGATCCCGTTCTTGGCCAGCTGTGCCATCAGCGGGCTGTAAGCCAGATAGTCGACCTTTCCGCCCGGATAGAAGATGAGGGCAGTCTTTGCGCCTCTGGTCGGGATGAACTGTACGCTCTTGCCGATATCTTCAATGATGCGGACACCGTCCGTTCCTTCTTCCACGAGGCTGATCGCCTCATCGGATGCGGAATTGAAGTCGTTCACATAGAGAAAAGTCGCTTCCCCCAGAAGCCCCAGTATCAGCAGGATAGTCAATAGGATCGTCTTCAGTTTCTTATTCATTTTCGTTCCCTGTCAGGACCAGGATCAGGTCGTTCACATTCGTTCCGGTCGCACCGGTACGGATGAGTGCGCCGATCCTGTCGAGTGCGTGATATGTATCGCTGTTTTCCAGGATCGCATCGTAATCGATCCCGGCTTCTTTCATCTTTTCGTAAGTGTTTCCGTCGATATAGGCTCCCGCCGCATCGGTCGGGCCGTCGGTCCCATCGGAACCGATACAGACAATACGGACATCATTCCTTCCGGCGATCTTCTTCGACAGAAGGAAGGCCAGCTGCTGACAGCGTCCGCCCAGTCCGTTTCCTTTGACCTTAACGGTCATCTCGCCTCCGGCGATCAGTGCCTTTCTTCCCCGGATCTCATTGATCTGAGAATACAGTTCCTCTGCCGCCTCTTCGCAATCCAGATCCAGTTGATCGTTCCAGATGTACGGTTCATAGCCGCGTTCTTTCGCTTCCTTCGCGGCCGATCGGCACAGGATGGTGACGGAACCGATCACGTGATTCTCCGCATTCTCCGCCTTTCCGGCTTTCGAACGGCGGATGATATCCAGAGCTTTTTCAGAGAGATCCAATCCGTATCTTTCAATGATCTTCAGAGCCTCTTCCGTCGTAGAATCATCCTTTACGGTCGGGCCTGAACCGATCACGTCGATCCGATCCGAGAGCACATCGGACAGCAGGATCCCGCAGACCTTCGCAGGTGCACACAGATCCGCGAACCTTCCGCCTTTGACCTTGGACAGTCTCTTGCGGACCGTATTGATCTCAGTGATATTAAGTCCCTTCTTCAACATCTCTTCATTGAGACGGATCAGTTCTTCCAGGGGGATCAATGGCGCTTCAAACAGTGCGCTCGCTCCTCCTGAAAGCAGGAACAGTACGGTATCTTCTTCAGAAAGATCCTTCACCAGATCGATCGCCTTTTGGGTCGCTTTCAGTGTATTCTCATCGGAAAGCGGATGGCCCGCTTCCAGACATTCGATATTCTCTAACGGATACGGGATGTGACCGTACTTGCTGATCAGGATCCCTTCCTTCACTTCTAATTCTTCAACTGCGGCCTTGGCCATGGAAAAAGCGGCCTTTCCGACGGCCACCAAGATGATGTTTCCTTCCGGAGCGATCTGCTTCAGAGCCTTTCTGACGCCTTCTTCCGGAAGACAGCTGTCGATCGCCTTCCGGCAAATCTCTACCGCTTCATTCCACATAGATCTGTATCCGATGCAGCTCGTCCTGGTCGATGTTCAGGATGTCTCCGGAAAGGATGACGATATTGTCCTGACCGTGGACCTTCTGTCCGATGACACAGGCATAGCCGTTGCGTTCGATGTATTCTCCGCCGAACATCTCGCAGTTCTTTTTGACACTCTGATCCAGTTTCGTTCCGTTGAGCGCATAGGACTCGACAGGCATGTTTCCGACGAAGAGGTCGAGCCTCTTCAATACGGCTTCATCGGAAGAGATCTCCTTCTTCTTCGGATTGACCAGTTCGATGTCTCCGACGTAGTACTTCCACAGATGGAGTTCCACATCTTCCAGCTTCTCTTCCGGCTGCAGAGTATCCTTGACGTCCATATCGAAAGCCAGGCGGATGTATTCGCCGTTGTCGTAACCCGGCGCAAGCGTATAGTCATCGATAGACAATACGAAATAATCGTTACGCGGGTCGGCGCAGCCGTTGCATAGAAACAAAACTAAAAAGATCAGAAGTATCTTTTTCATTCCTCGATCGTCTTGGAGGCGACGATGTCGCTTCCCAGACCCAGTACATCTTTCACCAGGACGTCTCCCAGACGGACCGGTGCTTTCACTTCAAAGCCCTTGAGTTCTTTCATCACATCCATGACTCTGTCTTTCGGAAGCGGAGCCGAACTGATGACCGGCAGACGCACGGCCTTCTTCGAATCGATCTTCACGGTCGTCGTCAGCGTACGCTTCGGATCGATCAGTTCATTGGTCGCATAGACCACACCTCTCGGACAGGAGTTGCCGGTGACCTTCACTTCGTTCCCGACCTTTTCCACGGTAAGATGGCAGCCTCTCGGGCAGCTGATACAGATCAGATTCATTCCGTCACGACCTCCCAGTTCAGTTCGCCTTTCAGGCCTTCCAGGTCCTGTTTCTTCAACGTGACCTTCTGCATCTCACTCGGGACGATGCCCGGTTTCTTGAACTTTTTATCAAGGCCTTCTCCATAGACATGGATGGCACATTCTTTGAATACTTTATTGACTCGGAACATGAATTCACAGTCCGAACCCTTGTGGAAGGACTGCGGGATCATGTAGGAAACACCGTTGGATACGATATTCTCCACCTTTTCTCCCTCTTTCGTCCGATGCAGGACATAGTCGGCAGCCGCCTTTCCGGCCTTTCTGCCTTCCTGTGAGACATAGTCCACCAGGTCATGGACATGGAGGGTATTTCCGCACGCAAAGATGCCCGGAAAGGAAGTCATATAGGTATCGTCGACGATCGCTCCTCTGGTCCTTCTGTCCATCTTCACACCGAGATCTTCGATCAGAGTGTTCTCCGGGATCAGACCGACTGACAGAAGCAGACAGTCGCATTCGATCTCCTGTTCGCTTCCCGGGATCTTCTTGAGCTTGTCGTCGACCGCGATCAGAGTGATCGATTCCAGTCTCGATTTTCCGTGTACGGATTCCACTGTATGAGAAAGATACAGAGGGATGTCGAAATCCTCCAGACACTGTTTGATATTTCTGGCCAGACCGTTGGAGTAAGGCTGCAGCTCGGCGACGCCGATGACCTTCGCCCCTTCCAGAGTCATCCTTCTGGCCATGATCAGACCGATATCACCGCTTCCAAGGATGAAGACTCTCTTGCCGACGAGGTAACCCTGCCGGTTGAGATACGTCTGTGCCGTTCCTGCGGTATAGACACCTTCACAGCGGTCTCCGCGAAGTCCGATGGCACCTGCCGGTCTTTCCCGGCATCCGGTCGACAGGACGATGGCGTCTCCGTGATAGTGCAGGAGACCCTCTTCCGTCTGGACCGTCACGGTCATATCGTCGATCTTCGTGACAGCTGCGTTATAGATGAATTGGATACATTCGTTGTCTTTGATCAGAGAATAGTACTTCTCCGCATAGGCCGGACCGGACAGTTCTTCCTTGAAGGTATGTAAGCCGAATCCGTTGTGGATACACTGCTGCAGGATACCGCCGTATTCGGAGTCACGTTCGATGACCAGAATCCTGGTCAGACCGTTCTCATAGGCACCTAACGCTGCCGCGATCCCGGCGGAACCGCCGCCGATGACGATCAACTGATAATTTTCCATCACAGATCCTCCTTGGCAGCCGCCACAAACACATTGGAGCCTTCCTTATTCAGACGGATCTCCGTCACCGGTACATGGAGTTCTTCACTTAAGATACGCAATACTTCCGGCTCACAGAATCCGCCCTGACATCTTCCCATACCCGGACGGCATCTCATCTTGACGCCCTTGATCGTCCTGGCTCCGCACTTCCTGCGGATCACATCTCTGATCTGACCTTCCGAGATCTTCTCACAGCGGCAGATCATCTTTCCGAAATCCGGATCTTTCTTTATCAGTTCGTTCGCTTCCTCTTCACTCATCTTGTTCATATCGATGAACGCTCTTCTGCGAACGTAGTTCTCTTTCTTCCTGGTCCCCGCAAACTTAGGCAGGACGATCTTCTCCACGACGTCCTTGGCGATCGCCGGGGCGGCCGTCAGACCCGGAGATTCGATCCCCGCCACATGGATGAAACCTTCCACCTGATCGTCTTCCTGAATGTAGAAGTCGTTCAGATCGATGTGCGGACGAAGGCCCGCAAAGGTATGGATCATCTTGTGATACGGGATATTCTTCATCGTCTTGGTGATCTCGGCACGGATCAGATCGAGACCTTCTCCCGTGGATTCATCGTCTCTGTCTTCACAAGGCTGCGCATCCGGGCCGATCATCACGTTCTCATGAACGGTCGGGACCGCCAGGATACCCTTTCCCTTGACTGTCGGGATCGGATAGATCACGTGTTTCACGAATTCCCCGTTGAGGTGATCCAGAACGTAGTATTCACCCTTTCTGGCTTCCACATGATACGGAGTTTCTCTCACCATTCCCGCAATATCATCACAGTGAACACCGGCACAGTTGATCACGATCTTCGATTCGATCTCACCGTTGATCAGGAAATGATCATCCACCTTTTCCAGTTTCTTCACTTCATAGTCGAGTCTCAGCTCACAGCCGTTCTCCATCGCCTCTTCCATCGCAGCGATACAGACTTCAAACGGAGTCACGATCCCTGTCGTCGGAAGCGAAAGGACTTTCGTCACATCATCGGAAAGGTTCGGTTCCTCCTTCCTGGCTTCGTCTCCGTCAAGCACCTGATAAGGGACATCCCTCTCCTGACACTGAGCAATCAGTCTGTCCAGGATCTCCTCTTCTTCCTTCGAAACGGCAGCGACAAAAGCGCCGATCGGCTTGTAGGCGACTTTCAGTTCTTTACAGAGATCCGGATACATCCGGTTCCCCAGAAGATTGTAGTGGCACTTCAATGTTCCCGGTTTTGGGTCATGACCCGAATGGATCATGGCACTGTTGGCGCCTGTCGCGCCTTCTGCAACATCACTCTCCTTTTCCAGGACCAGAACACTGAGATCGTACTTGCTGAAACCATGTGCAATCAGGGAGCCGGTGATACCGGCACCGATTATCGTAATATCATACATCAATTTTATTATAAGGCATCTTCCCGCCTATCCGACGAACAAAAACACGATCAGGTACCCAAGACACAGACACGGCGCAAACGGGATCTTTTCTTTTCCGCAGATCATCATCACGAACAGTCCGAACAGAGAACTGAGGAACAAGGCGATCAGACTGTGATATGGTGCTGTATACAGCGACAGCAGGAAGATCAGTTTCAGATCCCCGCCGCCGATCACTTCCTTCTTCGCAAAGGATGCCAGGATAATAGACAGCAGGACGAACGGAAGGACGATCAAAAAGCTGTGACTTAAATCATCCAGAAAGTCTCCTTCTCCGCTCAGGCAGAACAGAAAACGCAACAGGATCCCGAAAACGATCGAACCGTTTCGGATCGTGTAGGTCTTCAGATCGTGAAAACAGATCTCCAGCAGGACGGATGTCAGGATCAGATGTTCGAACAAAGATATCGGATCCTTGATACACAGTCCGTTCCCCGCATATAGGATCCCGGTCAGGATCTCGCTCAAAGGATAGAAGATACTGATCTTCTCACCGCAATAGCGGCATCTTCCTTTCAGAAACAGAAAACTCAGAAGCGGAATGAGATCGAAGACATTCAAAACATGTCCGCAGTGATCGCAACGGGAACGGGACAGAAGATCTCTGTTTTCACTGATGCAGTACAGGAAACTGCCCATAAAGAGGCCTAGGAGAAACAGAAACGGTACCATATCCCCATTATCGTTCCGCATCATGTTTTTGTTTTCTCATTTTCTTATCAATTATCTGTCACGTGTCTTTAAAAACTTCTCCGTTATAATGAAGGTGGAGGTAGCAAAATGAAACAGTTCCGTTGTATCGTTGAAAACCCGATGGGTATCCATGCCAGACCGGCAGCTCTTCTGGCACAGCTGTGTGTCGGCCTGAGCAGTTCCGTCACACTTTCCGTCAGGGACAGGACCGCATCCGGAAACGATGTCCTGCAGATCCTGGCTCTGGATGCAAAGAAAAACGATATCATCGAGGTAAAAGTGGAAGGTGAATATGAAGAATCTGATGCCTTGAAGGTCAAGGCCATTCTGTGCAACGACTGCATCGAAGAAGAAGGAAAGGCCGTCCTGAAGATCGCCTTCTTCAACACAAAAGACTACGACCGGCTCTTTTTCACCAAACTGGAAGAAGAAAAAGGACCCGGTACATACAACTGTGAGATCACCTATCTGGAATCCCGCCTGACAAAAGAGACCGCTGCGTTGGCTGCAGGACATGATGCGATCTGTATCTTCGTCAACGACGACGCATCGAAGGAAGTCATAGATATCCTGCATCAATGCAATGTATCCCTGATCCTGCTTCGCTGTGCCGGTTTCAATAACGTCGATCTGGATGCCTGCAGGGAATGTGGGATCACCGTATTGAGAGTCCCGGCTTATTCACCGTATGCGGTCGCTGAACATGCGATGGCCATCCTCCAGGAAGCCAACCGCAGACTGCACAAGGCGGATCGAAAAGTCAGAGAAAACAATTTTGCCCTGTCCGGACTCCTGGGAGTGGATCTCCACAACAAGATCTGCGGTGTCATCGGAACAGGAAAGATCGGTGAATGTTTTGCGCGGATCGCGAAAGGTTACGGAATGAACGTGATCGCCTGGGATCCTTATCCCAATCAGGATCTGGTCAGGGAAGGACTTCTGCGCTACGTCGGCAAAGAGGAGCTCCTCGAAAAGGCAGACCTGATCTCTCTGCACGTCCCGCTGATCATGGGAGAAAAAGGGACCTATCATCTGATCGACAGAGAGGCCATCGCCAGGATGAAGGATCGGGTGATGCTGGTAAATACCGCCAGAGGTCCTCTGATCGATGCGGAAGCTCTGATCGAGGCTCTGAAACAGGGAAAGTTCCAGGCAGTCGCACTGGATGTCTATGAAGGAGAAGATGAGAACGTCTATAACGACCGTTCCGATGAAGCTCTGTCTCATTCCATCACTGCCCGTCTGCAGATGTTTCCGCAGCTGGTCCTGACTTCCCATCAGGCCTTCTTCACTCGGGAAGCCATGCAGGCGATCGCGGTCACCACAATGGAAAATGCCCGGAACTTCAATGAAGGAAGAGATCTGGGCAATGCACTCGTCGTATAAAAAAGCACTATCCTATGATAATGCTTCAAGTGCTTACTGCTTGTCTTTACTGATGAGCCAGATCCCGTAGAGCGGACCCATGATGA
>CADCRE010000123.1 GCA_902803785.1 uncultured Erysipelotrichaceae bacterium
CCGTTGTAAAGCATGTTTTTACGGTCACCGAGCGTGATATCTTCTTTTCCGTCTTCACACATCAGGACATCGATGATCTTGCTGACAGGGACGGATTCACCGGTCAAAGCGGCTTCTTCCGATTTCAGGGAATGCGATTCCAGGATTCGGCAGTCTGCCGGAACGGTATCGCCCGCTTCGAACACGATGACATCGCCCAATACGACATCTTCGGACTTGATGATGGAGATCTCTCCGTCACGCAGGACCTTCGAAGTCGATGCGGTCATCTGCATCAGAGCTTCCATAGCGCCTTCCGCCTTCGTTTCCTGGATCAGTGACATGATCGTATTGATGATGACGACTGCCATGATGACGATGACATCGGCGAATTCAGACATCTTGAATCCGTCTTTCATCTGCAGGACATTGACGACTGCCTGGATCGCTGCAGCCACCAGAAGCATGATGATCATCGGATCGGAGATCGAATTGATAAAACGTTTGATCAGCGGCGTCTTTTCGGCCTCTTTGAGCTTGTTCTTGCCATTGGCTTCCAGTCTCTTTTGAGCTTCTGCCGAAGTCAGACCCTGTTCAGTGGAATTCAGCTCTTTGATGACTTTCGCCGAATCCTCCAAATAGTACTTTTCCATTACTCTTTCCTTCCTTTTTCCTTAAAAGAAAACCCATGTCATGCATGAGTTTAAAGTTGAATTCTCTCATGCATAACGACAATGCTATACATGAGTCTCGCTTTTTAAGGCAAACCAGGCTTTACGCCGAGATTGTTGGCTTGACACGCATCACTGCGCAAGCTACTCCCTCATTCGATGTAATTTTACAGTATTTAAATTCTTTTGACAATCGGAAGTAGTAAAATCAGGATATGAAACGCGTCTATCTGGAGATCACCGATTCCTGCAATCTGAACTGTCCGTTCTGTACCTATGAGAAAGGAAGAAATTTCCTCTCTTTGGAAGAGATCGATGACTATACGGACCAGATCAGACCCTATACGGATTACATCTATCTCCATATCCTCGGAGAGCCTCTGTTACATCCAGATTTCAACGAGATCATGGATCTTCTGGACCGGAAAGGATTCAAGCTTCAGCTCGTCACCAACGGGACCCTGCTGGAAAACTATCCGGATCTGATCCATCACCCCTGTTTACGGAAACTGTCCGTTTCCTTGCATTCGGTCAATCATTTGGATATAGACCGGAAATACTTCGAAACGATCTCTTCCCTTATCGAGACCGAACGTAATGCCATCCTCGATCTGAGATTCTATGATCCGTCCCGATTGGATGAAATCTTAAATGAATATCTCACTACCCTGAAAGACAGATACGGGATCAGACCGACCTCCCGCAAGGATTCATTTCAATTAAAAAATAATACATACATCACGTTCGCCGAGCTCTTCGACTGGCCGATGATCGATGGTCCCGTCATTTCCGATACCGGGACCTGTCACGGCGGGATCGATATGATCGCGATCAATTCCCAAAGCGAAGTCACGCTGTGCTGTCTCGATCCGAAAGCTCATAACTCACTGGGAAACCTCAAAAAAAGATCTCTGAAAGAGATCCTGGAATCAGAGAGATATACGAGGATCGTCACGGAATTTCGCAACAGCACGATCTCCTGTGACCTCTGTAAACGCTGCAGCTATCGGCTGCGCTTTCGCTGATAGGCTTCCGCAAGGATGACCGAAGAACGGATCGACAGCGAGATCGAAGTATCATCGCTCTGTTCGACTGAATAATCTGTTTCGAAACGACCGTCCAGAGAATCCGGATCCTGTGAGATCAGGATCGAATAAGGACGGTTTATTCCGATATCCTCCAGGCCGTATCTTCCCTTCGAGACGAAGGGATACAGGTTGCGGTCCGGATACTGTTTCAGATAAGAGTCCAGATCGGCGAATTCCGCGATCCGGCAATGAAACAGAGAACCCATCGAAGCGCGGACACAGCGCGGATCGAAGTAGTCCACATCCGTCGAGATCAGAACGATATCTTTGAAATCAAAAGATACCGCAGAACGAAGCACGGTCCCCAGCTCTCCGTGATCCGTAAAACCGTAGAGGACGATATGTTCATCCTCCTTGACAGGTTCGAAGAACTTCCGGAATACGCCGATACAGTAACAGTTCTCCTTGGCGGAAAGCTTTTCGATCGTATTTTCATCGTATTCGACCGGTATCCGATAGATCTTACACAGATCCAAAAGATTGTCCAGCTGGCGGTTCCGGCTGGCCTTTTCACTCAGGATCACTTTTTCCATGGATCCGTATCTCTGCTGGATCGCTTCGATCGTCAAAGACATCCCCAGCGCATACGAACACGGATCTTCACTTCTGTATCTGTTCATATTCTGATATTATCGCATTTGCGATCCTTATGCCATCCAGAGCACAGGAAACGATCCCGCCGCCGTACCCTGCACCTTCACCCATCGGATAAAGTTTCGGCGTATTGACCGACTCCATCTTTTCGTTTCTGACGATCCTGACCGGACAGGAAGAACGCGTTTCCGGACCGACCATGATGCCTTTTTCGATAAAGCCCGGGATCTTGCGGTCAAAATCGAAGAAGGCACGCTTCAGGATCTCGTTTTCTTCTTCGGTAAAGAGTTCATTGAAATCGTATAAGACCGTTTTGAGAGGATAGGTGGAAGTAAAATGCAGCGGATGAAGTTCTCCGTTCATATAATCGCCGATGTTTTGAGATAAGGCCTGATAGGACGAAGAATACTCGTAGGCTTTCTTTTCGATCTGTTTCAGATATTCAAAACCGTCGGAGAATTCCTCCTGTTTCACCTGGATCAGAATGGCGCTGTTGGCTGTACCGGAATCTCTTGCAGCATAGGACATTCCGTTGGTGACGACGGTCTGTTTTTCCGACATGGCCGGAACGACGATGCCTCCCGGACACATACAGAAAGAATAGACCCCTTTCGTATCCTTGTGCGTCAAAAAGTATTCGTTGGCTGCTTCGATCTTATTTCCGGTCTGTCTTTCATCGATCAGAGACTGCGGATGTTCGACACGGAAACCGACAGCGATGTCCTTCTTTTCCATATAGACATCTTTTCTTTTCAACATCTCAAACGTCGCATGGGCACTGTGTCCGATCCCCAGAAGGAAATGATCGCATTGATATCTTCCCTGTTTCGTGATCACGGCTCTGACATGTCTTTCTTCATCCAGCTCCAGATCTGTGATCTCTTCCGAAAAATGGAATTCACACCCCTTTTCGATCAGATCGTCCGTGATCGCTGCGATGATCTTCCGGATCTGATCGGTACCGATATGAGCGTGATGTTCATAACGGATCGATTCGTTTCCGCCGTGTTCGACCAACAGATCGAGGATGAAGTCGATATACGGATCTTTCAGTCTGGTCGTCAGTTTCGCATCGGAAAAAGTACCGGCTCCACCTTCTCCGAACTGGACATTGGAATCTTCATCGAGGATCCCTTCTTCAAAGAAACGTTTCACATCAGCTTCCCGTTCCTTGATCCGTTTCCCCTTTTCGAATACGGTCACATGATATCCCGCTTCGATCAGACGCCAGGCGGAAAAGATCCCGCTCGGTCCGTAACCGGCGATGATACAGGTCTCATTTCTCTCTTTATATTCAGCTTTGAGATCTTTCTTCCGATAGAAAGAGATCCCTTTCTTTTTCAGGTAGCGTTCCTCGTGTTCAACATCCACGGCGACGGAATAGACATAGACCGGTTCCTTGCGGGCGTCCAGGGAACGTTTGCGTATCGTAAAAGATCGGATCGGATGATTCAGGATCTTCTCGATCTTTTCCTGCAGTCTGTCTTCTTCATGGATCTTCAGTTTGATATCGCTGATCAGTAACATTTATTCCACACTCTTCAATGATTCTACCATATCGATCTTCTTCAGCGGTTTTCTCATATATAAAAGTACGATGCCGGTAAAGAGGAACGTGATCACAAACGCGTACAGGAAAGACGGGACTTTGACGTTCATTCCGAACATGATCATATCCATATTGATGACATTCATGATGAAATGATGTTCGACGACACCTAACGGAAGACCGATCAGGCTTCCGATCAATGTCAGTAAGAGGATCTCCTTGAAGATATAGAGATCGATCTCGGTATGATTGAATCCCAATACCTTCAAAGTCGCGATCTCACGGACACGTTCGGAGATGTTGACCTGGGTGATATTCATCAGGACGACGAAGGC
>CADCRE010000124.1 GCA_902803785.1 uncultured Erysipelotrichaceae bacterium
CGTTTCTGACGAAATTGCCTGCTTCATCATTCTCTTCGATGAATGTCTGCAATTCCTCTTTGAAGTCCACGGTAAAGTCAGCATTGGAGCCGATCGGTGAAACGATGTAGCTGCTGATATAACCGATCTCGGATCCGTTCTTCAGGATACCGCCCTCTTCCGTGACCTCATAGGTATCACCGTCGAGTTCGAAGGTCCTGTCGATCGTAGCAGTTCCATCTTCGTCCGTTTCAGCACAGAAGATCTTCAAAGCGTTATAAGACAGATCGAAGCTGGAAGTTCCGTTCGTGATATTCACGACATCCTTGGCGACAGCGCCGATGATGTTTCCGTCCACAGAAACGGAATACAGGTCTTCACCGTCTTTGGAAAGGTTGTATGTATTGGAATCACCGGTGATCTTGAAAGAATCTTTTCCCTGGTTGATGTTCAATACCGTGTTCGCCTGTACGAGCGGTGTGAAACTGTCGTCATTGACGATATAACGGAATTCCGTATTCTGTTTTGCACCGGCGACCTCTTTCAGACGCATCTCATACGTATAGAAGAACTGTTTCTCTGTATAAGGGGAAATGATCCCACCTACGAAAGAGAACAGGAACATGATGATCAGGATCGTCAGACCGACGACGGCAACTCTGTTTCTGAAGAAACGTTTTGCGACCATCGCGCCCGGTGAAAGGACCTTGACACGTCTGTCATCGTTCAGAGATAATCCTTCGTTTTCTTCAATGTTCAGATTCTTTTCAACATCGTATTTATTGTTTTCTGCCATGATTATCTCCTCTCCTAAGCGATCCTGACACGCGGGTCAACGACAGCGTAAAGGATATCTGTGATCAGGTTTCCGAGCAGTGTCAAGATTGCCAGGAACAGCATATAGAACATTGAGAAAGGAATGTCGCCTTCGACCATGGAATAGTAGGAAGTGAAACCGATGCCCGGGATACCGAACAGTGTTTCCGTCATCAATGCGCCTGAGAAAAGTCCAGGGAGAGATCCGCCGATGATCGTAACGAGCGGGATCAGAGTGTTCCGGAACGCATGATTATAGATGACCTTATTTTCAGGGACACCTTTCGCTCTTGCGGTACGGATGTAATCGGCACTCAAAACTTCCAGCATGTTGGTACGGGTGTATCTCATCGTGGAACCGATACTCAGGATCGTCAGGTTGGCGATCGGGAGCACCAGGTGATGTGCCTTATCCAGGAACTGGTGGAACGGATCGAGCTGATTGTAGTATCTGCCGACCAGTCCGTACAGTTCAAACCATCCGAGTTTGACTGAAAACACCAGTTTCAGCAAAGACGCAAGGAAGAATGACGGCAATGAGATACCAGCCAGGGCGATGATCGAGATCGCATAGTCTCGTTTGGAATACTGATGTGTCGCAGCAGTGATTCCCAGCGGAATGGCGATGACCAGTTCCAGAGCGAATGAGATCAGGCCCATGATAAAGGAAAGCCAAACGACATCGTTAAACTTTTCCGTGACCGGGACCGTCCACTTCCAGCTGTCACCAAAATTACCTCTGATGGCATTTCCCAGCCATCCGAAGAAGCCCGGGATGATCCCCTTATCGAGGTTGTATGCGGCATTCAGCTGTGCCAGCCATTCCTCGTAGCTTTTGGAATTCGGCTGCATCGATTTCTGTCTCGCGATCGTCTCAACATATGAGGAAGGCAGACTTCTCATCAACGCATAGATAGCAAAAGCTACAACAAATAATATCAGTATCGATGATAGTAATCTTTTCGTAATAAACTTCCTCATGACACTTACATTCCTTTCGTAACTTAGATCTAAAATAAAATATATACAATATTATACACTTAACAATGGATCTATTGCACTCTTAAGTGAGAATTAGGCCGTATTTCTACGGCCTAATATTATTTTTTCCGGATAAGAGTAACTGAATTATTTCAGTTCGATCTTATCAACTTCAGCTAACCAGCCGTAGAACGGAGTAATGTCCTTCGTGACAGTGTCGATGTTAACTCTTTCAGTAGAGAAGATAACAGCGTTCTTTCTCTGGTAAGTCGGAATTTCGACGCCCCAGTCAAGAATGATATCCAAGCACTGCTTGTAGAGGATCTTTCTGTAAGCCTGGTCAGAAGACTCTAAGGCCTGAGCCATTAAAGAATCCAGAGTATCATCAGCGATTCCGTAGTGGTTGGATCCGCTTGCGTTTGCGCCGTTGTAGACCTGAGTCATATCAGGGTCAACAGTGGAGCCCCAAGCAGCAGCCCAAATGTCAGCTGTCTTCGCATCAAGAGCATCCCACAGTTCGGAAGAGTTCGTCAAGTCTTTGATATTCAGAGTGATACCGATCTTTTCGAACGTCTTAGCAGCTTCCTGCAGCATCATGAATGCCGGGTGGTCACCAGTACCATCAGCCGGGATCCAAGCAGTGAATTCAGTCTTGGCGCCAGCCGGAGCAGCAGTAACTTTACCATCAGCTACAGTATAGCCTGCCTTTTCGAACCAGGACAGTGCAGCAGCCATAACAGCAGCTTCTCTGTCTTCTGCGGACTGACCGTCAGCATAGATTTCAGCACCGTTTGCATCCTTGGAGTAAGCGATCGCATAGTCAGCATCCGTTGACTGCGGAGCAGCCCAAGAAGTGTTGGAGATCGGGTAGTTGATGACAGAAGCCAGTTCACCGTAGTAGGAAGAAACGGACAGATCACGGTAAGAAGCCAGGACAGTAGCCAGGGCCTTACGTAATGCCTTGGATTCTTCAGTACCCTTGTTTGCAGCGCCGCCAACGTTGACAGCATCAGCACAGATACCTACGTAACCATAACCTAAGTTATCGACCATGGAAGTCGTGATGACCGGTCCATCCAGTTCACCGTTACCATTGTATTCTCTGATCTGAGCAGCCTTGTTCACGTTGAATGAAGGGTCAGAAACATCAGTCGTACCGGCAACGATACCATCGAGCTTATCAGCATCGGAACCTTCCTTGAACTGGATATACTTCGTCTTAGGAGCACCCAGATAGTAAGAATCGTTAGCTTCGAAGTAAACAACGCCGTCTTTGTATTCAACGAACTTGTAAGGACCAGC
>CADCRE010000125.1 GCA_902803785.1 uncultured Erysipelotrichaceae bacterium
CCGCTATTCTTCCGAAGCCTTCCATTATGTGGCGGAATGGATCTCGGAATCCAATCTGAAGGAAAAGACCGAAGATTTCGATATCGATACCTATCGCAAGGAATTCGGAGAATGGCTGGTCTCGGTGACCGATCATGAATAGTTACAGCAATCTGGATCTGGATATCATCAAGGGGCAGGTCGCCCAGGCGGCAGCGATCAAAGAGGCCGCTTCTTTTCTGATGGAAGAGAAGGTGGATTTCAATCCGCTGAAGATCCGTCACAACTGCGAAGAGACCAAGGAAGCCCTGAAGATCCTGAAGGAAGGAAACGTGATCTCCTTTGACGGGATCCGCAACGTCAACGATCTTCTGGAAAAGGCCGACCGCAATATCGCCCTGAACGGCATCGAACTGAAGAATATCCTGGTCTTTCATCATCATTCTCTGAGGATCAAGAAACAGTTCCAGAAGTTCGATCCGGATCTTTCGATCCGCGACTATTCCGATTCGATCAGCGTTTCCGAAAAGGTCTTTGAAAAAGTCGAAGACTGTATCGACAATTCCGGAGAGATCAAGGAGAACGCTTCGGAACGCCTGAAGGCCATCCTTTCGGAACTTTCCCAGTGTGAAAAGGATCTTCTGAGCAGGGCACAGAACTTCATCGAGAAACATCAGAGTTCTTTACAGGAATCTTCGATCTACATGCGCAATGAAAGGATCACGTTCCTGGTCAAGAATTCCGATAAAAACAAATACAACGGCTATACCTACGGGACTTCGGCCAGCGGGCTGGCTTCCTATGTGGAACCGGCTTCCTTCATCGAACTGAACAATAAAAAACTGCGTCTGATCCAGGACAGGGAAGACGAGATCGAACGGATCTTAAGAGAATTAAGTTATCTCGTTTCATCCGTTTCCGACCTTTACTATCACAATTTCGAATCCCTGGTGAAGCTCTGTGTCATCTTCGCGAAGGCGCAATACGGTTTGGACCGTGACGGCATCGTTCCTGAGATCATCGAAGGTGTCTACTTCGATCTTCAGGATCTGGCACATCCGCTGATCGATCCGAAGAAGGTCGTCACCAATTCCTACCGTCTCTATGAACCGTATCGGGGGATCGTGATCTCCGGTTCCAACACCGGCGGCAAGACAGTATCTCTGAAATCGATCGGTCTGTCCATCCTGATGACTTACCTGGGCATCCCGATCATCGCATCGAAGGGGAAGGTCCCTCTCTACAGAACCATCTTCATCGATATCGATTACAATCAGTCGATCCAGGACTCCCTGTCGACCTTTTCGGCACATATCACCAATATCAACGACATCCTGAAGAAAGCGGATGAAAATTCTCTGATCCTGATCGATGAACTGATCTCCGGGACCGATCCGAAGGAGGCACAGGCCATCTCTCTGGCGATCCTGGACAAGATCAAGGAACTGCGTTCCGTATTCATCATCACGACCCATTTCGATGAGATCAAGAACTATTCCTACAAGGACGAAGAGATCCTTCTGTCTTCGGTCGGATTCAATATGGAGACCCTTTCTCCGACCTATCACTATCTGGAAGATTCCGTCGGTTCTTCCAATGCGCTGGAGATCGCTTCCCGCTATTTCGAAGAGAAAGAGATCATCGACAATGCGCGTCACTATCTGGAACTGAACCGGACCAGGGAAGAAGAACTGATGGAGAGACTGTCCCGTCAGATCGAAGAGACCAATGCGGAAAAGGAAAAACTGCAGAAACTGGAAGAAGAGAACCGTCTTCTGAAGCAGGATTACGAGAAGAAGATCGCCGATTTCGATGCGGAGAAGGCGAAACTGCGCGAGGACTATGTCCGTAAGCTGAATGACGAACTGGATGAGATCCGTCTGCAGGCGCTGGAGAAACTCGATTCCATTCAGGATAAGAAGAACGACGTGAAAGTCGTCAAAGAGATCGAAGAACTGCGTACGGAAGAAAAGGAAGTCGAAAAACCGGTCGAATTCCATGTGAACGACAATGTCCGGATCAAGGACAGCGAACAGATCGGCGTCATCACGCAGATCCAGAACGATTCCGTGACCGTAAGCATAAGAGGTCTGACGATAAAGACGAAAAAAGCCGATCTGACCTTGATGCCTAAGACGCAAAAAAAGAAGACGAAGGTCGTATCCGAGAAATACAAGAGGATCGCTTCCGAGATCAATCTGGTCGGACAGAGAGTCGAAGACGGACTGGTCATGATGGAAGAATACCTGGATCGGGCGAATGCGGCCCATATGAGCACGGTAAAGGTGATCCACGGGATCGGCACCGGAACGCTTCGTTCCGCACTCAGACAGCGACTGAAGAAACTGTCCTATGTGAAGTCCTTCAAGGACGGAGACTATTATGACGGAGGATCGGCCGTGACGATCGTGGAGTTCAGGCAATGAAACTGAAAGAAAAACTGCTGACACTCCCGAAAAAGCCGGGCGTCTATCTGCATAAGGACAAGGACGGAACGGTCATCTATGTCGGAAAGGCCATCAATCTGTACAATCGGGTCAATTCCTATTTCCGAGGGGCACACGACTACAAGACCACCAAGCTGGTCTCCAATATCGTCGATTTCGACTACATCGTGACCAAATCGGAGAAGGAAGCCCTGATCCTGGAATACAATCTGATCAAGGAATACGATCCGAAATACAATATCGTCTTCAAGGATGACAAGTCCTATCCGTATATCCTTCTGAAGGACTGCAAGGAACCGTACATCTCCGTCGTCCGGATGAAGAAGAAGTCCCGTTTCAAAGGAAAACTGTACGGGCCTTTTCCCGATGTCGGCGCAGCCAGAAACATGGTCGAACTGATAAACAAGCTCTATCCGACCCGCAAGTGCAGGAACCTGGGGAAAGAACTGTGCCTTTACTACCACCTGGGACAGTGCCGGGGATATTGCGAAAAAGACATTTCAGAACAGGAATGTGAACAGATCAAGGAAGACATCATCTCCTTCCTGAACGGGGATACCTCCAAGATCATCGCCGAACTGAAGGAAAAGATGAACGATGCGGTCGAGAAGCTGGACTATGAGAATGCGGCCTACTATCGTGACCTGATCGCCGATATCCGGATCACCGGGCAGAGACAGGACGTCCAGAAGAACAACCGCGAGACCTTCGATGTCTTCAACTATGCGGTCGAAGACGGCTATATCGCCATCACCGGACTCTTCGTCAAGAAGGGGAGGCTCCTATCTTCCGACAAGTTCATCGACTATCTGGTCGGTGACCCGGAGAACTTCGTCACTTCCTACATCTACCAGTTCTATGAGATCAACGAGAAGCCGAAGAAACTGTATATCCCGTTAGAACTGAACGATTATCTGAAAGATACCTTTGAATGTCAGACCGTCAGCAGGGGATACAAGTATCAGCTTCTGAAACAGGCCAGGACCAACTGTACCGAACTGCTTCGTCAGAACAAGTCCGTCATCACCCGAAAGGAATCCTACATCGAAGATCTCGATCGGGAATTCCAGAGAATCTTCTCCAGACCGATCCATCGGATCGAACTCTTCGATAACTCCCATACGGGCGGTCAGAATACCGTCGGTGCCATGGTGGTATACAGGGACTACCTTCCTTCCAAGAAGGACTACCGCATGTATAAGCTCGAAGAAGGCGCGGACGATCTCAAGTCCATGCATGAGATGCTGTACAGAAGGTATTTCCGGGTATTGAAAGACGGACTGGAACGTCCGGACCTGATCATCGTCGACGGTGCCAGGATACAGATCGATATCGCCAAGGAAGTCCTGTCATCTCTGAACATGGACATCACCATCGTGGGTCTCGGAAAAGACGAACACCACAACACATCCTACATGATGGATTCCAACTATGACATCATCGAGATCGAAAAGGATTCCAACCTCTTCTTCTTCCTCAGCAATATGCAGGACGAAGTCCACCGTTTTGCGATCACCTATCACAAGAAACTTCGTGCCAAGGCCGTCTACCGTTCCGTCCTGGACGATGTGAAAGGCCTCGGACCGAAGAGCCGTATGAAACTGCTCCGCAAATACAAGACGATCTCCAATATAAAGACGCTTTCTCTGGAAGAACTCAAGACCGTTCTGAATGCGAATACCGCAGAAGAGCTGTATAATAAGATACGTAAAGAAAATGCTGAAGAACCTCTCTGATTATGCTTCTGTCCTGACACTGATCCTGATGACGGGACTCTCGTTCCGCTTTTTCATCGTCTCCGTGATCGGAAACGAAAAAGACGACCGTTCGCAGAGCCGTCTTCAGCTGATCCGGGATTATCTGGACAATACGGAAGAATAAAAAACAGCGATCGTAAGATCGCTGTTATCTTAATATTTGATCTCAAGTCCGATGACTTTCTTGACTTCTTCGATCTTCCGATCGGCGATCGCAGAGGCTTTTTCTGCGCCTTCTTTCAGGACAGATTCGATCTGTCTGGATTCGATGATCTGAGTGTATCTCTCCTGAATGGAAGCCAGTGTATCGCAGACGACATCTGCCGTATAGGCCTTCAGCTTTCCATAGCCCTGATCGGCGAATTCACTGACGATGTCTTCCATCGTCCTTCCGGAAAGGGAAGAGGCGATCTCGATCAGATTGTAGAGGCCCGGCTGATTCTGTTTGTCCAGCTGGACTTTACCGACGGAATCGGTCACTGCCGGCATGATCTTCTTGCGGGCGACCTTGAGGTCATCGAGAAGGTAGATACATCCCTTGTTCGTCTCCTCGGATTTGGACATCTTCTTGGAAGGATCGGACAGAGACATGATCCTGGCTCCGACCTTGGCGATCAGCGGTTCCGGTACGTTGAAGGTCTCGCCGTAGCGATTGTTGAAACGCTGTGCCAGGTCTCTGGTCAGTTCGACGTGCTGCTTCTGGTCTTCTCCGACCGGAACGTAGTCCGCATCGTAAAGAAGGATATCGGCCGCCATCAGACACGGATAGGTGAACAGTCCGGCCGTCATATTCTTTTCACCCTTGGCCATCTTGTCCTTGAACTGGGTCATACGGTTCAGTTCTCCCAGATAGGTGTTGCAGGCCATGATATATCCCAGCTCCGCATGCGCATGGACATCGGTCTGAAGGAAGATCGTCGCCTTGTCCGGGTCAAGACCGCAGGCCAGATACAGAGCGACCGCATCGGTCAGGTTCTTTCTGAGTTCTGCGGGTTCCTGATATTCCGTGATGCAGTGCAGATTGGCGATAAAGACGATCATCTCATAATCGTCCTGATAGTTGACGAAATTGCGCAATGCGCCGATATAGTTTCCCAGCGTCAGCTGGCCGGTAGGCTTGATGCCCGACAGCATTCTTTTCATAAAATCCTCCTTAAAAGAAAAAGGTGATAATCAAGGGCGCTTTCGGCGCGGTACCACCTTTGTTTCTCACTCTTATCCTTAACGCAGATCTACGCAGACGACTCGTGCCGCCTGATCGACAGGTCCCAATTCATCTCTCATTTCCGGGCTGTTTTCACCGTCCACAGCCTCTCTGCACGGTCAAATGAGAAACTACTATTTCCTGCGTATATCATAACGCAAAGAAACCGCATTCTTCAAGGCTCGTTTCATTTGATTTTATGAGGCATTCTGTTATTATAATAAATTATGATCGTTATCTATACATCGCCGGGATGTTCATCCTGTCGAAAAGTGAAGACCTATCTGAAGGACAATCATCTTGATTTCATCGAGAAGAATATCTTTAATACGCTCCTGAACCGCAACGAGATCAAATATCTGATCTCACGTACGGACAACGGCACCGATGATATCATCTCCAAACGATCCAAGATCATTCAGGAAAACAAAGTCGATATCGAGTCTATGTCGATCAACGAGCTCTGCGATTTCATCGTAGAGAATCCGTCGATCCTGAAACGCCCGATCATTATCGACGACCGCAATCTGCAGGTCGGATACGACGAAGAGGAGATCGCTCTTTTCAACAAGCTGCATACGATCTCCGGATGCGAGAAGGAATGTCCGCATTTCGAAGTCTGCGGTGATGCTCGGGGAGAGTGCGATTGAAGATCCTGGTAGGCCTATCCGGCGGCGTCGACAGCGCCGTTGCCGCATATCTACTGAAACAGGCAGGTCACGAAGTAACCTGCTGTTTTATGCGTAACTGGGATTCCTTGCTGAATAACGATACTTTAGGCAACAATACCCTGGACGATCCGGTCTGTCCGCAGGAGAGCGACTACAACGACGCCAAAGACGTCGCGGATGCACTGGGACTGGAACTGCTCCGTTCCGACTACGTGGAAGAATACTGGGATATGGTCTTCCGCAACTTCATCGACGAATACAGCAGGGGAAGGACGCCCAATCCGGACATCCTCTGCAACAAATACATCAAGTTCGATTCCTTCCTGAATTTCGCGAAATCAAACGGATTCGAAAAGATCGCGACCGGTCACTACTTCAAAGGTGTGACATCCGGCAATGAGACTCATTACTACAAGGCAGCCGATCTGTCCAAGGATCAGTCTTACTTTTTAGCGCAGGTATCCAAGGAAGCTTTGGATTATACACTGTTCCCGCTGGGAGATATCCTTAAGAGCGAAGTGAGAAGGATCGCCCATGAACTGGATCTGACCATCGCCGACAAGAAGGATTCCACCGGGATCTGTTTCATCGGAGAACGCAATTTCCGTGAATTCCTGAAGAACTATATCCCGATGCGTCCGGGCAAGATCATCGATATCGATACTCTGGAGACGGTCGGCGAACATCAGGGCGTCTATTACTACACCATCGGCCAGAGAAAGGGCTTCGGGATCGGCGGAGACCGCGGTCCGTACTACTGTGTCGGCAAGGATGTAAAAGACAACCTCTTATATCTCACATCCGTAAAGAACGATCATTATCTGGATTCCGACAGTGCCATCATCAGCGGCATCAACTGGATCGAAGAGATCCCGGATGAGATGGATCTGGAATGCAAGTTCCGATATCGTCAGGCGGACAATCCGGTACATCTGAAGAAGACTTCGAAGGATACGGCCGTACTGACCTATCCGCAGAAGATCAAGGCCGTCACTCCCGGACAGCAGGCTGTCTTCTATAAGGACGGGATGCTTTTGGGCGGCGGTGTGATCGAAAATACCTATCTGGGCGAATGGAACGTAGCCGAATGGCTGGATCAGAGAGTGAAGAATGGGTGAAGATATCATCGATATGATCGAAGGTGAGTTCACTCACACGATCTACCGTTCCGATTCGTATATGGTATCGAAATTTCAGACAGCGGAAGGACCGATCACTGTCACAGGTCCTTCTTTTGATTACGAAAAAGGACAGAAATACATCCTGACCGGGAATTATGTGGAACATCCCCGCTACGGTTTTCAGTTCTCAATGCTGACGATCGAGAAGTATCTTCCGTCGCAGAAGGAAGAGATCCTTTCTTTTTTAAAGGGGAAGACCTTTCCCGGGATCGGAAAGAAGGCAGCGGAGAAGATCTATGAACACTTCGGAAGCGAGACGCTTTCCATCCTGAAAGAAGATCCTTCCCGGATCCTCGAACTGGATCTCACCAATAAACAGCTGGCTTCCCTTCAGGAAGGCTTCGAGAAGATGAACGATCCCGAGAACGAGATCCTTTTCCATCTGGTCTCCAACGGTTTCAACAACAACGATGCTCAAAGGATCTTCGCCCGTTTCAAACTGGCGACGATCGAAGTAGGGGAAGACAATCCGTTCCGTTTTTACAGCGAAGTCTACGGAATCTCCTTCGAAAAAGTGAAAAGATACGCAGAGAAGATCGATTTCGACGATCCTCAGAACAAGTACTGTGAGGCGTATCTGGTCTATCTTCTGACGGAGATGACCTTCAACAGCGGCGATATGTACGTAGAGAAGAAGGATCTGAAACTGTATCTGGATCGCATCGGCGGGATGGACAATCTCGAAGAGATCCTGGAACGCTGCGTCGAAAGGAAATATCTCTATCTGGACGAAGATCGGGTCTATCTGTACAGCGACTACATGGACGAGAAGTTCATCGCGGATTTCATGAAGTCCTATCAGAGGGACATGCATCTGGAAGAGGAATATATCAAAGAAGGCATCGAGAACAATGAAAACGCCAATTCCATCGAATACGATGAAAAACAGAAAGAGGCGATCTCTTCCTTCTTCAGAAACGATCTTTCGATCATTGTCGGCGGTCCCGGGACCGGAAAGACGACGATCGTCAAAGCCATGGCGGACATCTTCAAGACCTATTTTCCTTACAGCAATCTGATGGTGGTCGCTCCGACCGGAAGGGCGGCAAAGAGGATCAATGAGATCTGCGACGTGGAATCCAAGACGATCCATTCCTTATTGAGGTGGAACAAGGAAAGCAATCTGTTCGCCTTCGATATCGACAATCCGCTCATCTACGATGCGATCATCATCGATGAGTTCTCGATGGTCGACAACAGCCTGTTTGCGGCGCTTCTGAAAGCCTGCGGAAGGGTACAGAAGATCTGTATCATCGGCGATGACAATCAGCTTCCTTCCATCCGTCCGGGAAACCTGCTGGAAGATCTCATCACATCGGAACGCTTCCCCGTGATCAAGCTCGATCTGAACTACCGCCAAAGCAAGGGAAACGAGATCATCTCTCTGGCCAACGACATCATCAATGAAGATGTCGATCTGAAGCGGTATCGGAATGACGTCTGTTTCTATGAACCGATGCGAAGTGATTTCGATCTGATCTCTCTGATCAAAGAGGATATGAAGGAAGGATATACCCTCGACGATATCCAGATCCTGGCGCCTATGTACAAGGGAGAGTGGGGGATTGACAATCTCAACCTCCTCTTGCAGAACACCTTCAATCCCGCTTCCTTTGACCGGAAAGAACGAAAAAGCGGAAAGTATACCTTCCGGGAAGGAGACAAGATCCTTCAGCTGAAGAACCGGCCGACGGAGGATGTCTATAACGGAGATATCGGAGTCCTCGAAGACATCGATCTGAAAGAGAAATCACTGATGGTCAATTACGGCGGGGTCTACGTCTTCTATGAACTGGATGACCTGAGTGACATCTCACTGGCCTATGCGCTTTCCGTCCATAAGTCTCAGGGTTCGGAATATCCGATCGTCTACTTCGTCTATAACCGGAACAACTATCACATGCTGAACCGGAACCTGATCTATACGGCAATTACCCGCGCCAAGAAAAAACTTGTTATAATAGGTGACAGGGGCCTGATGGCAGAGGGACTGAAACGTTCTCTGCGCAAGAGAAAGACAGGCCTGTTGAGGAGATTTTCTTATGACTCATGAAAAAACGAAAAACATCGCAGGTGTAGGCATTCTGATGGCGATCGTCATTGTCCTGCAGCTGCTCGGATCCTTCATCCGCTTCGGACCGTTCTCGATCTCTCTCGTACTGATCCCGATCGTCGTCGGAGCTGCACTGTACGGACCTCTGGCGGGAGGACTGCTGGGATTCGCGTTCGGACTCGTCGTCCTTCTTTCCGGTGATGCCGCTGCCTTCCTGGCGGTCGATATCCCGGGTACGATCCTGACCGTTTTACTGAAAGGCACGCTCGCAGGCGTCCTGGCCGGTGTCGTCTACCGTCTGTTCAAAAACAGCCAGACTTTAGGCACAGTCTTATCGGCGATCGTCTGTCCGGTCACCAATACCGGGATTTTCCTGTTGGGCTGTCTGCTGTTCTTCATGCCGAAGATCACGGAATGGGCACAGGGTGCCGGTTTTGAGAATGTCGGCAGGTTCATGATCGTCGGACTGGTCGGAGGCAACTTCCTGGCCGAACTGCTCACGAACATCATCCTGGCGCCGATCATCCTCAGGATCATCCAAATCGGCGAAAACAAGTCGTAATTAAATCTTTTTGTGTTAATATATTTTAGTAGGAAAAGTAGTCCGTGCCTTGTCTTGCAGAGAGTATCCGGCCGGTGAAAGGATACAGGAAGGACAGATGAAAGCTGCCTGCATCAATCGGCTGATCCCCGACGTCCCTCCGCGTTAAGGAGATGAAAGGGCACATCCGTGATGTGAACTAAGGTGGTACCGCGTTATATGACGTCCTTAGACAGGACGTTTTCTTTTATGATCAGGAGGACAATATGAATTATCTGAGCGGAAATGAAGTGAGAAAGAAGTTCCTGGACTTCTTCGTGTCAAAGGGACACATGATCGAACCGGGCGTATCCCTGGTGCCGAAGAACGATCCGACTTTGCTGTGGATCAATGCGGGCGTATCGGGACTGAAGAAGTACTTCGACGGAAGCGAGAAACCTCGCTGCAACCGCATCACCAATGCGCAGAAGTGTATCCGTACCAACGATATCGAGAACGTCGGAAAGACGGCGAGACATCACACGTTCTTTGAGATGCTGGGAAACTTCTCGATCGGCGATTATTTCAAGGAAGATGCCATCAAGTGGGCATGGGAATTCCTGACATCGCCGGAATGGATCGGTTTCGACAAGTCCAGGATGTATGTCACGATCTACCCGGACGATGTCCAGGCCTATCATATCTGGACAACGATGACGGATCTCGATCCGAGCCATATCCGCAAGACAGCCGACAACTTCTGGGAGATCGGGGAAGGCCCGGGCGGACCGGATTCCGAGATCTTCTATGACCGCGGTGAGAAATACGATCCTCAGGGACTTGGCGACAGACTCTTCTTCGAAGATATCGAGAACGACCGTTACATCGAAGTCTGGAACGTCGTCTTCTCTCAATACAACTGCAAGCCGGACGAACTGCCGAGAAGCCAGTATCAGGAACTTCCGCAGAAGAATATCGATACCGGTATGGGACTGGAACGTCTGACCGCTCTGATCCAGGACGGTGAGACCAACTTCGATACCGACCTTTTCCTGCCTTATATCCGTGAGACGGAAAAGTATGCGAAGAAGTCCTATGCGGAAGACAAGATGGCCTACCGCGTCATCGCCGATCATATCCGTGCCTGTGTCTTTGCGCTGTCCGACGGTGCGACCTTCTCCAATGAAGGAAGAGGCTATGTCCTGAGAAGAGTCCTGCGTAGAGCGATGCGCTACGGCCGCAATATCGGGATCGAGAGACCGTTCCTGTATGAACTGGTCGATACCGTATGTGAGAATATGAAGGATTACTATCCGTATCTTCAGGATAAGAAAGAATTCGTAAAGAAGCTCATTTTAAAGGAGGAAGAATCTTTCCTGCTTACACTGTCAAACGGTGAGAAACTCCTCGCAGAAGAGCTGAAAAAGGCCTCAAACGGCGTTTTAAGCGGTGAAGTGATCTTCAAACTGTATGATACCTACGGATTCCCGAAAGAGATGACCGTGGAATCTGCGGAAGACAAGGGACTCAAATGCGACCTGGAAGGATTCGAGAGGTGTATGGCGAGACAGAGAGAGATGGCAAGGAATGCCAGAGATGTCGAAGAATCCATGCATAACCAGTCGGAAGACCTTCTGAACTTCAAGGATCCGTTCACCTTTACGGGATATGAGAAACAGCTCGATATCGCCAACGTGACCGGTCTGTTCAAGGACGGAAAGAGAGTCGACGAGATCGACGATGAAGGCGATGCCGCCTTCGATCATTCCTGCTTCTATGCGGAATCCGGCGGACAGGTCGCCGATACCGGCAGGATCTGCAACGA
>CADCRE010000126.1 GCA_902803785.1 uncultured Erysipelotrichaceae bacterium
CAGTCCGGACGGTTGGCATAGATGGATACATCCAGGATCGTATCGTCATATCCCAGTTTCTTCAAAACATCGGTCTCGCCGACTTCAAAACGGTCATCGAGTTCTTCGATCCCGTTATGGCTCGGAGAGTTTTCCGGAAGCAGATCTTCGGAAACACCAAGTTCCTTCAGAGAACACAGCATTCCGTTGGATTCCACACCGCGGATGACGCTCTTCTTGATCTCGATCCCCGGCAGGACAGCTCCCGTACGGGCGACGATGACCTTCAGCCCTTCCCGACAGTTCGGTGCACCGCAGACGATATCCAGGACTTCATTTCCGACATCGACCTTCGTGACATGCAGATGGTCGGAATCCGGATGATTCTTGCATTCGATCACCTTTCCGACGACCAGGTTGGTACCGGAAGACATCTTTTCGATCCCTTCCACTTCAAAACCGCATTTGACCATCTTTTCGACGATCTCTTCTGTATTCAGGCCTTCCAGATCGATGAAATCCTTCAGCCAGTTCAAACTCAGCAGCATATGATCCTCCTATCTCTTGAATCCGTCAAGGAAACGGATATCGTTCGTATACAGATCGCGGATATCGGTGATGCCGTATTTCAGCATCGCGATCCTTTCGATCCCGGCACCGAAGGCAAAACCGGTGTACTTATGGGAATCGATACCGGCCATCTCGAGCACATTCGGATGGACCATACCGGATCCCAGGATCTCGATCCAGCCCGTACCCTTGCAGGTAGGACAGCCCTTTCCGCCACAGATATGACAGGTCATATCGACTTCAAAGGAAGGTTCCGTGAACGGGAAGTAAGATGGACGGAAACGGATCTTCGCATCCTTGGAGAACAGTTCCCGGATCATCAGTTCCAGAGTCCCTTTCAGATCGGCGACGGTGATGTTTTCCCCGATCACGAGGCCTTCACACTGCATGAACTGATGGGAATGGGTCGCATCGTCATCGTCACGACGGTAGACCTTGCCCGGGCAGATGACCTTGATCGGCAGATGATCGTGTTCCTGTTCCAGGACACGCATCTGGATGGCTGTCGTCTGGGAACGAAGCAGATGGGTCGGATCCACATAGAAAGTATCCTGCATATCTCTGGCAGGATGGCCTTCCGGTGTATTGGCACGGGTAAAGTTATACAGATCGGATTCCAGTTCCGGTCCTTCGGCGACGTTGTAGCCCATACCGATGAAGATGTCTTCCAGTTCATTCTGTACCAGAGTCAGAGGATGCAGAGTCCCTTTCTTCATCTTGTAGGCATCCAGGGTGATATCGAGTTTCTCGCTCTGGAGCTTCATCTCCATGAGAGCCGCATCGAGTTCCCTCTTCTTTTCATCCATCGCCGTGCTGATGGAATTCTTCAGATCGTTGACCAGCTGACCGAACTTCGGTTTCTCCTCTGCGGAGAGATCTCTCATCTGAGCCATCAGGGACTGTACTTTTCCCTTCTTGGACAGATACTCGATCCTGAGTTCTTCCAATGTCTTGCTGTCTGCTTCCGAAATAGCCTTTAAAGCCTCATTTTTGAGCGTTTCAAGGTCCAGCATATAAAATTACCTCCCAATTAAAAAGGTGGTCCAAAGGGCGCAAAAGCGCGTTACCACCTTAACTTATCACTCTCGATCCTTAACGCAGATCCTACGTGGAGTATTGGTCCAGCCAAGAAGTGAATTCACTGATTATCTTTCCAGAACCTTCCACCAAGCGGTTCATTCTCTAGGGAAACAACCTCAGTTACTGCTCTTCTTTAAGGCACGCTCCAATTATAACACAAGCAGAAAAAAAGAAAAGAGGCCGAAGCCTCTTGAATTCCTATGCGAGATCTACCTTGATGCCCGGACCCATGTTGCTGGAAAGCGTGCAGGACAGGATGTAGTTGCCCTTGACAGCTGCCGGTCTCGCTCTCAGGATGACGCCGTATAAAGCGTTGAAGTTCTCGACCAGTTTGTCGGTATCGAAGGAAACTCTTCCGAGCAGGCAGTTGATATTGCCTTCCTTGTCGACACGGTACTGAACTTTACCTTTCTTGATCTCGTTGACCGCATTTGCGATGTTCGGAGTGACTGTACCGGTCTTAGGGTTCGGCATGAGACCTTTCGGACCCAGGAGCTTACCTAACTTACCGAGTTCACCCATCATGTCAGGAGTAGCGACGATGACATCGAAATCGAACCAGCCGCCCTTGATCTGTTCAAGGATCTCCTTGTCACCGACAAAGTCAGCGCCTGCGTTCTTCGCAACTTCGATGTTCGCACCCTGAGTGACGACCAGGACTCTCTGCGTTCTGCCTGTACCGTTCGGTAAGACAGTCGCACCACGGATCTGCTGGTCAGCCTGACGCGGGTCGACATTGAGATTGAAGGATACTCTTACCTGAGCATCATATTTCAGTAAAGCTGTCTTCTTGACGAGTTCGCAAGCCTCTTTCGGAGAGTACTTCTTGCCAGCCTCGATCATGGACAGAGCATTTCTGTAATTCTTGGAACGTTTCATTAGTCAGCCACCTCGATTCCCATGTTTCTGGCAGTACCTTCGATGATCCTCATTGCTGCTTCAACATCGTTGGCATTGAGATCCGGCATCTTGTATTCCGCGATCTCTCTGAGCTGATCTCTGGTGATCTTGCCGGCCTTGACCGTGTTCGGCGTTCCGGAAGCCTTCGCGACACCTGCCGCCTTCTTGAGCAAGAATGCAGCCGGAGTAGTCTTCAATACGAATTCGAATGATTTGTCTTCGTAAGCTGTGATGACGACAGGAACGATGTCACCCATTCTGTCCTTCGTCTGATCATTGAACTGAGAACAGAACTGAGGCATGTTGATACCTGCAGATGCAAGCGCCGGACCCGGTTTTGCCTGACCGGCCATGAAGTTCAGCTTACAGACCTTTGCAACTTTCTTTGCCATATTTTCCTCCTTATGGTTGTGGTATATCGGAGCAGTTGCACTCCTGCCACGCCTAAATATAATACTATAAACAAAAACCTATTTCAAGCCCTGTTTATCGGCTTTTTCCGCAGTTTGAGCCTTCAGCAGATACGCCACGTCGTTTACGGCCGCTTCCAGTTTCTCGAAGTCTTCCTTGCTGTCGGTCTCGGACAGAGAATCGATCGCCTGACGGACATATCCAAACGTTAACATCAGTTTATTTTTAGATTCGATCAGTTCTCTGCGGTCTTCATCCCTGCTTTCAAGCCTGCCGTATTCTTCCAGGATACTCTTCAGCATCGGAAGATAGTGATCGAAGAGCTTGCGCAGCTTGTCGCTGGAACCGTCCGCTTCGATCCTCTCCTTGATCTTCTCGATCCCTTCCCGCACCGCAAGGGTCTCATCCAGGATCTGATCGTCCTTGATGGGATATGCGGCAGTTTTGATCTCTTCCGATACCTTATCCGCATTCAGGATCAGTTCTTCTTTTGCGATATAGGTGTTCATGTGCCAGTAGAGCTTATCGGTATCATAGGAGGACAGGCTTTCCAGGAAACGGCAGATCCGCACGTATTCTTCCGGTTCGCTCTGATTCAGCTCATTGAGCGTTATCTTCTTTCCCTTCCTTGGAACGGTGAGATTGTTCAGACTGGAACGTTCTCCGCTGTTCTTCTTCTCCAGTTCCATCCCGTCGATGAGACGCATCTTTCCATAGCGGTCCAGATAGGCATCGATGTTTCTGATCGAAAAGGTGACCTTCTTCTTTCTTCCCTTTTCATCTCTGGTCTCATAGCGGAGCGTGTTGTCCTTGATGAGCATGCTTGGACCGTTTGACGGAGTCGTCTGTACCCGAAAGACCGCCATGACCATGATGGCGAGGAACAGAAGCAGCAGTATGACCAGACTGATATAAAAGATCATCTTGAAATCTTTCCGGATCAGATCCCAGGAGAATACGTTTCCATGGAAGATCATGACCAGGGCACTCAGGGCGAACATCAGTCCGAGGATCACGAAGGCTCCC
>CADCRE010000127.1 GCA_902803785.1 uncultured Erysipelotrichaceae bacterium
CTGCAGAAGTGATGACGATGCTGTTGGCATCCACGTAAGTGACGACACCGGCGTCCTTGGAAACAAGACCTGTACCCGAATCACGGGCGATCTTGGATTCGATACCGGTACCGACATAAGGCGCATGCGGTCTTAAAAGCGGAACGGCCTGCCTTTGCATGTTGGCACCCATCAGAGCACGGGAAGCATCATCGTTCTCAAGGAACGGGATACATGCGGCAGCGACAGAAACGATCTGCTTCGGTGAGACGTCGGCCAGTTCCACATCCGCCTTGTTGGCGAGGATGGTTTCACCGGCTTTTCTGGCAACGACCTGATCGTTGATGAGTTTTCCATCGACGACCTCGTTTGCCTGAGCAATGATATAGTCGTTCTCATCATCTGCGGACAGATAGATGTAGTCTTCGGATACATTGCCTTTCTTGTCTACCTTGCGGTACGGAGTCTGGATGAAACCGTACTTGTTGATCTTGGCATAGGTAGTCAGGTAGGAGATCAGACCGATGTTCTGGCCTTCCGGAGTTTCGATCGGACAGATCCTGCCATAGTGTGAGTTATGAACGTCACGGACTTCAAATCCGGCTCTCTCTCTGGTCAGACCGCCAGGTCCGAGGGCAGAGATACGACGTTTATTGGTGAGTTCGGCCAGCGGGTTCTGCTGATCCATGAACTGTGACAGCTGTGAAGATGAGAAGAACTCTCTGATCGCACCGGACAGCGGACGGTTGTTCGTCAGTGTCTTCGGTGTAGCGTTCTCGACTTCTGTGATGGACATCTTTTCCTTGACGGCTTTTTCCATACGGGAAAGACCGATACGGAACTGATTCTGGATCAGTTCGCCGACAGTACGGATCCTACGGTTGCCCAGCATATCGATATCATCGGTCGTACCGACGCCGTCGAGCAGCGTGAACATGTAGTTGTAGAATGCCAGCATATCGGACATCGTGATGCACTTCTTGTCGTTGAGCGGATCGATACCGATCAGTCGGATCGTGCTGTTTTCATCGTTCGGATTGACGATGTTGATGACCTGACATGCCGTACCGACCAGCCATGCGCTGATCTTTTCTCCGCTGTTGACTCTGGCTCTGATCGCATCTTCCTTGTCAGACATCAGCATGTAGCTGTCATGATCCGGCAGGTAGTAAGGCATCGCCTGTTCGTCTTCGACCTTGACATCTTCGGACTTGCTGTCAGTCAGTCTGCCCAGGACGAAGAATCTCTGTCCGTAATCCATGACGGCTCCGTAGTTCTCGGAAGTCAAAGGAACTTCCTTGGCGACGATACCGGAATAGATGCGAACAGTCGAGACTTCCTTGGCAATCTTCCTGACATCATCAAGCGTCAGTACGGTACCCATGAAATAGGTCGTATCTGCCAGGTCGATGTCGTTTGCCAGGACACGGCCCTTGAGTGCCAGTTTATCTTCTGTAGATACTTCTACGACAGTCGGATGAGAGAAGACATGACGGAACGGGAAAGCTTCCACGTGAGAACCCTTGACCAGGTGTTCTCTCATGACGTTTCTTTCCGCCTTTTCGATCTTCGTTCCTGCCTTGTACAGGATGGTTCCGTCTGCCTTATAGACATCTTCCGCCAGAACGTGATGTTCGATACGGTCGATGACGTTGAGCTTCTTTCTCAGCTTGTATCTGCCGGCAGCAGTCAGATCGTATTTCTTCTGATCGAAGAACTTGGCATTCATCAGGTTTGCGGCACCTTCCACAGTCGGAACTTCGTCCTGTTTCTGGTTCTTGTGCATTTCCAGCAATGCCGCATCCATCGTCTTGGTCTTATCAGCCTGCAGTGTATTGGTGAGTTCTTCATATGCACCGAGGAAGGAGGTATAGACTGCTTCATAGATGTTCAGGAACTCGCGGTCTTCATTGGAATTGATCAGATCGTCATAGACTTTCAGACCCATGGAACGAAGGAAAGTCTTGACCTTTTCAACGTCAAAACCGTCTTCTCCCTTTTCCAGATTCAGCGAGAAGCCGATACATTTCAGAAGGATCGTCGATAAGATCTTACGCTTCCGGTCGACGGACATGTTCATAATCCGGCCTAAAGCGTTCTTCTTATCGTCAGTCAGGAATTCCAGCCAGGTGCCTCGTGACGGGATGAGTTCTCCGCTGAACGTCTCTCTTCCTGTCTTGTCATCGGTCTGCGTATCGAAATATGCACCCGGAGACCTGACGATCTGGGAGACGATGACTCTTTCTGCACCGTTGATGATGAAAGTACCGGTCGGAGTCATCATCGGGAAATCACCGAGGAAGACTTCTTCTTTTCTGGTGATGACTTCACCGGTGTCCTCATCGATGATCTCAAGCTCCATATTGGCTTTTAACGGCGCGCGATAGTCCTCTTCACGGTATTTTGTTTCAGCGACGCTGAATTTCGGTTCACCGAACTCGTAGTTCAGTAGCTTCAAACGAATATTGCCGCTGTAATTCTGGATCGGATAAATGTCATCGAATACTTCTTTGATCCCTTCGGTGATGAACCACCGGAAGGAATCGGTCTGTACCTCTACTAAATTTGGCAGTTCCAGGTTGCCTGAAACCTTCGAATAGTCACGGCGAGTAGAATGTTTACCCGATTGAACAGTTTTATATGTTTGTTTCATTAGCGCCGTCCTTTCAAATAATTAATGTGCATCGATCGGATCGCAGCAATCTATGACGTAATAACCGCTGTCTTTTTCGATCACTGTGACCTTATCGAACAATGTTTCAAGTTTTGCTATGGATGACTTCGCTCCCTGAGCTTTCCGGATCACGATATAAAAGCGACCGGACTCATTCAGCATCTTCATCGACTTCTCATACAGGTCGTATATGACCTTCTTTCCTGCCCGAATGGGCGGATTCAGTACGATCGTGTCGAACGGATGTCCGAGCGTCGTGATGTCATCGCACAGATGTACTCTGATATCTGTCTGATTCAGCTTGCAGTTGAGTATCGCAAGATCGACGGCACGGGAGTTGACTTCTGCCATCTCCGTGTCCGCTTCCGGATGAAAATGCTTCAGGATGATCCCTACGGGACCGTAACCTGAACCCAGATCCAGGATGGATCTTCCGAGATCTCTGCGATAGATGCTTCTGATCAGGATATAAGTACCGTAATCGACGTTGTTCTTGGAAAAAACGCCGTTATCGGTAGTGAAACGGAAAACCACATTATCGAAATAATACGTGAACTCCTTACGATCGGAATCCAGGTCCTTATTATCCGTATAATAATGGTTCATTGACTAATTATTTGATTTCGACGGTAGCTCCTGCATCTACTAACTGCTTCTTGATCTCTTCTGCTTCTTCCGGGCTGATGTTTTCCTTGATCGGGCTCGGGCACTTGTCTACAAGACCCTTAGCTTCAACCAGACCTAAGCCTGTGATCGTCTTGACGACCTTGATGACGGCAGTCTTTGCATCACCGAAGTGAGTTAAGATAACAGAAACGGAAGTCGGACCCTGAGGAGCTTCATCAACCGGTGCAGCAGCAACTGCAACAGGAGCAGCAGCGGTAACGCCGAACTTCTCTTCGATCGCCTTTACTAAGTCGTTTAATTCAAGGATGCTAGCTTCTTCCAAATAAGCCAGGATCTCGTCATGTGTTAATTTTGCCATTTTAATTTTTCCCTTTCTTCTTGATTATGCAGCTTTTGCTTCTTCGGCCGGCGCTGCTGCCTCTTCGACTGCCGGAGCTGCAGCTTCGGCAGGAGCTTCACCCTTTGCGTCAGCAACAGCCTTGACGACTCTTGCGAATGAGCTTACAGGTGACTGTAAACAGCTCAGTAACATAGATAACATACCGTCGCGGTTCGGAAGCAGTGAAAGTTCCTTGATCGTATCTTCATCAACGACCTTGCCCTCGACGATACCTTTCTTCAGTACCAGAGCTTTGTGTTTTTTCGCGAACTTGGCAAGGACGCTTGCCGGAGCAGTCGCATCCGTGGAGAACGCAAAGGCATTCGGGCCGTTCAGAGTGTCTTTCAGATCCGCAAAGCCTGTTTCGTCACATGCTCTTTCGACCATGGTGTTCTTGTAGACTTTGAAGTCGACATCTTCAGCTCTAAGTGCACGTCTGAGTTCTGTTACTTCCGCAACGCTGAGACCGCGATACTCGCAGACGACTGTAGACTGAGAATTCTTGATCTTGTCAGTGATCTCAGCGACCTGTGCCTGCTTGTTACTTAATACAGCTTGATTCATGTTCCCTCTTTCTAACACCCATATACTCATAAAAAGAAAACCTGTATCCACAGACACAGGTTTAAAAATCATCTTCTGATCAACCTCGGTAACATTATTAAGCTATCCGCCGTTACTGTCTATGGTATATCGATGCCTAATAATAATACCTTATATTCTCTTATTTTTCAATCGTTTTTTACGCTTAAAACAGCTTTTTCAGCGATTCATCCGGTCCTTTGACGAAGTGATCGTCATGAAGGGCGGAAAGCGCGATATATCCGTGATTCACCGCATTGAGATCGACTCGAAGATCCTCCGGATCGACATCGACCTTCCGGTCTCCCGAGACGACGTCGATATAGTATTCTCCCTTTTCTTCCCGATAAGCCAGGACATCGTTGTAACGGATGTGAGCCAGATGGTCACAGACCAGACATCCTTTGATCTCTTCTTCCGGGAGGTTCGGGATATTGACGTTCAGGACATAGGAAAGACGGTCTTCGCTTTCCATGAATTTCTTCGCCAGTTTCGTTCCCAGTTTTGCGGCGACCGCAAAGGATTCCGGATGGAAATCCGCAAGTGAGACAGCCATGGCCGGTATTCCCAGCAGCCAGGCTTCTCTGGCGGCCGAGATCGTTCCGGAGTAGATGATATCCGTAGAGACGTTGGCTCCGCGGTTGATCCCCGATACCACCAGATCGATCTGATCCTTAAACAACAGGTTCACGCCGCCGTGTGCGCAGTCCGCAGGCGTTCCCCAGATCGCGTAGGCTTTTTTCACATAGGGAAGTTCCCTTTCCTCGAAACGGACTCTTCCCGCAATGGTCAGATGATGGGAATTGGAACTCCTCTCTCCTTCCGGAGCGACCACATAGATATCCGCGATCTTCGAAAGATCTTCCGCAAACTGTCTCAGTCCGGGAGAATCGATCCCGTCATCGTTGGTCAAAAGAATCTTCATATTCATTCCTCTTCTTTCATTTCCTCCAGGATCGACAGGATCTCCTTTGGCTGATGGATCCTGTATCCCTGATACAGATGAGACGGCCTGTCTTCATCCGAGACGATCCAGACCGGGGTCATCCCCGCCTTCGTCGATCCGAGCACATCCATGGAGAACACATCTCCGATCATGACGCACTCTTCCGGCTTCACATCCAGAAGTTCACACATCTTGCGGAAGATCCGCACATCCGGTTTATCGATCCCGTAGTCATCGCTGACGACGATCGCATCGAAATAGGTTTCGATCCCGACCTTTCTGATCTTGGAATGCTGGGAAAAGGAATCGCCGTTGGAAAGGATCCCCAAACGGTATCTTCCCTTCAGCTGTTCCAATACTTCTTTCATCCCGTCACGCAACACCGTGTATTCATACATATGCGCATGGTAGTAGGGAAGGAAATCCTCTTCCAGATCTTCCGGCAGGTAGGTTCCGTATTTCCTGCGATAGTTTTCGATCCGTTTCTTCATCGAGATCGTACCGTTACATTCATATAGAAGGAAGTCCTGCAGCACAGCTTCGAATTCCAGATCGCTCATATCAGAAAAATACTTACGGAAATAATCTGCGTAGATCCCGTAAGCACCTTCCTGTCTCACCGAAAGGGTCCCGTCAAAATCAAAGATCACTGCCTTGATCACTTGTTTTTTCCGCCTTTTCGATCACTTTCTTGCATTTTCGTTCAAATTCCGGACGTTCCATCATGACGATGGCCCCGCATCCCTCACACTTGATCTTGATGTCCACACCCATCCGGACGATCTTCCAGTAGTGGGACTTCCGGCAGGGATGATCCTTCTTCATCTGAACGATGTCATATAAACCATAGTTTTCTACCATAATACCTCGCTGTCGAGAATGACCGTTACCGGTCCGTCGTTCACCAGAGCGATCTTCATATCGGCACCGAAAATACCTTCCTCTACTTCCAACGACAGGTTTCTGAGACATTCGTTGAAATACAGGTAGAGTTCTTTCGCTCTGTCACCGCCTAAGGCATCCGTGAAACTCGGACGGTTTCCTTTTTTCGCATCGGCATACAGTGTGAACTGTGAGATCGACAGGATCTTTCCGTCCACATCATGGATGGAACGGTTGATCTTGCCGTTTTCATCATCGAAGATGCGCAGCTTGCTGAGCTTGACCGCCATCTTTTCCACAGTTTCTTCCTTGTCCGTAAGACCAAGACCGACCAGGACCATATAGCCCCGGCCGATCTTGCCTGTGATCTGATCATCTACGGTGCAGCTGGCCTCAGTGACTCTTTGTACGACCAGCCTCATCTTATTTTGTATTCTTGACCTTGACCCAGAGTTCGGAGATCGTCTTCAGGACGTCTTCGTTGTTGTGGAAGACTTCATCCTTCGCAGTCTTGTCTCTCGGGATATAGGCGTCGATGCCCGCATAGTCTTCTTCAGAGACGGCTTTCAGAGCTTCCGCGTTGGCAGAAGAGTAGCCGACGAAGGCGGAGTTTTCATAAGCTGCATCATAATCCGTGATGAAGTCGATGAACTTGTAGGCATTGTCGACGTTCTTGGCATCCTTGTGGATGACCATCGCATCGACGAAGTAGTTGGTACCTTCGGTCGGTGCCCAGAACGCCATGTTTTCATTGTCGAGAGCGATCAGAGCCGCATCGCCGGAATACATCATGCCCATCGCCTTTTCACCGTTCGCCAGACCGTCGATCGCCTCATCGGTGACATATGCCGGATCCATGTTGACGGCGATATCCAGGAGCCATTCATAAGCGGCATTGATCTCTTCTTCCTTGTCGGTATTCATGGAATAGCCCAGTGCTTTTTCAGCCATCATGAAAGCGTCACGGATCGAGTCATACATGTAGATCATGCCTTTGTATTTGGTGTTCCTTAAGACGTTCCAGCCCTGTGACTCGACATCCGCCTGATCGACCAGAGTCTTGTCGTAGCAGATACCGACATTGCCCCAGAAGTAAGGAACAGAGTAGTCGTTGTTCGGATCGAAATCCATGTTCAGTACCTGATCATAGAGAAGATCGAGGTTCTGCAGTTTCGACTTGTCCAGAGGCTGGACCATATCTTCCGCGATCAGTCTTTCGATCATGTAGTCGGAAGGAATGATGACGTCATAGACCGTACCGCCAAGCAGTTTGGTATACATCGATTCGTTGGAATCGAATGTCGTGATCGAAACCTTGACACCTGTCTCTTTCTCAAAAGAGTTGATCACTTCATCGGAGATATACTCACCCGGTAAGAAGACGTAGAGTTCTCCGCCTTTTTCGCTTCCTCCGTTGTTGCCGCCGCCGGAGCAGCCGCACAGGAGAAGCAGGACTAATACGACACTAAGCAGTTTTTTCATTATTTTTCCTCCTTGATTTCAATAATGGTAATACATTGCTGAAGATCAATACGACCGTGATCGCCAGAACGATCAGCGTTGAAAGCGCGTTGACGCTCGGATTGATACGTTTCGTCGTTGCATAGACATAAGTTGAGATGTTGTTGATACCCGGACCTGTCGTAAAGTAGGAGATCACGAAATCGTCGAACGACATCGTGAAGGCGACAAGTGCTCCGGATACGATACCCTCTTTGATCTGAGGGATGATGACTTTATATAAGGCCTGGAACGGCGTACAGCCGAGATCCAGAGCCGCTTCTGCCAGGTTCTCATCGAGCTGACGAAGCTTCGGTGTGACCGACAGCATCACGTATGGGATACAGAAGATGATATGAGCCAATAGCAGCGTCCCGAAACCTGTCGGGATATTGAGCGTCGAGAACAGAAGCATCAGGCCGATCGCCGTGACGATATCCGGATTCAGCATCGGCAGGTTGTTGACCTGGTTGATCGCTTCGCGCAGCGCCTTCTTTGATTTGGAAAGACCGATTGCGGTAATGGTTCCGACAACTGTCGAGACAACAGTCGCGATCACCGCGCAGCTGACAGTGTACCAGATCGATTCCATGATCGTCCGGTTCTTGAACATCTTCTCATACCACTGC
>CADCRE010000128.1 GCA_902803785.1 uncultured Erysipelotrichaceae bacterium
CTCCCGTGCCTATTCCAGGGAGGGAGTCAGACTCCTTTATCCGAAACTGAAACTGCTGAAAGAAAAAGCGGAACTGTCCGATGAAGATCTTGAAACAATATATGACACTTCCATCCTGGGCGGTCAGGCCATCAACCGCACCGGAACGGTCTTCTGTCATACATTGGGATACTACTTCACGGAGAACTATCATCTTCCGCACGGCTTCGCCTGCGCCATCTTCACCAACGATCTGATCGATTATGAAATGAAGAACCACGCTTCGTATGCCAAAGACTTCTTTGCTTCCCTGAACATCGATACCAGGGAACTGAAGGAACTGATCAGTGATCTTCTTCCTCCTCTCGACTTCCGTCTGAGTGAAGAGGAGATCGAAAGCATGCTTCCGCGCTACACCAATAACAATTCCGTAAAGAACACCTACGGAACGATGAACGTAGAAGATATCCGTCAGATCCTGGAAAAGCTCAGATAAAAGAAAAAAGGCCATTCCTTCTCGGGAATGGCTTTTCTTATGAACTTATCTGACTGTTTCGTCGATGAAGGCTCTTACGCCTCCTGCATCGCGGTAGCCGCTCATCTTTCCGGCGACTTCACCGTCCTTGAAGATATATACCTGCGGGATCGACATGATTCCGTAATCCCCTGCCAGATCCATATTCTCATCGACATTGACTTTTACAAAGTTCACATCCGGATATTCACTGTCCAGTTCTTCGAGCACAGGTCCCAGCATCTTGCACGGACCGCACCATTCTGCGAAGAAATCTACCAGTGTCGTACCGGTCTTGATGGTCTCTTTGAATTCTGCAGCATCAATAATTTTCATATCTACTACCTCCGCTATTATTATCCGTTAAACGGATCCTTTTTGAAAAGCGAAACGCTCAACCCAACAGTGCAGCCGCATCTTCATCGATGATGACTGTCACGTTCTCATGTCTCTGCAGGATGGAAGCAGGACAGGAAACATCCACCGGTCCTTCCAGCATCTCCTTGACGGCCTTCGCCTTGTTCGAACCGGTCGCGATCAGCAGGATGGCCTTCGCTTTCATGATCGTTCCGATCCCCTGAGTCACGGCCTGGGTCGGGACCTTGGTGATATCGTTATCGAAGAAACGGCAGTTGTCTTTGATCGTGGACTCCGCCAGGTCGGTCACATGCGTTCCGGAATCGAACGGTGTTCCCGGTTCATTGAAAGCGATGTGTCCGTCCGAACCGATCCCCAAGAGCTGGATATCGACCGGGCAGGCATCGATCATCTCGTCATAGTGTCTGGCCTGACCTTCGAGGTCTTCTCCCAGTCCGGAAGGTACGTGCGTGTTCTCTTCCGGGATATCGATATGATCGAAGAGGTTGTGATGCATGAAGGCGTAGTAGCTCTCCGGATGGCTGATCGGCAATCCGACATATTCGTCCAGGTTGAAGGAACGGATCTCCTTGTAGGAAGTACCGTTCTCCTGATGATCCTTCACCATGCGTGCGTAAAGTCCCAGCGGAGTCGAACCGGTCGCCAGTCCCAGCACCTTTCCCGGCTTCAGATATTCCTTCATCACTTCAAATGCCTTGTCCGAAGCTTCTTCATAGTCTTTCGTTCTGATTACATTGATCATAGTTATTCTCCTGTCAATATTATACTATACGATCGCAAAACGGTATCCGATGCGATATTCCTCGCCCCTGTTGAGGACGATGTTTCCTTTTGCGTTCTCGAATACGCGGATCTCAGGTTCGTCATCGAGCGTGTTCACCCACGGTTCCAGACAGACGAACGGAGCCTTCGGTGTCCATAGCGCAAAGATATGGAAACCTTCTTCCGTCTCCAGGATGACGCTGTTTTCTCCATCGGTCAGAGTGAAACGTCGGCTCTTCGGATCGTGGATCACATAGGTCGGATACTGTTCGAAAAGTTCATAGCTTAACGGCAGGACGCTTCCTTCCACATCCTCACATTCGAATTCGACCCGATAGTCCGAGAAACTCTTCTCTTTGTCTAACGGACAGTTGAAGGCCGGATGGAGTCCGAAACCGAAGACCAGTCTTTCTTCCCTTTCGTTGAAGATCTTATACTCGACCGATACCTGACTGTCTTTGAGGGTATATCTCACTTCCATGCGGAAGTGATAGGGATACTGCGCATAGGTCTCTTCATTGTCTTCCAGTTCGAAGAGAAGATAGTCCGTTCCTTTCTCCAGAAAGCGGAACTCCGCATGACGGCATACCCCGTGATTGTTTACTCTGTGATCTTCCCCCTTGAAGTTCAGGATCTTGTTTCTGGGAGAAGAGACATGCGGAAACAGGATCGGATTGCGGTTCGACCAGTAGGTCGGATCCCCGTCCCACATGTATTCGATATCTTTGTCCTTTCTGTGGAAGCTGGCGATCTCACAGGCCTTCGTATCGACCGCAAGGACCACTTCCTCGTTTTCCAGCTGATGGATCATAAATGAAAAAATAGTGAATTACTTCACTATTTCTCCCATTGCGGAACCCTTGATCCCGGCAGCGTTGCCTTCATCGGTATCGATGTGCATCGCCAGCGCAAAGTCATCTCTGACTCTGACGACAGTATCACCGAAGACCAGGCTTCTGTCCGGTGTCTCGACCTTGACGTTGACGATGTCGCCGTTCTTGACGCCGTAGGCTTCCGCATCCGCAGGAGTCATATGAATGTGTCTCTTCGCACAGATGACGCCCTTTTCCAGTTCGATCTCACCGGCAGGTCCGACGAGCTTGATGCCGTTGGTGCCTTCGATATCACCGGATTCTCTGATCAGAGCTTCCACGCCCAGCGTTCTGGCATCTGTCAGAGAAAGTTCGACCTGAGCTTCCTTTCTTTCCGGTCCCAGGATCGAAGCCTTGAGTTCTCCTCTCGGTCCGACGATCGTCAGCTTTTCTTCGCAGGCGAACTGGCCCGGCTGAGAAAGAGCCTTCTTGGAAGTCAGGGTATGTCCCTCACCAAACAGGATCCCTACCTGTTCCTTGGTCACATGTACGTGTCTCGCACTGATTTCAACGATAAACTGTTCCATCCTCATTCTCCTTGTCTTACTTTCCTATTATATAACGTTTTCCTAATGGCGCATTGCCTGTTTTGCCTGTCTCTCCATCGTCTTCTTCTTGTCGGATTCCCTCTTGTCATAGAGCGTCTTGCCCTTGGCCAGAGCGATCTCCATCTTGACCTTTCCGTCCTTGAAATACAGACGGAGCGGAACGCAGGTATATCCCTGTACACGGCATTTGACGCTGAGCTTATTGATCTCTCTTTTATGCATGAGGAGCTTCCTGTCTCTGGTCTCATCGTGATTGTTGTAGGATGCTTCCCTGTATGCGGAGATATGCATATCCTTCACAAAGGCTTCCCCATTCACAAAAGACACGTAGGATTCCTTGAGAGATACCTTTCCTGCGCGTACCGATTTGATCTCCGTACCCAAAAGGACCATTCCGGCCTCATAGGTCTCTTCGATGGTATAGTCGTGATAGGCTTTTTTATTTACTGCAATGTCTTTCATAAGTAGTAAAATAGCGAAATCGTGATTTCGCTATTTCTGGATTAACCTCTCATTCGGATAATGATCACCAGAACAAAGAACAGGATACCGAGAGCCATCGTGATATAGGAGATGACCTTTTCGGGACCTCTTTCCTTGACGTTCTGGAAGAGTCCGAGATCATTGCCGCCGGTGAAGGCGGACAGTGCATCGGATTTACCGCCCTGAAGCAGCGAGATAAGGATCAGCAATACAGCTACGATCAATAACAATATTTTCATAATTCACCTCTAATAATCCGCTTTCGCAAGATCTACATAGTTGATGTCTGTCGGTGTCTCACGTCCGAACAGGATGATCAGCACGGTAGCGACCTGAGTATCGTCGTTCATGGATTCGACCTTTCCTTCCATTCCGGAGAACGGACCAGAAAGGATCTTCACGGAATCGCCGACAGCGAAATCGACTTCGATGGACTTGTCGGACTGACCGATCCTTCTGAGGATCTTTTCGATCTCTTCGGACTTGACCGGGATCGGCTTTGCGCCGCCGCCGGAAGAACCGATAAATCCGGTAACGCCCGGTGTATTACGGACGACGTACCAGGCTTCATCCGTCATGATCATCTCGACGAAGAGATAACCCGGGAAGATGTTCTTGACGACTTCCTTGGACTTTTCGTTCTTGATCTCGATCTGAGTCTCTTCGGCCACGACGATCCTAAACAGGTTCTCCGAGATACCCATGGTCTCCAGTCTCTTTTCCAGATTGTCCTTTACCCGGTTCTCATGACCGGCATAGGTATTGACCACATACCATTCTTTCTTGTTCAGCTGCTCTGTCATATCAGATCACTCCTAAAGCTCTTAACAGAGCAGAGATCACGACCAGGCAAAGCGCAAAGAACAGGACGAAGAAACCGGTAAAGATGACGACCTGGACCGAATTGGAAAGAAGGTCTTCCTTCTTCGGCCAACGGATCTTTGAGATCTCCTTCCAGATCGCGCTGAGATTGAACCACTTCATTGTTTTTCCTCCTATTTTGTCTGTTTGTGCAATGTATGTTTGTTGCACTTCGGACAGTATTTCATCAGTTCAATACGTTCCGTATTGCTGCTGTTGGTATTTGTCACATAGTTGCGTGACAGGCAGACCGTACAGGTAAGAATTACTTTCTTTTTATCCTTCATAATTCCTCCTTTTTAAGTATATAAAAAGTTATCTGCTGATAACCTTTTTTAATATAACTTAAAAATCAGTCTCTGTCAACATCTCAGATGCCCTCGCTTTCGATAAATTCGCGAATGCTCCTCTTTAAAGAAGCCAGACGGTTGTCCACTCTTTTCTTCTTGATGTTGAGCCGATCGGAGATCTGCTGATAGGAGAGATTGCGCCGACGCATCTCGATGATCTTCCTGTCTTCCAAGGAGAGTCCGTTCATGAACCGGTGATAGTGATTCAGAAACTCCTGTTCCCGATGATACAGGAAAGGCTGATCGCCGACCGCGAAAGCGATATTGCAGTCGGGATTCTCATTCACATCGATGGAATAGCCCTCTTCCCGATAAGTTCGATAGTAATGGCGCAATACATTGACGACTCTGTTTCGTATCACGATATAGGCATAGGAAGAAAAGCGGGTACTGCGGTCTTCTTCGAAACGAAAGACGGCTTCATACAGGGCGAGACTGGCTTCCTGATAAAGATCGTGCTTGTCGATCGCAAAATCTCCGCTCTCCAGACTGAAGGAATTGATGATACTGTAGATCATTCGGTGATGGTCTTTCAGCAGTTGTTCAAAGGCCGTATCGTCTCCCGACCGGATCCTCTTGATGATATCCATATTCTCTTCCATACTCCCATTATGGGACAAAAAAAGAGACCTCTATTTTCATAGTTGTCTCATTCTTTGGTCAAATATTTTCCACAAAAAGTGGATTATTTGCGGGAAGACAGGATATTGTAGACTAGGATCCCGGCTGCCACCGATGCGTTCAGGCTGGTGACATGACCTTTCATCGGCAGTTTCACGATGAAGTCACATTCTTCCTTGACCAGACGGGACATCCCCTTTCCTTCCGATCCGATGATCAGGACGACGTTCATATCGTAGTCCAGTTCGGTATAGAGTTTCTCCGCCGATCCGTCCGATCCGACGATCCAGTAGCCCCTGTCTTTCAGTTTCCTGATCGTGTTCACCAGATTTCCGACTTCCGCGACCTTCATGTATTCCAGAGCGCCGCTGGCCACCTTGGCGACCGTATCGTTCACCTTGACTGAATTGTGGCTCTTGTATATGACACCGTCGACTCCGGCACATTCACAGGTCCGGATGATCGCACCGAGATTGTGGACATCCTGTATCCCGTCCAGCATCACGATCAGACCGTGGTGATCCTTGATCATCTCATCGACCGTCGACATCCGGAATTCCTTTACTTCCGCCAGATAGCCCTGATGGTTTCCGGACTTGGACATGCGGTCGAGCGTCTTGCGGTCGACGATCTTATAGGGGATGCCTCTGTCTTTGATCGCCTTGTCGTTCAGGACATAGGCCATCACGATGCGGTGGTTGTCCAACGCTTCAAAGAAAGAATTCTTTCCATAGACATATTCACTCATTGTGTATTCCTCCCTTGAACACTTCCTCAAAAAAGACATTCAGACGATCGGGATCCGTCAGATAGAGATAGCCGCAGACGGCTTCCAGACCGGAAGCACATTCATAGGTCTGCAGGTCTCCGTTCTTCGGGATGTGGTTGATATGATTGCGTCCTCTGCGGTAGGCATCCATCTCCTCTTCCGTAAAGAAGTTTTCCGCCTTCAGACGTTCATAGACCTTCGTCTGTCCCTTGGCACTGTTATAGCCGTTGCACAGACCCTGAAGGATCTTCGAAGACTGATATCCCTTCTGGATGAAGAACTCCCGTACCCGCAGGGTAAAGACCGCATCTCCGATGAAACTGAACGAGTATCCGCTGATCTCTCTGATATCCATTACAGGATCCCTTTTTCCATCAGGAGATCGCGATACTGATCGGCCGTCGTGAAATCCTTGGCGGACTTCGCTTCGTTCCACTTGCGATATGTTTCTTTATCTTCCTCGCTCAGGACTTTCTTTTCGATGAAGACGCCGAGGATCTCCAGCATCTTTCTCACAGCGTTGTATTCTCTTTCGACCTGTTTCCAGTCGATGTCCCTGGTACGCAAAGCCTGGTTGAGCAGCTTGACGGTATCGAAGATCACCATGTAGGCATTC
>CADCRE010000129.1 GCA_902803785.1 uncultured Erysipelotrichaceae bacterium
CCGGCGAGGACGCCTATGTGATCGGTGAGATCGTCCGCGGCGAAGACAAGGTGGTGCTCGCGTGAAGACCAAAGCGCGCATCGCCGTGCTCGTCTCCGGCGGCGGCACGAACCTGCAGGCTCTGCTGGACGCCCAGGCGCGCGGCGATATCCCCCACGGAGAGATTGTGCTGGTTATATCCAACAACCGCAGCGCCTACGCGCTTGAACGCGCGGCGAAGGCCGGCATCCCCTCCCGGGTGCTGCTCCGGAAGGAGCTTGGTTCACAGGCGGCCTTTGAGGCCGCGCTTGCCGACGCGCTGCGGGAGAACAACATAGATCTTGTGATCCTCGCCGGCTTCATGAGCATTCTGAGCCAGAGCTTCACCCGGCAGTTTGAAGGCCGCATCATCAACGTACACCCCTCGCTGATCCCCTCCTTCTGCGGAGAGGGCTTCTACGGGCTGCGCGTGCACGAGGCGGCTCTTGCGCGCGGCGTGAAGGTCACGGGCGCCACGGTGCACATCGTCAACGAGATCCCCGACGGCGGACCGATCCTGCTGCAGAAGGCGGTGGAGATCCGGCCCGACGACACCCCGGAAGTATTGCAAAAGCGTGTGATGGAACAGGCGGAGTGGATCCTGCTGCCGCGTGCGGCGGCGATGCTCTGCGCGCAGCTATGTGAAAAAGGAGAATGGAAATGACCGATTTTCTTGCTTTCCTGCGCGGCAATCCCTATCCCGGCCGCGGCATCGCCGTGGGCAAAGACCGGGTCTCCTACTTTATCATGGGCCGCAGCGCCAACAGCCGCAACCGCATTTTTGTCAAGACCGAGGACGGCATCCGCACCGAGGCCCACGATCCGTCCAAAATGAAGGATCCAAGCCTGATCATCTATCATCCCGTTCGGAAAATGGGCGAGGCGCTTGTGGTCACCAACGGAGATCAGACGGATACGATCTGTGAATTCATTGAAAAAGGGCTGAGTTTTCAGGATGCGCTGGAGACAAGGGAATACGAACCGGACAGTCCGAACTATACACCGAGGATCTCGGGGATCGTGGAAAGAGACGGATCCTATCAGATCGAGATCCTGAAAAGGGAAGACGATTACTGCCGCCGGGATCACTACCGTTATCTCCCGGAAGAAGGAAAGGGACATTTCATCTCGACTTACGATCATAACGGCGATCCTTTGCCGTCATTCTCTAAAGAACCGATCGAGATCGAGATCAAAGAAGGTCTCGGATCGTTTGCGGAAAAACTGTGGGACAGTCTGGATCATGACAACCGGATCAGCCTGTATGTGCGATTCGGAAATGCGGATCTGTTATTCAATAAACACGGAGGTCAGTTATGAATGAGATCTTTCTGAAATACGGATGCAATCCGAACCAGAAGCCATCGAGGATCTATATGGCAGACGGAAGCGATCTTCCGGTCGAAGTCCTCAACGGCAGACCCGGGTATATCAATTTCCTGGATGCGCTGAATTCCTGGCAACTGGTCAAGGAACTGAAAGAAGCGACAGGGATGCCTGCGGCTGCCAGTTTCAAGCATGTCTCACCGACCTCTGCCGCACTCGGTCTGAAACTGAGCGATACACTGAAGAAAGTCTGCTTCGTCGATGATATCGAAGGCCTGGACGATTCACCGCTGGCCTGTGCCTACGCGCGTGCCAGAGGAACGGACCGTTTGAGTTCCTACGGAGACTTTGCGGCTCTTTCCGATATCTGCGATCTCACGACAGCCAGGATCCTGGCCAGAGAGGTCTCGGACGGCGTCATCGCTCCGGGATATACGGAAGAAGCTCTGGATGTCCTGAGACAGAAGAAGAAGGGCTCCTACAACATCATCCGCATCGATCCGGACTATGAATGTGCGCCGATCGAGACGAAACAGGTCTACGGAGTCAGTTTCGAACAGAGACATAATGATTTCAGGATCGGAAACGAACTTCTCAATGAGATCGTCACGAAAGAGAAGGAACTTCCCGAATCCGCGAAAAGAGATCTGATCGTTGCACTGATCACGCTGAAATATACACAGTCCAATTCCGTGGCCTACAGTTACGACGGGCAGGCGATCGGCGTCGGTGCGGGCCAGCAGTCAAGGATCCACTGTACCAGACTGGCCGGTTCCAAGGCGGATACCTGGTTCCTGCGTCAGCACGAAAAGGTACTGGATCTGCCGTTCCGCAAGGAACTCTCCCGCGCTCAGCGTGACAACGTCATCGATGCCTATATCAACGAAAATGAAGAGGATGTCACGGAAGAGGGAAGATGGCAGAAATACTTCACGGAAAGGCCGGAACCTCTCACAAGGGAAGAAAAGAAGGCTTATCTTTCTTCGCTCAGGGGCGTCTCACTGGCTTCCGATGCGTTCTTCCCGTTCGGTGACAATATCGAGAGAGCTCACCGCAGCGGTGTGCAGTATGTCGCACAGCCGGGCGGATCGATCCGAGATGATGACGTGATCTCCGTCTGCGATGAATACGGGATCGTCATGTGTTTCACGGGAATGAGGCTGTTCCATCATTAGTAAGAAAAAAGAACACTCAGTGTTCTTTTTGTATGTTTGCGCAGAAATCGTCGATGGTGTGACTGTTTACTTCAGATCTCTTTTCTTTGGGATCGATCAGGACCATCCGTTCCATGAACGGATCGCTCTCCAGAAAGCGTTCCATCCGCGTGAGTGCTTTCTCACCGCCTGATCCGCTGCAGCAGCAGTAGGCTGCGATCTTCTTTTTCTGCAGAGAGTTACGTTCTCTGTTTAGAAAGGTCCTTAACGGCGGGGCGAACGTTCCTGCCCAGACCGGAGTGCCGAGGATGATCAGGTCATAACGGTCCGGATCGAATCCACAGGGTTCCAGTTCCGGCTCTTCAGATCTTACGGCATCTTTGCCGCCGAGGTAGAATTTCTTCAGTCCTTTGTCCGGGTATTCCTTCTTCGGACGGATCCAGATGAGGTCCGCATCCAGCCTGTCTTTCAGGATCTCGGCGATATAGGCGGTATTACCGGACAATGAATAGAAAATGACTGCAGTTTTCATGGATTTTTCCCTTTTGTTGATAAGTTCAAACTGATACTATCACATTTTTAAAAAATTGTGCTATAATCGATATGCATCTGAACGTAGCTCAGCTTGGTAGAGTGCTCGGTTCGGGACCGAGAGGCCGAGAGTTCAAATCTCTTCGTTCAGACCATGAAAAAGATACGCCGTCTATGATGGCGTTTTCTTTTATTCCCGTTTTGTAAGATAATATAGATAGAAACATACAGGAGAAACACAATGAAATGTCCTAACTGTTCCGGAACACTGGTCTTTGACATTAAGGAGCAGAATCTGAAATGTCGCCACTGTTCCCAGACCTTTGATGTGAAGAACTACAAGGTAGATGCCTCCGCAGAGGAACTGGTTTTCGAAGACGCGCGTTTCTATACCTGCAAGAGTTGCGGTGCGCAGTTGATCAGCGGGGATGACAAGGCAGTCGAATACTGTACCTACTGCGGTTCCCAGGCGATCCTGGAAAGCAATCTCAGCGGGATCAAGAATCCGAAATACATCATTCCGTTCAAGATCACGAAGACCAAATGCAAGGACATCTACAGAAGACAGTTGAAGAATAAGCTGTATATCCCGAAGGAATTCAAGGATCCGGATTTCATTGACCGTTTCCGTCCTTTCTACATCCCTTACTGGATGTATCAGATCGGCTTCAATATCGATCCGATCGACGTCAAGGGACACAAATACTACACCAGAGCCGGATACGACTACAGTGAGACGTACGATGTCTCTGTCGCGATGAGTTACAAAGGGATCGAAGGGCTTCCGCACGATGCATCAAGGAACTTCGATGATTCCATCGCGGAAAAGATCGCTCCGTTCAAACGGAACGAACTGAGAAGATACAATCCGGCATTCCTGGCGGGAATGTATGCGGACAGTCCGAATGTGGATCCGGAGATCTACAGGGAGGAAGTACTGGATGAGGCGACCGATGCCGCAGTCCAGAGTATCCGTGACAATGTCGGGACCGACATCCATCTGAACCTTCCGCGAAACCGCAAGATGCGCAAGATCCTGGATACGAGATACGAAGGAAACAGCGCGGTCTTCCTGCCGGTATGGTTCCTGACCTGGAAGAAGAACGACAGAGTCGCCTATGCGATCGTAAACGGTCAGACCGGGAAGATCCATATCGACCTGCCTGCGGATATGACGCAGTTCGCATACTATACACTGGCCGCTGCAGCAGTTCTGTTTGTGCTGCTGTCACTGTTTGTGACGGTCACATCGCGATTCGTACTCTGGTTCGCCGCTTTACTGACGTATCTGGTCGGTATCCGTTACCGGAAGGAGCTGAAGGAGATCCGCGACCGGGAGAATCATGTCTTCGATAAAGGATACCTGCTTAAGGACGAGAAAGAACTGCCGATGTCGGAAAGAAGGAGAAACTGGGAAAGAAAGAAGTCCCGTCTCGGGTTCTTCCGTGTCAACAGGATCGTTCTTGCGATCTTCGGATCGATCCTTGCGTTCTTCCTGTTTGTGATCATGGGAGCGATGTACGATGAACTGGTGACCCAGCGGGGTGCGATCGCCATGACCAGTATCGTGCTTTTCCTTCAGATCTTCAGTTTCCTGAGGACCTTCCGGGTCGCTGTCTATCTGAAGAAGAAACGTTCACTGCTGTTTGCGTTCCTGGGACTGCTGGCCGTCGGCTTCAGTTTCTGGGTGGCTGCGGAAGAACCGGTCCAGGACTGGTGGTACTATCTCGGAGCTTTGACGACATTGGCGGCCTCTTCGATCATGTGTGCAGATATGATCGCCAGATACAACGAGACTGCGACCCGTCCGTTGCCGTCTTTCTATGAGAGGAAGGGAGGAAATGACGATGCCAAGGAGATTTAAGGCATTCCTGCTTCTGCTTTTCCTGCTTGTTCCGATCTTTTCATACAATGTCAGGGCGGAAGGAAATTATCAGGTCGTGATCGAAGACGAAGAGGATCTTCTGACAGACAAGCAAGAGAAA
>CADCRE010000130.1 GCA_902803785.1 uncultured Erysipelotrichaceae bacterium
ATTGAATCCCAATACCTTCAAAGTCGCGATCTCACGGACACGTTCGGAGATGTTGACCTGGGTGATATTCATCAGGACGACGAAGGCATCTCTTGGATCCATGACGATCATATTGGCGGTATCATCATCGTTGCTGAGATATACCTTTGTGGTATAAGTCATGAACGCGACCGCTTCTTCATTATCGAAGTTTTCTTTCAGGATCTCGATATTCTCTTCTGTATGATGAGAATCTTCAAGATAGATCTGATATCCGTAATGGAAGATCTCACTGAACTGGATCCGTACGATATCGGAGATCGAATCCTTGATCCCCCAACCGATCAGAAGAAGTCCGGTACAGCCCGCAACGCCGATCACGGTCATCAGGAAACGGGACTTATAGCGGAAGAGGTTTCTGGCGGTGATCTTCGAAGTGAAAGACAGTCTGTCCCAGATCAGAGGTATCTTCTCTAACAGGATGGCTTTCGCGCTCTTCGGAGCTTTCGGGCGCATCAGGGATGCCGGTTTTTCTTTTAATACAGAATTGACGACATAAGCCGTCACAAGGCTCATCAGCAGCGAAAACGACAATACGCACAGTAAGACATATTGGATCGGAAAACTCAGCTTGATCTCCGGCAGGTCGTACATCAGTCTCCAGGTGTGATAGATGACCGTCGGGAAAAGGACCTGTCCGAGCAGGATGCCCAGGAAACAGCCGATAAATGTTGCCAGAAGCGCATAGGAAACGTATTTTCCGATGATGGCACGCTTGTTGAAACCGAGCGCGACAAAAATACCGATCTGACCTCTCTGTTCATCGACGAGACGTTTCATCGTGGTCAGACATACCAGAGCCGCCACAAGGAAAAAGATCATAGGCAAAGCGATCCCGATCGCCGTCATCTGCCTGCAGGTATTGTCGTACATGTAACTGGAATAGTGTCCGTCCCGGTACAGGATCGTCCACTGCGCTTTCGGAAGTTCATCGAGATCCTGTTGCGCCTTTCGCAGTTCCGCTTCCCCTTTTGCGATCTCGTCGTTGAATTTCAGAACGCCTTCCGTATATTCCTTGATGCCTTCCTCATACTGCGCCTTGGCGTAATTCAGAGAATAATAGAGCTTGTTGTAGTTCTTTTTGGCTTCTTCCAGAGCCTGTTTCAAATATTCCTGGACCTGATGACTGTGCACAAGCCCCGGATCGATATCGTATTCTTCCAGATAATAGTTCGTCTCATTGATCCCGTCCTGGATCTCTTCTTCGTGATCTTCAACGACACCTTTCAGCTGATTGATCACCATCTGCAGGCTCCTTAATTCGGTCTCATAGGCGATGATCAGAATGTTCGCTTCGTTCAGCTGAGCTTCTGCCTTGGACAGTTCTTCCTGTCCCTTCCTCTTTTCTTCTTCGAAGAGTTCTCTGGCTTCCTGCAGTTTCGAAGACATCGTATCCTTGATCCGGTCTTTCAGGACGTTCTGTTGCGCATATGCGGTATTATTGATCTCGTCACTGTTGTCTTTCACGTAGTTTTCATACCTTGAGGTATAGGACAGAGGATCGGAAGATCCTTTTACCGTCAGAAAGATACTGGTATAGTATTCAGAGATGAAATTGGCGTTGTTGACATAGACCACCGCATCCAGATCCTGATTCTTGTACAGGGAACTGCCCATGACCTTGCTGATATATTCCGGAGTTACGACCTTGCCGACGATCAGAAAATCGCGGTGTTTCAGCTGTTCGTCGATCGAATCGCCGGAAAAGGAGATCCATTCTCCGACCATAAAGGAAAGGCTTGGGACGACGCTGTCCAGGACGACACATTCATAGTCGTTTTCCGGCATCCTTCCTTCCGTTAAAGTGATGAGATTTACGGTCCGGTTGACTTCGCATATCCTGGCGACGAATCCCTGACCGTTTCGATCGGTACACAGAGTATCGATCATCTTCGACGGAAAGATCTCTTCGACCTGAGGATTCTTCTTCAGGGCGATATAATCGTCAAAACAGAATCCGTACTGGGAATAGATCTGGATATCCTGCAGCCGATTCTCATCGTTGAAGGCATCGACGCTTTCACGCATGATGAAAGGATCCGACATCAGTCCCATCATAAACCCGGAGCCGATCAGTACGATGAGTGTCAGAGACAGGAAGCGACGAAAGGTCTTTTTGATCAGTCGATAGGTATCGAGACGAAACATCAGTATTCGATATCCTCAATATCCATCGGTTCCGGATTCATCGTGATCGACTCGACTTTTCCGGACTTCACATGTATGACCTTGTTTGCCATCTTGGCCAGAGCGCTGTTATGAGTAACGATGATCACGGTCATCCTTTCCTCGAAGCACATATTCTGAAGGACTTTCAGGACCTGTTTTCCGGTCCGGTAATCAAGCGCACCGGTCGGTTCATCACAAAGCAAGAGTTTCGGATTCTTTGCGACGGCCCTTGCGATCGCGACACGCTGCTGTTCCCCACCCGAAAGCTGAGACGGAAAGTTGTCCATTCGATCGGACAGACCGACGAGTTTCAGCGTCTTGATCGGATCTAACGGAAATTTACAGATCTGTAAAGCCAGTTCCACGTTTTCCTTCGCTGTCAGGTTCTGAACGAGATTGTAGAACTGAAAGACGAAACCGATGTCGTTCCTGCGGTAATTGCACAGCTGATTCTCGTTATAGTGAGCGATATTCTGTTCATCTACGATGATATCGCCGCTGCTTACGGTATCCATTCCTCCCAAAAGGTTCAAAACAGTGGTCTTTCCTGCTCCGGAAGTACCTAAGATCGTGACGAATTCCCCTTTATCCACATCAAAAGACATATCATCGACCGCTTTGATCGTGACTTCTCCCATCTGATAGATCTTGGAGACGTTTCGGAATTCGATAAAGCTCATATTAAACCAGCTTTCTGATATCGCTGTCCAGCATCAGCACATAGGAATTGAGATAGGTCTTGACGATCATCGTCAGACGGTTCGGATCCTCGAACTGCTCGGCGACCGAGAAGATCTCCTTCATTCCCGCAAAGATCGATACCGCATAGCTGTGAGAAAGGATCTCTTTCTCCTGGCGGAATCCCGGGATCAGATAATGCTGCTCGATCAGAGAATTGATCGCCTTCGAGAACCATGCGGTCAGATCCTGATTCAGTTTTGACTGCATCATCAGGATATTGAATTCATCCGGATGAGACAGATAGATCTCGACGATCCTCTCCGCAAGAGTATTCATCAGGACACGCAGATCATCGACATTTGCCTTGATATTGAAGACACGGGCCTCCATCGAGACGTTGTTTGCGGTCAGATGACGCAAAAGATCGTCGATCTCTTCGACCGTTTCCGATACGATGGACTGATGGATGTCATCTTTACTTGGAAAATAGCGGTAGAGGTTCCCTACCGTCATTCCCGCATTCTTTGCGATATTGCGCATCGAAGCTTCTTCATATCCTTTTTCCAGAAATTCTTTCTTTGCGGAATTCAGGATCGCCTCTCTGAATTCTTCTTTTAATATCTGTGCCATAATAGTAAACTCCTGTTTATTAAATTTATTCTAACATAAATAAGTAAACAATAGTTCACGATATTAGGAAAATCATAAGAAAACTGTCTTTCGACAGCTCTCTTATTATCTTTCTTCTCTGAAATAGCTCTGTCCAAGCGATGCCGGAGCCTGATTTTCTCTCCTCTTTCGGTGCGAGACGAAACACAGTACGATGATCGTCAGGATATACGGAAGCATCTTGTACAGGTTCTGCATATAGGTGATCTTCTGCAGGTTCATCTTGTTCGCGAGATATCGGGAGATATCAGCCGGGATATAGACATATGCCCAATAGAATAATCCAAACAGATAGGCTCCCCAGGTCGCATTCTTCGGTTTCCAGCTGGTAAAGATGACCAATGATACTGCCAGCCATCCCAAAGCTTCGATCGCAGAATCGTTCGCCCAGGTGCCTTTGATGTAATCCATGACATAAAAGAGACCTCCCAGACCGCAGATCATGCATCCTACGATCGATGCGAGATACTTGTATCGGGTAACGTTGATACCTGCCGCATCCGCCGTTGCGGGGTTTTCACCGACCGAACGAAGATTGAGACCCGTTCTCGTATGATTCAGGAAATACTGTGCCACAAAAGCCAGGATCAGTGCGAGATAGACCATCCAGCCGTGTGAGAACAGGATCATGGAGATCGGAGCATGTGAATTCGAAAGGATCGGCAGTTTGGCGCGGAAGGCGTTGGATGTCGTTGCGACAAAGATCGTGCCGACACCACCTGAAAGCTTCATCATGTTTCCACCGAAGAAATTGGCGATACCCGTTCCGAAGATCGTCAGTGTCAGGCCGGTGACGTTCTGATTGACTTTCAGTGTAACGGTCAGAAAGCTGTAAAGCAGGCCTGCAAGCGCCGAAGCGATCAATGTGCTGACCAGACAAAGCAGCAGTGCAACGAACGGATTCGGTGAAGAAACGTTGTATTCATACAGGAAGGCGCTGACAAGAGCTGCGATACCGCCGATCTGCATCACACCCGGAACGCCGAGGTTGAGTCCGCCTGCCTTCTGATCGATCGTCTCACCGATACACCCGTACATGATGACAGTACCGAACGAGATCGCCGATACGAGCCAGGAAACGATTTGAGCGACAGTCATTCTATTCACCTTCCTTTCTGTTTCTGTTGAAGGAAATACGGTAATTGTTGAAGAATTCGCAGCTCAGGATAAAGAACAGCATAATTCCGGTAATGATATTGGATGCGAAGGTATTCAGACCGAAATCGCTGGCGATCTGTGATGCGCCTTTATCCAGAAATACCAGGAACAATGAGATCAGGATCATAGACAGCGGATTGAATTTTGCGAGCCAGCAGACGATGATGGCAGTGAATCCCCTTCCTCCTGCCGTTTCCTTGGAGATGGTATGAGAGATACCCGCCACTTCCACGAAACCGGCGATACCGGCGATCGCGCCGGATAAAAGCACGTTGTTCCTTATGACTTTCGGAACGTTGATCCCGGCGTAGCGTGCCGTTGCGACCGATTCGCCGACGACCGCATTCTCATATCCGTGCTTGGAATAATGCATATAGATATAGACGAATACCGTAATGACCGCTACGATCAGAACGTTCAGGATGTATTGCTGACCGAGGATCTTCGGGAACCAACCGCCCATGGTATTCATATTGATGATACCTACGGAATGAGACTGTTTCTTGTCCCAGACATCCACGAAGAATTCGATCAGCTGGATCGCAACGTAGTTCATCATCAGTGTGAACAGAGTCTCGTTGGTATCGTATTTCGCCTTGAAATAGGCCGGTAAGAAAGACCATAATGCACCGCACAAGGCAGATGTCACCAGCATGATCAATAGAAGCAATCCCGTAGGGATCTTTTCTCCGCAATAGATCATCAGTGCAGCCGTGCTGAGACCGCCCATAAGGATCTGTCCTTCTGCGCCGCAGTTCCAGAAGCGCATGCGGAAGGCAGGAGCCAGCGAAACGGAGATAAGAAGAAGCAGACAGGTATCACGTACTGTGATCCAGGTCCTTCGTGTCGTTCCGAAAGCACCTTTAAACATGGAGATATAGACGCTGATCGGATCTAGTCCGGTCACAAAATAGATGAACAAAGCGGAAACAAGGAGTGCGCAGAAGACAGCGATCAGCAAGGTGACCGTCTTTGCGAGGAAGCCTGGTTCGTCCTTCTTGCTGACATGGAACAGAGGATCTCTTTTTGTCTTTTCCATTACGCTTCCTCCTTCAGATGGGTCATCAGATAGCCGACTTCTTCTTTCGTCGCAGTCCTGCCGTCCAGCATTCCGTTCATCTTTCCGGAACACAGGACCATGATACGGTCAGACAGTGCCAGCAGTACATCCAGGTCTTCTCCAACATAGATCACTGCGACGCCTTTTTTCTTCTGTTCGTTGAGAAGATTGTAGATCGCATAGGACGTATTGATATCGAGTCCTCGGACCGCATAGGCTGTCATCAGGACGGTCGGTTTATTGTTGATCTCACGTCCGACCAGGATCTTCTGTACGTTACCGCCTGAAAGTCTTCTTACTGGGTAATCGAGATCCGGTGTCAGTACTTCCAGTTCATCCTTGATCTTCTGAGCCGTCTGTTCCGGCTGTTTCCGGTGCAGGAAAGGTCCTTGTCCTTTCCGATACCTCTTCAGCATCACGTTATCTGTCATACCCATATTTCCTACCAGGCCCATTCCAAGTCTGTCTTCCGGGACGAAGGCCAGGTGCAGACCGTGCGCAATGATCTCTTTGGTGCTGAGTCCGACCAGTTCATGGACGCCGTGTGCCGTGGAATTGTAGATGACAGAGGAACCTTCATCGCATTTCTGAAGGCCCATGATCGCTTCCAGAAGTTCCTTCTGTCCGGAACCCGAGATCCCTGCGATCCCCAGGATCTCCCCACTGTATAAATCAAAGGTAATATCATCGACTACCTTCTTGTTTTCGATATCCGTGACGCTGAGATGTTTCACTTCCAGACGCTTCGTCTTATCTTCGACGAAATCTCTGGTGATATTCAGCGTGATCTTTTCGCCGACCATCATTTCGGTCAACTGCTGTTCATTCGTTTCAGTCTTCAGGACCGTTCCCGCATTCTCTCCTTTACGAAGGACACTGATGCGGTCTGAGATCTCCATCACTTCATTCAGTTTGTGGGTGATGATGACGATCGCCTTCCCATCTTCTCTCATATTCCTCAGGATCGTGAACAACTTGCGGATTTCCTGAGGAGTCAGTACGGCGGTCGGTTCGTCCAGGATGAGGACTTCCGCTCCGCGATAGAGAGTCTTTACGATCTCCAGTGTTTCCTTTTCGGAAACGTTCATATCGTATACTTTCTTGTCCGGATCCAGTTCGAATCCGTACTTGTCACAGATCTCCTTGACCTGCGCTCTTGCGTTTTTTTCGGTGTTTTCTTTCGGCAGACCGATCAGGATGTTTTCAAGCGCAGTGAAGACATCGATCAGTTTGAAATGCTGGTGGATCATGCCGATCCCCAGATCGTGGGCATCTTTCGGAGAAGCGATCGTGACGTGTTTTCCATCGATCAGGATCTCTCCGTCGTCCGGATAGTAGACTCCTGACAGCATATTCATCAGAGTCGTCTTTCCGGAACCGTTCTCTCCTAAAAGAGAAAGGATCTCGCCATGATAGATATCGAGATCGACATTTTTATTTGCGATGACCTTTTTTCCGAACGACTTGCTGATATGTCGCATGGATACTGCAGCTTCCGCCATGATTCACCTCCTGTAAAAGAAAAACATTACAGGCTCCTTCAAAAGAAGCCTGTAATGTGACTGCATAAAGCTTAGTTCGAACCGACTTCGACGATACCGTCGATACGAGCTGAGAAGTACGGAGCACTTCTGAATTCGGATTCATGGAAGTATCCGTCGACGAGACATTCCGTATCAGCGGTATATGCTGCATCAGGGATGACATCGCTCATCATGCTGGTCGGACTCTGTCCGCCGATGGTGAATGTGGATGCATCAAAGACATGCAGGGAACCGTCCTTGATCGCTGCGATCGCTGCATTGACTGCTTCTTCCGTACCCGGAGCGACAGACTTGCCCAGTTCCGTGATCTCGACGGCACCTTCGTTGTATCCGCCGGTCCAGTCGGTCTTGATGGTCTCACCGTTCTTCCAGCATTCGAATGCGTAGGTATAGAACTTTTCCCAGACGTTGGAAGCGGAAGTCAGAGCGACATCCGGTGCAACATCCAGCATGGAGACGTTGTATCCGACAGAATAAGCGACGAAACCGTACTTGTGGTTCGGTTCAGCCATGTTGGCCTGGAGTCTTGACGGAGCGCCTGTGGAATCTGCGTGCTGGCCGATGATGACACAGCCCTGAGACATCAGTTCATCTGCGACAGTGCTCTCTGCAGAGATATCGAACCAGGAGTTCGTATATTCGACATACATCGTTACATTTGGATAGACGGACTTGATGCCGAGATAGAATGCAGTATAGCCGGAAACGACTTCCGCATACGGATAAGCGCCGACATAACCGACCTTGACGTTTCCGTTCTCATCGAAGTTTGCGTCGACGAGTTCACCGTTATCAGCCAGTTCCTTGATCTTGAGACCGGCAACGATACCGGAGACATATCTGGATTCATAGACCCGAGTGAAGGCGTTCTTGAAGTTGGACAGACCGGATGCTGCAGCAGTATCACCGGTGTCAGCGACGAACGTCACTTCCGGATACTCGCTGGCAGCCTGCTGCATGAAGGACTGGTGACCGTAGGAGTTGGAGATGACCAGAGTCGCACCGTTCTCAACGAGGTCGACAGCCATGTCGTAGCAGGTCTGATCTTCCGGTACACTGTACTTCCAG
>CADCRE010000131.1 GCA_902803785.1 uncultured Erysipelotrichaceae bacterium
GAAGCACCCCATAAAAAACCTTCCGGGAATCTTTTGTTTTCCATATGTCTATCCTTTCTTAAAGAGAATGGCCTATCTTCCCAAAGGAGACAGGCCATTCACGAATGTTGATATGATTTGATCAGTCCTGATGATCCTGCCGCCCGTTTATGATCAGCTCGTACATATTGACCAGCCGATTGGCGGTTTGTATCTCACTGTTTATCGTCATCAGTGTGTCCTGTGCGTGAGAGAACAGCAGACAAGGCTCATAATCAACGCCTGACATTTCGTTCTGAATGACTTCCGTCTGAGACTGGTGCGCCTTGGTGATGTTTACCTGCGCTTCTGCCAGCTCATTTCGGGCTTTAAGGATGTCGCCTTTTTCTGCATAATCCAGTGCAAGACTGACGTTATTTCTGGCGTCTCCGGCATGAAGAATGATATTCATCGATACCTGGATAAGCGGATTGTTTTCTTGCATGATGTTGTTCCTCCGTAATGATTATTCTATATTCTTTATTCTTTTTTATTCTTCAGCAGCCGCTTCTTCCTCAGCCAGACACTGTCTGTCATAGGCCTTGAAGAACGGGGCATAAATCAGCCAGTAAACTACGAACAGTACAGCCCACCAGAGGATGCCGCGCATGTCCTCGGTAATCATGACCGTCGAGATCGGAGCCGGTACCTGACCGACCTGGATCATCTTGGACGGGATATTAAGCAGACCGAACTTCATGACGGCGTATTCGATCGTCGCGCCGATAACGGAACACAGCCACATCGGGACCATAAGGGTCGGATTGAAGGCGATCGGGAAGCCGTAGACGACCGGTTCGTTGATGTTGAAAATGGAAGGAGCGATACATACTCTGCCCATCGTCTTCATCTTCTTGGACTTGCCTCTGAGCAGCGCCATGACAACCAGCGGCAGTGTGCAGCCCATACCGCCAAGAGTGATCAGAGCAGCGGTAAATGTCGCTTCGGAAGTGGCGATCAGGGTTGCCTTCTGTCCTGCTTCAACAGCAGCGATATTGGCGGCGATGTTTGCGAAGTAGATGGGGTTGGATACGGCACCAAACGCCCAAGAGCTGATGCCCAGAGAGTACAGAATCGTAGGGATCGTAATCAGCAGTACGAAACCGATGTAAGTGCCGCCCAGTGCAGCGATTGGCGAGAACAGTTTGCTAATGATACCGACGACATCAATGCCCAGGTTCTTGACGACGATCATTGTGATAAGCAGAGACAGGAAGATCGGAACGATGTTGTTGATCCAGCCGACAACGAAGTCAGGTAAAGCGCTGTCTTCCAGGAAGTTGTGCTTTGTCCAATTGTAGAAGACGCAGGCGACAAATTCACCGATGACAAGGCAGGCGAACGATCCGGTGGGACCGAAGTAGCTGTAATTGATGTATAAGAACCAGTTTTCATCAATCACAGGATTTAAAACCAGACAGTATACGGCGATACCGAGGAATCCGGCGATGACCGCATACTTCGCCATTCCCTTCTTTTCCATGAGGTTGAAAGGAACGATGAATACCAGAAACAGTGACAGGAATCCGAAGGAGAAGTCCTTGATCGGATCCAGATTCGGTAATGCAGGAATATAAGAACGGAATACGTTATAGAAGAAGATCAGCGATCCCGTCAGGATGATCGGCAGAGCTCTCGTCCATGCGTCAGCGATTGCGGCAACCCACGGGTTGGCAATGACCTTCTGCATTGTGGGAGCGAACTTCGTCATCATCCAGTTCATGAATGCGTTTTGTTTTTTTTCTGACATTTTGTTTTCCCCTTTTCTTTTTGTGCTATTTGTTTAATTCTTCTTTGATGAGCTTGTAGAGACCTTCGCCATCGATCATCGAATAAATGTCGGCAGGAATAACCATGCACTTGGTGCCATACTGGTCGCACTGACTCTTGATCTGTTCGAACTTCGGTTTCAGGTGAGGTCCGAGACAGACGATATCGACAGTTGGCAGAATCGGGCCGATAGTGCTTTCAGCCTGAGCTGTACAGCTAACTTCCGATACACCGTCCTTTTTCGCCGCTTGGCGAACTTTTTTGGCGATAAATCCGCTGGACATTCCAGCGCCGCAACATAAGAGAATATTCATTTGGCTCTACCTCCTTAAAATGTATTTGCCGGCTTACACCAACAGTATTGCAAAAAGGTCTATCCATCTGCTAATCGACATCTGCACTCTGCAGTGCAAACCTCAATCGATCAGATCCAGCAATGTCTTTCTGTAGTCTTCAAAAGTTCTGCAGCTGCAGATGGTCCTGATATTTTCTTCTTCCGAAAAGACAGCAATGAGCGCTTCATAAAGCTGTGTGAACTCTTCATGATTCTGTGATCTGATCGACATCATAAGCACCACAAAGATGCGCTGGTCCTCCCAAGTGATACCGGAAGGGTCGATCAGAACGGACACTGTCGTTTTCAAGGCGTTCATCTCCATAGAGTGAGGCACCGCAAAAAGACCGAAAGCTGTCGTAGCAGCCAGTTCTCTTCGCATGACGCTCTCCTTGAAATTTTCATTGACATATTCCATCCTGATCAGATTATCCGCCAGGAAACTTATGGCTTCTTCCCTGCTTCTGATATCTTCCGGTCTGTAAAAGAAAAGATCCTCTTCAAAATAATCATTGAAGTGCTTCTTCAAAGACCTGCTGATGATCCTGTTGCGGGCCGACTCGATGCCATCTTGGATATTGATCTTATCTTTCTGTGAAAGGAAAGGGGAAATCAGGACATTGACAGCGCTGCTATTTTCAAGCCTGATGGTAGAGATCAGAAGATCATATTTGAGATTCCCGATCTCGGACGACTGCTGCACCAGCGAGATGATATCGATCTCATTGGAATAAGACAGCAGGATCTTGTTGTATAACTGATTGGAAATATCGATATAAGAGGGACATAAAAGGACCGTCCTGATCTTCCTTGACGTATGCTTCTGCCTTTCGATCTCTCCGCCGATATGCAAAGCAAGGAAACAGATCTCACCCTTATCGATCTCTATCTCATAATCGTCCATGATCCTCATCGCAACGAATAAAGCAATATCGAAGATGATCGGTTGGGAAAGGATGATGGACTCGGAAAGCGGATTGAAAATGGAGCGTCCGTTCTGAGCCCTGTAGATCATGTTTTTGATATGTAACGCAAAAGGAACGGTGAAGGTTGCATTGGATAGATCGACATAATAACGTTCCTTGATCTCTTCGATCAGCTGCAGTGCCTCATCGGAAATATCATTGCCTACCATCTCCTTCAGCTTTTCATATTCATCGGTCGTAGGCAGGTTGGCGTTGGACCTGAACAGGATATAGATCTCATCTTTTTCTGCGTTGTTGAACCTGACGTCATATTTCTCTTCCAGCTGTTCGCAGATATCGGCAACGATCATCTTTTCCTCTTCGCTCATTTCGATCCTGCCATCCTGCTGGACATAGTTCTCCTTCTTCAGACGATCGACGATGACCGCGACATGAAGCGTCAGATTGAATAAAGCAAATTCATTGATGAAATAATTGTATTTTGTGAAAACCCTGCGCAGTATTGCAGGGATGAAGCGGATGTTGAAATCAGAAAACTCATCCTGAAGCAGATCATAATCAAAATAACTGCTTTCGACATTATCCAGCAGTGTCAGACTATACATTTTTCTCAATGATCTTTCCGGACCTTCGATAAGCAACAGATCACCGCTGAAGCGGAGGTTTATCTTGTAGTTCTCATAAAGACGGTTGATCTTTCCGACATCCGCCCTCAAAGTAGACTCGGAAACACAGAGACGGCTGCAGATATCCTCAATTTCCAAAGAAGAAGAGTGTTTTAGCAGGAACTCCCGGATGATGAAATCCCTTCTCTCATCAAAAGTCTGCGGGATATCATCTTCCTTCTTCAGAAGACCGCTGACTCTTTTGGCGTTGATCGAATAGCCCTGATTCCCGCCGACAATCACATTGTTCCCTACTTCTTGATTGATCTGCGAGATGTATGTCTTGACGGAACGAACGCTGATACCCATCATCTGCGAAAGATGTCTGGATGTGACCGGACCGCTGTTGTTCAACAAAAGCTTTATCAGTTTCTCATGTATCGGATTCATTCAATAATATGATAGCAAGTGGCTTTGTCGCTATAATAATAATCATTTGCACGCTGAAGTGCAAAAACAAAGACAAGGCATTTACTGTCTGAAATACCATTTCAATTTTTTTCTAAAGACACAACTTCTGATATGAGATCTGTATATTCTTAGTCTCCTCAATCCAGTTGATGACTGCAACCAAAAGGCCTATTTCGTTGAGCATTGAAGTTCACTGATCGTATCACCGAGCAGTGGCTTAATTTCAAAAAATCTTAATTTAAAATAGAAGGCTGTTATATTAAACTTATTATTTGTTGTGCATATGCCTCACATATATTACAATAAATATATGAACGAAA
>CADCRE010000132.1 GCA_902803785.1 uncultured Erysipelotrichaceae bacterium
CTCTTGTACAGCGTTCCGTTCTTAAACGTTCCTTCTTCTTCGAAACCGTAAGGATGGGAATCGTTGTCATTATGTTCGATACAGTATCTGGTTGAAGATAAAGCGTTCAACAGGAAGCGATTGTTATAGTTGTCGTAATGGTGGTTGTTGTGATCGAGAAGACCCAGTTCCTTGCGAGCTTCGATGACATTATTGTTGGCGATCGACCAGTAATACTGGCTTGAGTAGTACGAAGTGTTGGCGCTGGAATTGGTCAGAAGGGAATCCGAACCGTAGCGCCAGAAGGAATCATCTTCGATCGTTTCCAGGATCTCGCGATCCGGCCAGGTGTTGTGTTCGATTTCGTTCAGTTCCGCTCCGTTGCGGGTGTAATTCCACCACAGAGGCGAGTAATGGAAGGTGACTGTAAAGGCCAATGACAATACGATCACAGCCAGGAGAGACGTTTTGAACAGTTTCTTTTGAAACAGGAGGACCAGCCCCATCAGAAGAGTCAGTCCCAGCAGGACGAGATAGATCTTGAGATCTTCCCTGTCTAAAAGGATACAGATAACGATGTAGATGAAGGTCGGGATCAGATCGATGATCCTGATCTCTGTATCCGCATCCAGGACTTCCGTGACGATATAGGCCATCAGAAGACTGATGCAGTAGGCCCAGCGGTTGGTCGCATACATCATGGCGTTGTACAGTCTCGCAAAGAACGGAAGTGAAATAAATATAAAACTCATCAACGTCAGTATCTTGAGCGTGATCCTGCCCTTGTTTCTGTACAGGAGGGTCAGCGCAAGGACGGCCACGACCGTATACCCGCCGAAGTATCCGTTCTGTCCGAAAGCGAATGTCGTAAACAGATAGCGGTATTCGGACATGTCGAAGAACAGCGGGATATCGAAATGCGTCTGAAGACGGTTGTTTCCCAGCATCGTCGATGCGACCGGTAAAACGACGACAGCGCTCATCAAAAGTCCCAGTACGGAATAGATCGCGATACGGATGAAATTCTTTGGCTTGTCTTCTTCCTTTCCGCAGATCAGACGGACGATCACATAGAAGACCGTAGTCAGGACGTTGATGTAGAAGAAGTAGACGTTGCTCAGGGAAGAGAGACAGACACTGACGGAGAATAAGGCACCGCTTTCCCTGTGGAAGATCTTTTCCACTCCGATGATGATCATCGGAAGGTAGACCATGGCACTCAGGAAGAAGGTATGTCCGGTCCCTGTGACGAATGCGTAGCTGCTGAAAGAGTAGATCAGAGTTCCGCAAAGCAGAGCTTTCAGATCTTTCTTGCCGGTATAGAAACAAAGGCCGGAGAAAGTCAGTCCTGCCAGATACATCCTCAGGAAGACCGCGAAGTCATAGTAGAGGTAGATATAGCGTTCCGGGACCAGTGCGGACGGAAGCAGGATGATATCGCTGATCCCGTAGTAGTGAAGGGTCTCGAGGATATCGGATCCTTCTCCCAGGGAGAAGTCCCATTGCGGGATCGCAAAGGAATGTTCGATGAAGATGTTATGAAAGATCTGTCTGATAACGTTTGAAGTATAGAGGACGGCACGGTAGTGCTGACGGAATCCGTCGCCTTTATAGTCGATCAGAGATCTTCCCTGGGAATAATAGAAATAGGCCAACAGGCCGCCGATACACAGAAACAGCAAAGTATACAGAAGATAAAATCTTTTTTTGTTTTTCATCACATAACAATTCTAACATAGATGTTTCAAAACGAATGTATGCGGATAAGGATGGGGAATGTTAGAATAGTGATGAAAAGAGGAAACAGATGTACTGTATTATCGGCGCAAACGGCTATCTGGGAGCCTACCTGCGCAAGGCCATCCTCGAAGATACGAACGAGGATATCCTGTGTGCAGATCTCAATATCCCGGAAAATTCACAGGAAAGAGTCACCTGGAGAAGATGCGATATCACCGACAGAGAAGATGTCGATCTTTTCATTGAATATCTGAAGACACTGCCGGATCTGAAGATCCTGTATCTGGCAGCCTATCACAATCCGGATCTGGTGGAACAGAACCACGAGCTCGCCTGGAACATCAACGTCACTTCGCTTTCCTATTTCCTGAACAAGGCATCTTTTGCGAAAGAGATCTACTATCCGTCTACGGACAGTGTTTACGGAGAGAGCGAAAACTTCTATCACTTCAAGGAAAGCGATCCTTTGAGACCGGTCAACTTCTATGGCCACAACAAGTGCGCGGCGGAAGCGATCCTGGTCCATCTGGGCAGACATGTGGTGCGTTTCCCATTCCTGATCTCTCCGTCTCTGGCGGGGAAACCGCATTTCTATGATCGCATCGTGGAATCTTTGAGAAACGGAGAACCGTTTGAAATGTATGAAGATTCCTACAGATCGTCTTTGAGTTTTGAGAATGCCGCAAGGCTGACGATCGCTCTGATCGAAAAGGGGAATCCGCATCCGATCGTCAATGTCTGCGGAGACAAGGATCTTTCAAAATATGATGTCGGACTTCAGATCGCAGTCAGAGAACAGCTGGATCCGATCCTGATCGTGCCGATCACGATGGATAAGAAGATGGAAGGATTTGAAACGAAACGGGCCACCAGCACTCTGATGGACAACACGTTACTGAAAGAGACGCTTGGTCTAGAGTACGTCGATATCTTTGACAGACCGAAATATAAATGAAGACAGTCATCATGGCCGGAGGCAAAGGGACCAGGATCAGTTCCGTCGCTTCCGATATCCCGAAACCGATGATCCGGATCGGTGAGAAACCGGTCTTACAGTTGGAGATCGAATCCCTGAGAGATCAGGGTTTTGATGATTTTATCATTACGATCTCCCATCTGGGGCATGTGATCACCGACTATTTCGGTGACGGTTCCAAATTCGGTGTCCATATCGAATACTACGATGAAAAGGAACCTCTGGGGAATGCCGGGGCACTTTTCAGGATAAAAGACAAGTTAACGGACGACTTCCTTCTGATCAACGGCGATGTCCTGTTCAATGTGGACATCGGACGGTTCGCAACCTATCACAGGATCAAGAAGGGACTCGTTACTTTATTTACCCATCCCAATAGTCATCCCTATGACAGCGGACTGATCATGACCGATGAAGAGAATCAGGTCACACGCTGGCTGTCCAAGGAAGATGTGAGACCGGAATTCTATCAGAACCGGGTCAATGCGGGGATCCATATCCTGTCTCCGAAAGTTCTGGAACGAAAGATCGATAAGGAAAAGATCGATCTGGATCGCGACATCCTGAAACCGCTGTGTGACAAGGGAGTGATGTATGCCTACGATTCCAGTGAATATGTCAAGGATATGGGAACGCCGGAACGCTATGAACAGGTCTGCAAGGACTATCTCAGCGGAAAGGTCGAACGAAGGAACCTCCGCAATCCACAGAAGGCGATCTTCCTGGATCGGGACGGAACGATCAATCATTACGTAGGATTCTTAAGAAAGATCGAAGATCTTGAACTCAACGAAGGAGCTGCCGAGGCGATCCGGAGAATCAA
>CADCRE010000133.1 GCA_902803785.1 uncultured Erysipelotrichaceae bacterium
GAAGGACAGCTGAAGATCGGTGAGATGCTCAGAGTTCCTACCATCATCTACGAGATGGAAGAATACACGCACGGACCGACGATGGCCATCGATAAAAAGATCTCCATCCTGATGATCGGCTCCGACGATGTGGAATATCAGAGAATGGTACAGTTCGATGAAGTCTTCAAGAAGTATACTCCGAGAGTTCACGTCATTACGTGTATGGACTTCAACGGAGATGCAAGAGACTGCGTCTTCTCTGTAAAGGTAAACAAGTATATTGCATCGCTGATGTATGCAGTTCCGTTCCAGTTTGTTGCGGCACAGGGTGCTGCAGATATTGATATCGATACCGGTATCGATCCGTTTACAGATAAACTGGCACATCTGTAAGATAAGAAGAAAACAGTTGCGGGGTACCGCAACTGTTTTTACTTATGAGTCATAACCTTCGTATTCGAATGAGTATTTACTTCCGATATAGTACACTTCACTGTATTCCAGAGGGACCCGGTATTCAGTAAAGATCGTATGCTGGTGCAGCATGATCGCATCTCCTTTGGCGATCTGGAGATATTCAGCGATCTTCTTGGACGCAAGGATTGCGGAAACGGTCGATTTATAGCCTGTCCGCGCAATGCCGTTCTCATTCAGGAACTGATAGAAGGAGTGATCGACCTGTGACGGGGACAGGGGCGGGATAAGTTTGGCAGGAACGTAAGAGACAGAGTAGACGACCGGTTCATCATCTGCGGTCCTGATACGAGAGAAATAATAAATGAAGTCATTCTCTCCGACTTGAAGTTTCTTCATGATCGAAGGCTTTTCTTTGGCTTTAAAGATCTCAAAATCGATCAGGATCGAACCTGGTTTTTTATTTTGGGATTCGATATATGAGGTCATACTTTCGATACCCAACGCCTGAAATGCGACGTTTTTGGTGGCGCTGTGTACAAAGGTTCCTCTTCCCGGTATCCTCTCAACGAGTCCTTCTGCCGCAAGTAAAGAAAGAGCTTTATTTACCGTGGTCCTGCTTACGTTGAACTTCTTCGTTAGTTCTGCTTCTGTTTCCAGTTTATCGCCGACTTTAAGTTTTTCGTTTTTGATCCTGTCCTTGATGTAATTTTTGATCGAAAGATAGATCGATGAACGCTGTTCCATACTCAACATTATAACAGATTCGGAACCTCAAAATCTTATGAGATACGTCCCTAAGATCCATATCTCAAAAAGATAAAAAGCCGATCCCAAAAGCCTTTAAATGTTTCTTTGATGAAGTTCAAGGCAAGGGAGATGGCTCGTCTGTTGTTTTCTCCTTCGAAGCCGTGTCCGCTTCCTTTCATGACGTAGAAATCAGCTTCTTCAAACCGATCCAGGACATCGAAGGTCCCCTGGATATCGACGATCTGGTCGGCATCTCCATGTATGATCAGAGTCTTTCCCTTGTATTTCGGGATCTGGGCGTAGATGTCGGTCTTCAGAAGATCTCTGACGTAGAGATCCGATACCGTCGATTCCAACATCGTGATCCGTTCCGGAATGTCTTTATCTTTGTAGGAATCGAAAGCCATCTTCTGCAGTACAAACGCCGGATAGAGAAGGATCAGTCCGCGGATCTCATCTGAACGATCTCCTGCGACATACATCGATACATAGCCGCCCTGAGAACGTCCGTGAAGGAAGACCCGTTCGGGATCGATCTGAGGATGATCACGCAGGCCATTGAGAACAATCTCAAGGTCTTTGACTTCCGTCAATACCGACATCTCCAGCATCGTTCCGTCGGAAAGGATATTATCTCCGCCACCGATGAAATCAAAGAGATAGGAAGCGATCCCGTCGGCAGCGAACGTTTCCGCATAATCGATACATCTGGTCCGGTTCCCTCCGAATCCGTGAGAGAAGATGACCAGAGGAGCTTTCTCTACATTGGGAAGGTACAGCTGACCGTCGATCTTCTTTCCGTCGCGGTAGAAATCTGTCTGAATGATCCTGTAATCTGTCATGTGTTGACCTCCCATCCCTCAAAATCAACAACATTTTATCATGCGGTGTACGGATATCCTTTTGAGATGATCCGCTCATTCCCGGAAGAAAAAACAGAAAGGACCTATATAATAGAAAAGGATAAGAAAGAAAAGGAAGAGAAGATGCTTATAAACGAAGAATGCAGGAGCTGCATGATCAGAAAATACAGGAACGCCTATCCTGAAGACGCAACGAAACAGGTGATCGAAGTCTATCAGAAGAGACTGTATGATCTCATGGAACACAGCGAGGGATTCAGTACCCCGCAGGTCGCTGAGAAGATCCATCAGCTGCGTGATGAACTGTTTGGAAACGAAACGGATTATTTCGAGATCAAGAGACACTACAACGCTCTGATGATGACGATGATGCCTTATATGAAAGAAAAGGTCGAGTATGCGGAAGACCGACTGAAAGCGGCGGTCCAGTATGCGATGGTCGGAAACTACATCGATTTCGGTGCGCTGGAAAATGTGAATGAAGAAGAATTGAAGAAACAGCTGGATGCGGCTGAAGAGATCCCGGTCGATCCTGAGATCCTGGAATGTTTCCGAAAAGAGGTCCATGACGCCAGGCGTCTGGTCTACTTTACAGACAACTGTGGAGAGGTCGTGGCAGACAAACTTCTCATCTCCGTTTTAAGAGAGGAGGATCCGGATCTTTCCGTTACGGTGATCGTGCGCGGAAAGCCGACGGTGAACGATGCGACGCTTGAAGATATGAAACAGATTGGAATGGAAGAAGTCGCACATAAAGTGATAGGGAACGGAAACGGAATGCCGGGGAATGTGATCGGTACTCTGTCAGCGGAAGCGACGGAAGAAGTTGAGAAAGCGGATCTTCTGATCTCGAAAGGCCAGGGAAATTACGAAGGACTCGGCGGATGCGGATTGAACGTGTTCTATCTCTTCTTATGCAAGTGTGAACTGTTCATGCGACGTTTCAATGTTCCGAAGTATACCGGGATCATCACGCGGGAATTGAGACAATAGACAAGAAAGCACTTCTGAGGAAGTGCTTTCGTATATCTACTTTATGATCAGAGCCATCGGCACGGCCCGTTCGACCTCTTTCCCTGTCTGGGGATCGCGATCGGAGAGACGGAGGATCCGTTTTCCGTTCATCAGGATCTGGGCAGATCCGCCGCCGTCCAGATGAACGCCGTTTTTCATCCCGACATCCTTCGCCACCATGACGGCTTCCGACATGGAGGCACCTTCGCTTTCTTCGCCGGGCACGTGTCCGACCTTTCCGGCTCCTTCGATCCAGATAAACATCGGCCTGTCATTCTGATCGGAACCGAACAGGATACGAGGCGCTCTCGTCTTTTTGAAGTTCAGAGTATACATCGAAGGTGGATAGGAGACGGAGAACGGATCGTAGAAACGGTAGAACGGAGAAAGGAAGCGGTCTGTGGTCTGTCCGTTCCTCATGACGCTGTTTCCGACCTGTATCGCAAAGAAGATGTCGCCCGGTCCATGGTAGATAACTTTCTGCGCTGAAGTGAAAGAGATCTTTTTGTCTGTGTGGATGATGAAACCGCCGGAAGGAACGGGATTCGATCCGTGTGGGATACAGGCGATCAGACGGTCATTTCGAATGACGAGATCGGTACCGCCGCGCGGCGTGATGCGGTCACGGAGACGTTCATGGAAGGAACAGTTCTTTCCGTGTTCGAAGGCGGTCCCGTCGATCTCGACTTTCAGTTGTTTCAAAGAGAACGGTTCGACCGAAATGCTTCCGTCTTTTCGGATCAGAAGAGCTTCCCTGTCGTATTGAGCCGGATTGAGGACGATGCCGTCTTCGATCATCAGGCCGAGCGGGATCCCCGCATAGTCAAAGGCGGTGGCACAGTCCCACTGATCCATGACGAAGAAGGATGTGTTCACTGCGAGGGAGGCATCGGCGAAACTGCGGGTGAGATATCCCATCTGTCTTCCTACCGGGACGAAGCTGACCTTGTTTCGTTTGCCTTCGGCGATGCGAAGACGGTCTTTTGATTCCATCTGTCGAAACAGCGATTCGGTATCTGTATTACGGAACGAAAATTGACGGGAAGAGAGACGGATATCGTTACGGAAGTTTTGAGTGATCAAAGCGAGAGGATCGAAGATCTGAGTGTCCGGATCTGTATGGTCCAGGAAATCGTCATCGGGAGAAAACAGGACGATCTTTCCAAAGACGATCGGATATTTTTTGACGATGTAGTTCTGATACAGGGAAGAGATCTGATCAAAGGATGACGGATCGTAGTCCGGTCTGGAAAAACAGAGCTGTTCGAAAGAATCCGCTTTGACGATCAGAGCCTTGAGGATCTTTCCTTCTTCAAGAGGATATGTCTTCAGATAATGATCCATAGAGTCTTCCTTTCTTTCAGTTTATAACAGAAATCCCTTGAGAGCATATCAGTATCCCTGCGTGGGCGTCGGGATACAATAGGGACAAAGAAAACGGAGGGATCGTTCATGAAATACGCTGTGAGATACTATACAAAGACCGGAAATACGAAGAGGCTGGCAGAAGCGATCGCAAAGGAACTGGGAGTCGAGGCGCTGCCTTTGAGCGAAGGCGTGAAGGATGCGGTCGATGTCCTGTTTCTGGGGAATTCCTACTATGCCTTCAATATCGATCCGGAAGTGAAGAGATTCGTCGCTTCTCTGGATAAGGAAAAAGTAGGAAAGATCGTGAACTTCGGCTCGGCCGCGATGCTGAACTCGACTTACAAGAGAGTAAAGGCAGAAGCGGATAAAGTCGGTATCGATATGGACGAAAGTGAATTCCATTGCCGAGGAGAATTCAAAGGCATCCACAAGGGAAGACCGGATGAGTCCGATCTGAAGGCAGCTGCGGAATTCGCAAGACAGTTCAAATAAGAGGAAACGGGAGGAAACAGTCCTCCTTTTCTTATGAGGAAGAAAGCAATCATGTCAGCTATGGTATAATTAGGACAGAAATCTCATCAAAACAATCAATAATAGATCTACCAGAAAGGAGTGTTGTGTCATGGTCGATAAAACCACTTTCACAGTCAATGCGTCCAATCTCACGATGCGGATCCAGCAGGCGGAGATGTATCTCAAGGAATTCGAGAATGAAGTAAAGAGAGCCAACGGAGCGACCGGGATCTTCCGCTCCAAGGAGGACGCTCTGTCACGGATCAAGATCCTGAATGAGTTTGCGCCGAACGATCCGCGGATCATGGATCTGTTTGAGAGAGCCAAGAAGTGTATCATCGGTTCCACAGGCAATTTCACGGATATCACCGAGGATATGATCATATATCTGAAGAATGAAGAGAATATCAGGGCGCTCTATTCGGAAAAGAGCGAGAGAGCCTGGAATGCGCTGGTCGCAGAATATGCGGATAAGACTCTGGAGAAGATCTATCCGGCTCCGGATGTGACACAGGTATCTATCGAAGATCTGAAAGGAAAGTATGTGATCCTGGATGATGTCAGATATCCGATGAATCAGTTCGTGGGGATCACGGGAGAGTTCGTCTGGGTAGGGAAACGTTCCAGCGGAATGTATTTCGTAAAGATCGACAGCCGCAGATGGCTGGGTCCTTATGAGGCGGTCAAGCGGTATCGGAGACTGGTCGACAGCACGATGATGGAAGTGGACAAGTGGACGATCCTGGGTGAGATCACGGATATGACGCTGGAAGTTCCGGAAGCGGGAGAGAAGAAGGTCGGAAGTGCGGTCTATGCGACCGTCGTCGAACCGATCGCTCTGTATGTGCCGGGACATGTATTGGGTCTCTACGATCCGGAAAGCGAGACCAGCGGAAGGTTCGTGGATGAAGAGGAAGTGGCTGCGATCAAGGAGAGCTGGTATACCGTCAAGTCCGTACCGGAAGATGTGACGCCGGAACGGCTCGTGGAGATCTTCCGTCAGGCGATCAAGGAAAAGAACTACGATCTCTATGCGGATTGCATCCAGCCGGAACGGAGACAGAATCCGATCCAGGAGTCTCTGATGTGGTACTACTGGGATCTGCATCAGGAGCGATTCCATGGGGAATACGTCCATGCGGAGGTGCAGCCGGAGGCGACGAAGATCACGGTCGTAAAAGGCTACAGCGATGAGAGCGGACTGGATTCCTACTTCCTGTCGGCAGAGGACCAGAAGAGTATCGCCGAGAGATACGGAGACAAGGTCGAATATGCGTCAGTACAGACGGTCTCGTTCGATAAGAACGGGAAACAGCTGGGAAGCCCGGTCAGAAGGAATCTGATCCGGACCAACGGCGGCAGATGGTATGTACAGGACTATGAGATCCGGTTTTAACGGTTGATCCGATAAGAGGAGAACGATATGGATTTTGATCAGGAAGTAAATACCCTGGAATGGGAAAATGCCGATGAGAACGGTATATTGAAAGAACTGCAGGGATTCAGTGAGCGGTGTAACGCAGCGACGAAGCAGCTGAAAGCGATGTTTGCGAACAATGAATGCAAGAAGACCGAGGATATCCTGGAGAGCCTTGCGTACGGTGACCTGGGATCGGAAGGATGGATCGCTCAGTTCCATACGACCAATATGGATTCCTTCTCCAAGTATCTGAACGGAGGGAAACCGAGCTGGTACAGCGATCTGACGACCGACAGACAGAAGAAATACGATATGGTGATGGACTACTATCGGGATACGGCTTATCTGAAGAGCTCCTGCAGCGACCTCAGCAAGATCCTGCTGGACCTTGTAGACAGACAGATCCTCAGAGACGGATTCCGCGTCGGATATATGATCTTCAACTTTGAAGATGCGGGGATCAATGAAAAGACCTTCAAGACTCTGGAAACGGATGTCCTGATGGTATCCAAACGGATCAATCAGAACTTGGGCGATGCGGAACGCATGGCGGAGACCGCAAAGCGGTATCTGGAAGACAACAGGGACAGGATGGAATTCAGTGCACTGAAGACGGGATATCGGAATGCGCGTCTGAAGGACTACATCAGCGATTTCCAAAGCACCTCTCTGTCTACGAGCTTCGGTGTACTGTCAGACGGATCCTTCTATGTCAAGGCGGACATCCTGTCCAAGATGCGGGTCATCGACCGTTACACCAACCGGCTCGCGCAGTCCGACTATCTTGAAGACGTGATGAAGAAGCTGATCGAAGACCTCAAGAACATCCTGAACAAGCAGCTGATGCCGTTTGAGAAGGACGCGAGGACGGAATGGTGCGGAAATGCATCCTTCTGTCTCAGGAGACTGATCGATGCACTGATCGAATACGCGCAGACGGTGATCGATGTACTGAAACAGTATCAGGATGCCGATCCGAACAAGTCCCCGTTCTGTTTCATGGGGATCCCGGGCGTCTACGGCAGCGTTCAAAGCAAGTATGGACTGAATCCGAACAGGGATGATCCCTGGGACAAGGGATCGAAGTTCACCGATCTGTATGTCATGGAGGCGGTGGCCCTTACCGAACACTGTGAGGAATTCGTCCGGAAACAGGGCAATGTGAATTACAGAGATTAAGTAAATATATCGAAAACAAACAAAGTAAAATACAATAGAAATATGGAGGATATGGGAAAATGAAAAAATTACTTACAGGGATCCTGCTGATGCTGGTCC
>CADCRE010000134.1 GCA_902803785.1 uncultured Erysipelotrichaceae bacterium
CGTCTTTCCGCCCTGCTGGCTGATATCTGCATTTTCCAGAACTTTAGCTACATCATCGTTGTCGACATGAACGACCTGCTGTTCCGCATTTCTATTCGTTCCGTATACACGCATCTGAACACTGACCGGACCGATTGGTTCGATCGATTCGCCATCGTACCAGAACGTGATATCCACTGCCAAAGCGTTGGATACCTGACCTTCAACGGAATCATTGATCTGATTCAGGACATCTTCAGACAGAGTGACTGGTGTAACGGTCATCGTCGTGCCTTCAGGCAATACGCCGATTTCATCTACAATCGTGACGAAAACGCCGTTGCTTGCGCCACCTTCATAGGTATTCGGTGCATAAACGATCTCTTTCTCTGCCGGCTCTTCCGGTTCTTCCGGTGTTTCCGGTTCTTCCGGTACCTCTGGTGTTTCCGGTTCTTCCGGTGTTACGACCTCAGGATCTTCCGGAACATCCGGAGTTTCCGGAGCTGTCTCTTCCAGATAGACCGCATCGACTCTCAAGTCAGCTGTGACAGCTGTCTGTTCGTCGATCTCTACTTTGTCATCGGAATGGTCGATCCACTTGTCGAAAGTGTAACCTTCCTTCTCCGGTGCATCCGGAAGCAGTTCGCCGATGACCTGGCCTGCTTCGATCTCAAAAGACAGTTCTTCCTGTTCGACACCGTCGACATAGAAATGAACTGTGTAGATCACGGTCTCAGGTTCCTCTTCCGTTACGGAAGCGGTCTCTTCCTCGGATGTACCTTCTTCGTTCACTGGACCGGTCTCTTGACGAGGTGCAGCCATAAGCTTCGGCGCTTCCTCGACAGGAGTTTCTTCTTCCGTCATCTCAGGTTCCGCAACCGGTTCCGGTGCAGCGACGACTTCTTCGACAGGCTCTGAAACAGCCGTCTTGACGGCGGGCTGTTCCGCTCTGACGTCGGTCACCTCCGGCTCCGGTGTCTGCTCGACAGGAGCAGTCACTTCTTCTGCAGGAGCTTCGACGACTTCCTCCGCTACTTCCACAACAGCTTCCTCTACCGGCAATTCATCATCCGCATTCAGATGAACCGGCAGGGTGTTGACCAGAAGGAGCACTGAAGCCAGTACTGTGAGTGTTTTCCTAAAAAACTTTTCCATCTTCACCCTCCTAAAGTGTAAGAGCTCATAGTGATACGTTTTACAAAAACGGACTATTCGCTACACGGTCTTTCGGATCAAAGACCGTGATAGATTTGTATATGAACATACAAAGAGACTCACTAATTAAATTATCACATATACAAACTCAAAAATAAATATGCATTTATGCATTTTATCCATATATTGTGCATTCTACATAATACCCTCCTCTCTGTCGGATCCAGGTGGATCTCTGGACACTTATATCGTAAAGAAACGCATAACTAAACATTAGTCTAAAAAACGTATATGTAGTGGTATTTCATATACTTCTATAGACTAATACTGCTGAAAAATACGGATGTCTTCCGGAACGTTTTTCTGTACAGAGAGGCATTTTTCGTATGATGAAAATCAGACAGAAATCTACCTCCTGCAGAATCGTTTTTTCGCTCCCGGAACGGATCATGAAAATCCGCTTCAGAAGCTTGTTCGGTTTAGAAAGATATCACTGAAAACGTGCTTTTCTTAAAGATCCTGGGTATATTCCTCCTTTCTGATACACCTATATCCTAAGAGAAGCGCAGTATAATGATTGGTATAAATTAATTAGATAAAAAGGTTTTTAATATACTTTTTTAGATTATTTAAAAAGATCTTTTCGGATCTATTTCTTCTTCCAGTAGCAGTTTTCAAAGTCTTCATTCAATAGGCTTTTTCGGGAACAGCCCAGATATCTTCCTTTCCTGTCATAGTAATTGATGATGTCCTTACTGAGGAGGGAACGGTGAGAATAACCTGCCAGTTCTCCTTTGATATAGTAATTCACGGTGTTTTTATCCAAATAGGAAGGGCGGGAATCGCCTATGGCTCTTTTTCTTCCTTCATAGACGGTCCTGTTTTTATCTATATAACTCGGACGGGGATAGATGATATCTTCCAGTCCTTCTTCATCTTCCATCGGTTCATAGTGTTCCGCCAGATCAGCGGTATCCTTCTTTGACTGTTTCAGTTCTTCACGGTCTTCTTCCAACTGACGGAAAGCGAGATGGATCCGATCCAGGAGATCTTCATCTTCGAAGGCTTCCGTCGGATCGTTGTACTCATAGGCGAGTTCTACGAAATCGTCTCTGCAGTCCTCATAGGCCTTCTCCAGAAGCTCTTCGTATTCTTCTTGCGAAAAAGCCAGATCATATCCGTCTTCTTCAGCGATCTCTTTCACCAGATCCTTCAGGATATCTTCGGAATCTTCCTCGAGATCTTCGTATTCCTCTTCCTCGAGATCTTCCTCTTCGAAAAGATCGTCATCATCGTATTCTTCCGGCATATTCCTCTCTCTTTCTAGAGTTCGTCCTTGCTGAGATACTGGCTGACTTCCTTGCGCAGTATCACCGTGCTCATCCTGTGGATCGGCCTGTAAGTCAGGGAGTTCACTTTCATGTACAGACACAAAGCTTTCGCCCAATTGGCCATGGACCAGACACTGGCGGTCCTGTCATCCGTTTCAAAGATGCGCACCACTTCCTTTGACAGCTGCAGCAGCTGCATCGGATCGTTTCCGATCACCTTCTCATCTCCGTTGACCAGATCGGTACTCATCATCGCATACATCAGTTCGATGAGATAGGTATCGGTCGTATTGCCTTCAAAGTCGCTTCCCGTCATCGTCGCATACAGTTCGATCAGTTTTCTGTCTGTCAGGTATTCTCGGATCATTCTTCCTCCTTCATCCTCAGCCAGTATACTAAATGAATGCTGCAAATAAACGTACTTTAAAGGACCTCTTTCTCGAAAACTTCGCAGAATCTTTCTTTGGCTTTCTTCGCCTTCTTCGTCCACGGCATCAGCATATCGAACGCATGGACATCCCCATGATAGACATCCATCGATGCGGATACTCCCGAATCCTTCAAAGCCTGTATATAGTTCTTCGTCTCTTCACAGAAAGGTTCTCCGTCAGATACAAAGGTATAGCACGGAGGCATTCCGGAGAGATCCTTCACCCTGGAAACAGAGGCATAAGGAGGGATCTCATCGCTGTGATAGAGGTCTCCCAGGTATTTCTTCCAGGCTCGATGATTGCGTTTCGTATTCCAGATCTTTCCGTGATTATCTCTGGAAGAAGATGTATCTTCGCAGTCCAGCATCGGATATAAAGGAAACTGATAAAATATTCTAATATGACTGTGATCTCTCACATAGAGACACAAAGCGGCACATAATCCGCCCCCGGCGCTCTCTCCGCCGACGATGATCCGATCGATCTTCAGTTCCTCTCTGTGTTCATCCATATATCGTAACGCCGCAAAACAGTCTTCCAGTGCTGCGGGATACTTTTTCTTGCCTGACAGGGTATATTCCGGAGAAAGCACGACAGCACCGTAGCGTTCCGCCAGGAGTTCTCCGCAACTGAAATATACCATCTCCGCCATGCCCAGGGAGTAGCCTCCCCCATGGATCCAGAGGATGCCCGGTCTGTATCCTTCCTGTTTCTTCGGACGGATCAGGATGGCTCTCATCTTTCTTCCGGATGCATCGATCCTGATATACTGCCTTTTCAGTTCCATCTATCTCATCTCTTCTTCCAATTGTTTCAGAAATGATAACAGATATTCATGTCTTTCTTCCGCGAGTTTCCTTCCGGTATCGGTATTCATCTCATCCTTCAGAAGAAGCAGTTTCTCATGAAAGTGATCGACGGAGTCCTGAATGGAACGCCCGTGGCTTCCGCTGTAAAGAAACGTCCTGGCGATCCCGATCGCACCGATCGCATCGAGACGGTCCGCATCCTGGACGACCATCCCTTCGATACTGTCCGGATGTCTTCCCCGATTCCTTGAGAAGGAAACGGAATTGATGATCCCGATGATCGTTTCTATGACATCAGGTTCGACATCGTGTTCTTCGAGAAAGAAACGCGCATTGGCGTTGTCTTCCGTATGAAAGAGCTTATGGTCATCGGCATCATGGAGAAGAGACGCCAAAGAGACGATGTCTTTATCACATCTTTCCTTTTCCGCGATCTTCATCGCATTGCGCCATACTCTCATCGTATGATCGATCCCGTGTCCGTCACTGTTTTCCTGAAACAGTTCTTCGATATAGCGGATCGCTTCTTCGGTGATCATGTCTTTCATACGTATCCTCCTACAACAGTTCGTTCAGTTCTTCCCAGTCGATCTTCTCCGACCGGTAGAAATATTCCCGGTCATGTTCCGAGACTTCTCTCAATACTCTGCACGGATTCCCGACCGCCACGACATGGCTCGGAATATCCTTTGTTACGACGCTGCCGGCACCGATCACCGTATCGTCTCCGATGGTCACACCCGGGACGATGATCGTATTGGCTCCGATCCAGACGTTGTTTCCGATATGGACGTCCTTATTGTACTGAAGTCCCCTTTTCCTCAACTCCGGATCGATCGGATGATTGGCGGTGGCGATCGTGATGTTCGGTCCGATCTGTACATAATCTCCGATATAGATATGTCCGTCATCCACCATCGTCGTATTGGAATTCATATAGATATTGCTTCCCAGATGGACGTGGTGTCCGCCCCAGTTGGCACGAAACGGCAGTTCGATGTAGTTGTTTTCACCGCACTCCGCAAAGACTTCATGCATATACTGCTGCTTCTTTTCGATATCGGAAGCCTTCAGCTGATTGAATTCCCACAGTTTATCCTGAAACGGGACCTGTTCCTTCTTGATCTCGGGATCATCCGGAAAATAGATCAGTCCCTTCACCATTCTTTCGTAATGTGTCACCTCTTTACTCCTCATCCGGCTTCTGCCCGTCGTGGGCCTTCCACATACATTCGCCCACCTTCATATCCGTGAACACCGCTTTAAAACTCGATTCCTCCGGACTGCAGGCATAGATCCCGAAACGGATCTTTCCCGCTCCTTCCCACATATGACAGACCCGCATCTGCGAAAACTCTTTTCCGTCATAGGAACATTCGATACAGTAATCGTCTTCCCTTCTGGAAAAACGGTACCACATCGTTTTGACATCGGCCGGGATCGCTGTCGTCGCCCAGTCGGAATATCCGTGATTGGTCACGACCGAACCCAGGTGCTGGAATGATTCATTCTCATATTCCACAGAACCCTTCAGCCAGTTCTCGGAATCCAGGTACATCACAATCCCGCACTGATCGAAACGGTGATGACTGTCGGTGAAATCCGTCTTCACGGTAAAAGAGAAATACTTCTCTCCCGTTTCCATCTGCAGTACCGGCGCATTGTCATTGCGGAAGTGATAGTAGGTCCTTTGCCACAGATCGGTATGCGGTTCCGTCACGATCTCGATGCGATCTTCTTCGATGCGATACTCCTTCGGAGCTCTCGTCCATTTCATGTCTATTGTCATATGCGATTTCCTTTTTAACTGTATCTATTATACCTTCAGTTCATGCACAGATAAAATATGATAGGTATTTGTGTTTATCTGTTAATAAAAACTCTCCTGTCAAACAAGAGAGCTTTCTGTGTTTCTATTTTCTGTTCTTCTATCAGTATTCCACCAGTCCGGTGATGTACAGCGCTCTGATGAAAGCATCGGCGAAACCGGTGACATCTCCTTCCGTACAGTTTTCAGGGATCTGGAAGGCGATGTCGTCCTTGAGACCACTGTATCTGTATACGATATCTCCCATGATGTCTCTGACCGTGAATCCGGTGATCGTCCCTTCTTCGTTATATTCATAGATGACCGTATCTTCTTTCATCTCTTCATAGGTACGGACTCCCAGTACTTCAAACGGGATATCGATATGGTACTTTTCAATATCGTTTCCGAACTTTCCGTTATAGACCATGACGTTGTTTTCAAAATCGAAATCATAGTTATTGAATTCGAATCCTTCCGGATATTCTCCGGAGATTAAGGAAGTAGAGTTCCAGAATGTGTCCTGTTCGAATTCTTCTCTGATGACAATGATCTCCTGACCGTCAAGTGTATATCTGATCTTCCAGTCGGTAAACCCGTCTCCGTCTTCGTAGTAGAACGGATTGTCTGCCTTGCCCTGGACATAGGTCACTCCGTCGCGATAATCGACCACTTCGAGATCTTTGCTCTGGAGATACTTGTCATCAAGTGTTCTAGCCAGCTGCGGAACGTATCCGAGAAATTCCTTCAGATCATCTTTTCCTATACTGTCCAGGACATTCTCAGAGATCTTGCACCATCTGCCTTCTTCGTTGATGTAGTAATACAGGTCATGTGTATCGAAGAACGCCTTCATACCATACTGATCTCCGATATCCAGATCGACCAGGACTTTACCGTCGGTTGATTCTTCATAGGCGTAGCCGTAGTTCAATCCTGCGTAAGTGATACAGTCATCACCGATGAAGTTTCTCGCTTCGATCTGTTCCTGAGTGAGCTTCGTCTCTTTCTTCACATCACCGGACATATTGCCGGATGAGCAGGCCGCTGCTGTCAGCAGAATCATAACGGCAGATAACACGATAAACAGTTTTTTCATTTCATCTTCCTCTCACAAATACTTCATTATTATATCTTATTATCGGTACGACAAAGCATCTCAGATCTCTTATTGCGATAGATCGTTCGCAGACATGACTGTCCTGTTGTTCTTTTTTAGAGTATCGAACAATATTTAGGTAAAAAGATTATTTGGGTGTTATCTTACCGGTCAAACCATTCATTTCTATCAATTCGGGAATCGCAGCACGTACTTTATTCAAGAGTCTTTCAAAACTTTCGTCTTCCAACGCAATTGGTATATCATCGTTGATGGCAGTCCACACATTCGTTTCATCATCCCAAGAAAGGTCGATGACATATTCCTTCCCCACATTCGTATTCCTCCTTACCACCTATCATCTTTTTCTGCCAGCCTTATTCATAAATCAAATGAGATGTTTTCTATCGTCTTTATAAAAGCTTTTTTACTCCCAAACGCATATTATCCATATTCAATGAAAAACATAGCATTTGAATTTGGATCATACCATTTATCCCGGGTTTTATTCTTCGGAATTTTCACACATAAACACGAGGATCAAACGGAAACTGTTGCCAAAATGTTATCACAGCCACGAAAAAAGCCCATTTTATGGGCTATTTTTAACGATGGTGCCAACTACAGGAATCGAACCCGTAACCTACTGATTACAAATCAGTTGCTCTACCTATTGCGCTAAGTTGGCAAGTTTTCATGGTGGAGGCTAACGGGCTCGAACCGCTGACCCTCTGCTTGTAAGGCAGATGCTCTCCCAACTGAGCTAAGCCTCCGATTTAACGC
>CADCRE010000135.1 GCA_902803785.1 uncultured Erysipelotrichaceae bacterium
AATTATTATCGGTACTGGTTTCTGTGGACTCTGCTTTGTTTTCCGATGGGATATATCGGCTACTGGATGAAGAAAGACAGGTGGTGGGGATATCTGATCCTCTTTCCGATGATCGTATTGACCGCATCTTCCTATCTGACCTACTTCTCAGACTTTCTGTTCTCCATGCCGAGATTTCTTCTGATTTGCCTGTTCTGCGTTGCAGCGATGATCCTGTATCCCGTTTTGATCTTCAAAGATATGAAGATCCGCAGATTCGGTGGAGTCACAGGTGCGATCGCCGTTTTCTACATCACATTCTTCTGTCTTATGGATCCGCCGGTCTACAGTATCGATTTCCTTCCGTCTTCGGAAGAATTCTACTACGACGACTCTTATCAAGCTGTTCTTACAGATGAAAGAATAGGGGATGCAGAGATCCGATATTCGGAGGAACTTCAGGATCATATCCTGCACGCAGATTTCAAGAAGGCTGGAGATACGATTCTGACGTTGATCTCTCCTGAAGGTGAAAAGACGGAATATGAGATACATGTCGAACGTGATATCTTCGAGATCACGAAATTGAACTGAAGTCAATAACGTTAAGAAACTGAGATATACGTTTTTTTAAATATGAATAGGGCATATAAGACTATGAAAATGAATCGATCCATCATCCTGATGATTCTCATCGTAATGATATTGTGCCTTTTCGGCTGTTCCGGAGGATCCGGGGATAATCGAAAGACCGTCCACGAAGATATGAAAGACGCTTTTGAAGAAGCTGGTCTGATCTCTGCGAATATCGGGATCATCTCAAAAGTCGAGACCGAGGATTCCGTTTCCTACGGCGAATTCGGCAGCGGAGCGATCTTCGACAAGGACGAAGGATACTATTATGCGTTGACTGCGGCGCATGTCGTAAGTGTAGAAAATGCGAAACTGCTGGTATTCACTGTGAATACGGAAATGAAGTCCGAAACGCTTCCGGGGATAGATATCACTGTTCTGAACGACGAAGTCTATGAGTCGATGTATCCTGCGGAAGTGCTGTATGTTAGTCATAGGGACGATCTGGCGGTGATCCGTTTCCATACAGACGAAGAACTTTCAGTCATGAAGATCGCGGATTCAGATCCCGGGATCGGAGATCGTATCATGTGTATCGGCAATCCCCAGCAGGATTGGTTTGCGCTGTCTTACGGAAAGATCATTTCAGGGATCGAGAAGTTTGGAGAAACTCAAGGCTTTCCCAGCAACATCATGAAACATGATGCGTATATCCAGGTCGGAAGCAGCGGGGGAGCGGTCATCGATGAAGAGATGAAGCTCATCGGGATCACGACCGGCGCCTCCCTGTCTCCAGATGGAACGAAGTTCTATTTCGGAGCTATGATCCCTGTCAGCGAGATCGAGATCTGTCTGAAAGAATGGAGAGGAAGACCCGCAGCGGAAACAGATCTTCCGATCTTCTGGGATGAGATCACAAAGGACGGTGTCGATGAGGATAAACTGATCGAAAATATCGATACGGATACGCTGGAGTCCATTGCGGAGAAATTGCAGGGACTGTGCTCGAAGATCGATCAGAAAGGGGAAGAAGACGAAGAATATTGGCTGAGAGGGGAATGGTACGACGATGCGCTGAAGTCTGAAGAATACGCATATGTCGTTTCTTTGAAAGAAAAAGCGATGAAGCCGCTGTTTTTGATCCTCTATAAGAGCGAGAATGCGGGAATGTACGAATGGATCTGCGCCAAGGCTCTGGAAGAGATATCGGGATATGATTTCTCTGCGGAGAACAACGGAAACGGATGGAAGGATTCCAAGGAATTCCTGGAATTATTCATTCAGAAAGTCCGGAAATCATAGGATCTATACGAAACGCAACTGTCAGTTGACACATTTCCAATGCCCTGTTGGTCGTTTTATACGGTGTGCAGGGATACAATGGAGACAGAGGTGAGAGATTATGAAACTGAATGAAAAGATCATCTATGCGAGAAAGAAGGCGGGAATGTCACAGATCGATCTTGCGGATGCGATGGAAGTCTCCAGGCAATCGGTATCCAAATGGGAGACAGGAGATTCCCTTACTTTAAGATATATTTAATCGATTTTACCAACGAATCGATAGTAGATTTCAATTTCCTGTTCACGATAACCATTATCTGTATTGGCCTGGTGAACAACGATCTTTTCAATAAGTGTGTTAAGCAGCTCGGCAGTTAACTCGGTTGGATAAGCATATTTCTTTATAAGCTCGATCCATGCCTGCGCATTATCTGCAGACTGCTTTTTCTCATCAATTTCTTTTTGAAGAGAAATAAGTTTTTCTTCCAGAGATTTCTGTTCATCCTGATACTTTGTAGAAAGCATAGAGTAGTTGTATTCAGAAATCTTTCCTTCAACACGATCCTCATACAGCTGTGTAAATAAACGATCTAATTCGGCTTTACGCTTTTCTGCTTTCTTCATTTCAGAAGTGTGTTTTTTAAGCAGGGATTCTCTTTGCCTGTCACCGGATGCCAGTAAGTGGTCCAGAAGCTTTTTCGGATCGATCTCAGCCTGTCTAGACCAATACTGTATTCTGGATAATACGTAATCGTAGAGATCATCGTATCTGACAGAATGATTACTGCAGACGTCTTTACCGAGCTGGGCATATCTTGAACAGACATAATAGTTATAATCCGGTCTGGAATGAAACTTATAGCTCAATCCCCATCCGCAATCTGCACACTTGAGTAATCCGGCAAATATCTGGCTGTTATGTGCTTTCGTTTCTCTTCTGCGACTCTTGATCTGTTCCTGCACTCTTTCAAAGACTTCATGGGAAATGATTGCCTCGTGCGTGCCTTCAATCCTTAACCATGTATCTTCCGCCGTTCTATACTTCTTCTTGTTTTTGAAGGAAACAGTTGTTTGCTTGTTATGCACAGAATTGCCGATATAAGTCTCATCCTTGAGGATTCTTTTAACTTCGGCAATTGACCAGTCATAGGACTTTTCTTCCGATGCTCCATCAAAGATATGAGCGAATGTACCATCCTGCTTGTAATGGATATATCCACCGGTAGGAACTTTTTCTGCACGAAGTACTTTCGTGATCCTTCCGGCACCATACCCGTGATAGGCCAGATCAAATATCTTCTCGATGATCCATCTGTTTTCTTCATCGATCAGAATATGACCTTTGTTGTCAGGATCTTTCCTGTAGCCAAGTGGCGGGTAAGCACCATATCTGTTTCCGGCAAGAAACTTTGTCTGCATTGCGGCATGAACTTTCTTGGATGTATCCCTGGCAACCCATTCGTTGATGAGATTTCGTATCGGCGCGACTTCGTTTTCTCCCAACAGGGAATCAACTCCATCATTTATGGCAATAAAGCGCACTCCTTTTTCCGGGAATAATACTTCGGTATACAGACCAACCTGCAGATAATTCCTGCCCATTCTGCTGAGATCCTTGACAAGGCAGCAGTTCACTTTGCCATCTTCTATATCTCTGAGCATTCTCTGGAATGCAGGTCTGTCGAAGTTTGTACCGGAATAACCGTCATCGACATATTCATCATAGACAGTCAGATTGTTTTCATCGGCATAGCACCTTAAC
>CADCRE010000136.1 GCA_902803785.1 uncultured Erysipelotrichaceae bacterium
CCACCCACTTGCCGTCTTCGAATTTCTTTGCGCGCTGCGGATGAATGTGCTCGAAATCGTTCGTCCTTTCGCAGATACCCATAAAGCAGAGATTGTCTGTCAGCCAGAGCGGAGTTTCCTGGATCCTGAGATTGAAAAACTGTGAAAGATCTTCGGGTGACAGATCCAGTCCGGAGTTATGATTCTTTGTAAAATTCCATCTCTTTGCGAAGATGTTTTCGCTTGCAACCAGCAGGATCGGCTTCTTAAACATTGCATTGTCCCTGTAGTACTTCATCAGGTATTTTAATCCGCCGGAGTGATCCCTGTGGCAATGGGAAAGAACAACATAATCTGCCGTTCTAAGATCGATCCCCAGGTCTTCTGCGTTTTTTATAAACTTGTCGGAAAACCCGCAGTCGTATAGTACTTTTGTCTGCCCGTCTTCAATCCATGCCGAATAACCGTGTTCAGCACTGAGATATACGCAAAACAGGCTGTTGTTTTCTACCAGCAATGTAACTTTCATTATTTTCTCCTGATCGATTTTTGAATATATCGATCCAATAAATGAAATCAGAGATGCAGGCATAGCGTGCATCTCTGATCAGTCTAATAAGCTAGAAATTCCTTTGGATTCTCTATAAAGATACGATTAATTACCTCATCTGAGATCCCATATTCCCTCATCATGTCCGGGAAGTACTTCGGAATGAATTCAAATCCCGGCTCTCCTCCATAAGACTGCAGGTAGGATGCTCTGCCCCAGTCTCCACCGATCATGATGCGGTTCGCATATCCGAGATCGCTGAGCCTCTTGATCAGATCCATGGTGTCAGATACCGGATGATACTTGACTCTGGCTACGCAGTCATACTGTACGTAAACACCGAGATCCAGAACTTTTTTGTGCATCAGAAAATCGGCGTTCCTGTCAAGATGCCCGATCATGATCCTCTCCGGTCTGGCTCCGGCATCTAACAGCAGTCTGGCTTGTTCGTATCCCATGGTGCCAACGTGGGTATGCGTGCCAATAGGAATGTCCGTCTTTGCACTGACTCTGCCGGCAATACGGATCAGCATCTCCTCTAACGGGGTGATTTTGTAATAGCCGGATCCGCATTTCACCAAGCCCGGAAGCACGTCGGAATGCTTGACAAAGGGACCGCAAAAATCGTTCTCTTCAATTCCGGATTCAACTTCTGACAGGACCATATTGAAGATCTGGTCCTCGGTATATTTGTAAACGAAATGCGCTTTGTCATATAATGAACCACGGTGGAAACCGGTAATTGCCACAAGATTCACACCAGTATCTTTGGCGATTTCTTTCATCTCGTTTATGCCTCTTCCTACACCAATAGGTTGCATATCAACGAGTGTGTTTCCACCGGCTTTTTTATATCTGATCAGTTCATCTCTTGACTTGCCGATGTTTTCAATACCGAAGTCCTTGTCTTCTCTGACCTCCATCCCTCCCGATTTCCATACATGATCATGAATATCGGTAAAGCCGACTTCTTCCGGGGATATTGGTCCAAAAACCGTTTTTACTGTTTTCATTTATGCTGTCCGGTATCCGAAGATCATCCTTCCGATAAAGACCAGTGCAAGCCACAGAGTAGACCAGTCGGAATGGCCAGGAACATAATTGAAGTTCAGCAATGATGCAAGGCCGGCGCTGCCGCAGATTACGATAATGCCCATAATAAACGAAGCACCGATCGTTCCTTTCCAGCCGCCTGTTGAATTGGCAAATACACCCAGAGTGCATCCTCCGAAGAACAGAGGGATAACGCTAGGAATTGCGACTACAGGAGACTTGAACAGCAAGAGGAGTGCAACACCGACAAACTGACCGACAACCTGAGCCAGGAATCCCAGCATGGCTGCAGTTGGTGCATATGACCAGAATACAGGTGAGTCGACAGCAGCGATTGCTCCCGGAACCAGTTTGTCAGAGAACCCTTTGAAGGCCGGGATCAGTTCGCCAAGGAACATACGAACACCGGATAACAGGATGTAAACGCCGACAGCCATGTTCAGGCCCTGGTTGAGTCCATACAGGATCCAGTTTGTTGAACCGGCTTTGGCAGAGACCAGCTCTTTTCCGCAGATCAGAATGATGATCATGTAGATCACACCCATGATAACCGAATATGAAATGACGGAATCCTTGAAGATCGACAGCCATCCAGGAAGATTGAGCTTTTCTGAACTGTCTTCCGGTTTGCCGAACAACTTGGAGATCTGTGTTGCCAGAATTCCGCCTAGACAGAGATTGTGACCTAAAGTAAGAGGAGATTCTCCCAGTAACGGAACAAGGAATTTCCTCAGCAGATGCGGCATGAACCACCAGTACAGAGCACATACACAGGCAGCAGTGATGAACAGCGCAACACCGGTAAGACCCGTTACCCTCCAGATAATGAATGTCAGATAGCAGCTGTCCATATAGGCTACGTGTCCTGTTAAGAAGATCGTCTTGATTGGGGTGAATTTTGCCAACAACAGGTTGATTACCCAGGCAGTAAGCATAACCGTAGCAATGTTGTTCATGTTGATGGTTGCCAGTTCGTCCAGCATTGCATAAATAGCTGTCCACATATCCGTGCTGACGCCCTGAATGCCCATTTTTGCAGTGAACAATTCAATAATGGCCTGAGATGAGTTTTTCAATTGGCCTGATCCAACATTCAGGATCATCATGCCAACAACAGCTTTGATCACTGACGATACAACGACTTTCCCTTCTTTTTTCTGAAGAAGACAGCCCAGCAATACAACTAGCCCCATAAAGTATGCCGGTGTCTGGAAAATCTGAGTGACAAAGAAATTAAAAACCGATTTAATAGCTTCCATTTTTCCCTCCTTATTCTTTCAGTAAATACTCTCTCGTTAATTCCTGCAGTCTGTTCAGATCGAAATAATCAATCACTGGAATAACGATCGTCTTCGTTCCTTCGCAAACGGCTTGAACTTCTGATATCAATGCCGAGCTGGTGTAAACAGCGTCCAATACACCAGCAACACCGCTTATGCTGGAAATATCATGTATTTCAACATCAGCCGCAATGCCCATTTGCGAAAGAGCCTGCTCCAGATTCATTTTCAGCAGCATGCTGCTCCCGGCACCGAAAGTGCAACATACGCCGATTACGAACTTATCCATAATTCACCTCCTTCCATTTTTCGATATCTTCAACTGCTCCTAGTTGCAGCGCGTGTACATAGCTTTCTGCCAGAGACTCGACAAATACGGCCGTTTCATAGCAGTCTTTCAGTGTTTTTCCTACACAGACTAACCCGTGGTTTCTTAACAGGACTGCGTTTCTGTTACCTAAATACCTGATAATGGCTTCGTTGCACTCGGGTGTGTTTGGAAAATAAAACGGTGCGATGTCAACTTTTCCTCCGCAATGCTGCTTCATTCCGTAAATGACAAAGGGTATCTCTTTGTTGGCAAGAGCAAGAGCCAGCGCATACTTCGAATGAGTGTGAATTATCGCATTCACATCACTTCTTTCCTGGTAGATCTTCAAATGAAAATATGTGTCTCGGGAGATAGGGGACGGCTGGCTTATTGCCGAACCGTCGATATTCATGATATTGATGTTGTTCTCGTTCAGCTCCTCATAAGAGAGCTTGCTTGGACTTACTGCGATCTCTGTCTTGTTCAGTCGGAGAGAGATGCTGCCTTTGTTCACGCCGTCTGAAACAAGTCCTTCTTTCTTCAGCAGCTTTGCGACGTCGATCAGGTCTGTAGTTCTTTCCATGGTATTAGCTCCTTGAGATCAATTTATATATCTCATCTACGGAATCCAGTTCTTTCAACAAAGAAACGTTCTTCTCGTCGCTTAGCAGCTCAGCCAGATCCTGCAGCGCAACGAGATGGGAACTGTTGTCTATTGAAGAAAGCGCAAATACAAGCGATACCGGATCGTTTTGAGGGTGTCCGAAGCAAACGGGCCTCTTCAATCGTAGCAAGCTGATGCCAACCTTATACGCATCTTTTCCGCTTTGAGAGTGCGGTAATGCGATCCCTTTTGAGATGACGATATAAGTACCTACCTTTTTTACGGTCTGCACCATATTCTCGATGTATTCATCTCCTACGCAGCCTGCCTTTTTTAACAGTTCGCCCGCTTTCCTGACCGAATCTTCCCAATCCCGGGCGTCATAATCCAGCAGGATCATGTCTTTTTTCATGGCATCTTTCAGCATTATGACCTCATCTCCTTTTTCCTCAATAAAATCAATATTCAATAGTGAACCAAGCTTGCTGATCAATAGCTCATCGTTGTCCTTGAAATCATGTACCAGCCTGGTAAAAGTCTTTTTTGAGATAGTGTTCTTTGTCTGTTTTCTTAAAAGGTATTTATCCAACTCAGATATATCAGCGTTGTTGATGAAGGCCGAAACCTGAATGATAGGGATCGATGTCTCCATCTCAAAACCGATCGTAGAGATTATGAGATTGTAGTTTTCGTTCTCGATCTCTCTTTTCAGCTCGTACAAAGGGATCGTCTTGATGTGGTCGATGCTGTACAGCCTTCTGATCCTGTTCGCAACCAGTAC
>CADCRE010000137.1 GCA_902803785.1 uncultured Erysipelotrichaceae bacterium
AAGTGGGCTTTGTCTCACTTTTTATTTAAAATTAGGGGGAAAAAACTATAACAAGAAAACGTGGAAATGATGACCTCGTAAACGAAAGCATCCGCTTCAGAGAAGTGATGGTCATCGGTCAGGACGGAAGTCAACTGGGTGTAATGTCCCGTAACGAGGCGCTGCAGATGGCTTATGATGCAGATCTTGATCTGTACTGCGTCGCACCGAACGCTCAGCCGCCGGTATGCAAGATACTGGACTATGGCAAGTATCGTTTTGAGACACAGAAGAAGGCCAAGGAAGCAAAGAAGAACCAGCAGACCTCGGAGATCAAGGGAATGCGTCTGTCTCCTGTCATCGATACGAACGACTTTAACACGAAACTGAAACAGGCTACCAAGTGGATCGAAGCCGGAAACAAAGTCAAGATCGATATGCGTTTCCGCGGAAGGATGATGACCAGACAGGAAGTCGGACTGAAGATCATGAATGAATTCATCGAGAAGACGCGCGATATCGCCAACGTCGACAAACAGCCGAAACTCGAAGGCAACATCATGTCTTGTGTTTTAACACCTAAGAAGAAATAGGAGGAAGATAGAATGCCAAAAATGAAGACAAAAAAGACTTTTGCGAAGAGAGTAAAAGTCACCGGTACCGGCAAGCTGAGAAAGTATTCCAACTTCACATCTCACTTTGCTGCAAACAAGACACACAAACAGAAGAAGCATCTGCATAAGCCATCTTTAGTCGACAAGACAGTTGTCAAGAGAGATAAGGAATTGTTACAGGGATAGGAGGATAGAAGATAATGGCTAGAGTAAAAGGATCAACTCCTACAAGAAACAGAAGAAAGAAGATCTTAAAGGCTGCTTCCGGTTATTTCGGATCCAAGCATCTGTTATACAGGACCGCTCATGAACAGGTCATGCATTCCTGGAAGTATGCATACATCCACAGAAGAGAACTCAAGAGAGAGATGCGCAAGCTCTGGATCGCCAGGATCAACGCTGCCGCAAGACTCAACGGTATGTCTTACTCCAAACTGATGCACGGACTGAAGGAAGCCGGTGTCTCCGTCAACAGAAAGATGCTGTCTGAGATCGCCATCCACAATCCGGAAGATTTCGCAAAGATCTGCGAGACTGCCAAAAAGGGAAAGGCACCTGAACAGAAGAAGGCTGCCGAAAAGGTCGAAGCCAACGTCGAAGAAGCTGCTCCGAAGGCTAAGAGGACCGCAAAAAAGGCTGCAGAAGGCGAAACTGAAGATAAAAAGACCGTAAAAAAGGTCACAAGAAAGAAAAAAGAAGTAGAATAGTGTTAGAGGCTCAGCCTCTACATGGTCAGTTGGTGAAACGGTTAACACATCGCCCTCTCAAGGCGACACTCACGGGTTCGAATCCCGTACTGATCACCATAGAAAACAAAGCACAGATAAACATCTGTGCTTTTTGTTGTTTAAAAAGAAAGGAAGTCATTCGACTTCCTGTTCATTCCATTCCTTCATCAGTTTACGGATATGATCCGCAAGCTTGTCGATCCCGGTACCGTCCTTGGCACAGATCTCGAAGACATCGGCTTTCGGATTGCGGAAACGGATGTTCTCCTTGCAGCGCTTCATATCGAAATCAAAGTAAGGAAGGACATCGGTCTTGTTGATCGCGACGAAGTGTGCCACCTGAAACATCAGAGGGTATTTCAGAGGCTTGTCGTCGCCTTCAGGGACGGAAAGGATACACATGTTGGCAGCGGACCCGGTATCAAATTCGGCCGGACAGACGAGGTTTCCGACATTCTCCAGGATGATCAGATCGTAATGCTTCTCACCCAGAGCTTCGATGCCTTGTCTGGTCATATCCGCATCCAGATGGCACATGCCTCCGGTATGAAGCTGTATCGCATCGACTCCCGTCAAAGAACTCACGGTCCTGGCGTCCACATCGGAATCGATATCCGCTTCCATGACACCGATACGGTATTCTTCTTTCAAACGGTTGATGACTCCGGTCAGTGTAGTCGTCTTTCCCGATCCGGGAGAAGACATCACGTTCAGCAGAAAAGTCTTTTCTTTTCTGAGTTCATTGCGCAATTCGTCGGCACGGTGTTCATTCGCCGCAAAGACGGACTGTTTTACTTCGATGATCCTAACTTCGTTCATAATTCAATTATAATTCTTTTTTGAGAGCCCGTGAAAAGATATGAACGCGATTCAGTGGTAAGATGGATACGTGAAGAAACTGTTTAAAAAGAAGAACATACTGACGTTCTTCTTGATCTACGGGATATTGACTCTGCTGGTATCCCTGTATCACCTTATCTTAGGCAGAAACGCCGATCCTTTGGGATACTGGCACGAGATCTACCGCTTCTTTTTCGTACTGATCCTGCTTCTGTTATATGATCTCTTACGCAATCTCAATCTGAGACGCAACTGGAAGACTCTGTTTGAACAGTTATTGCCATTATTGCTGGCTCTGGCGGCATTGGGCCTTGTCCTGTATCTGAAAGGGGATCTCGATCTGAAACAGGTCGGAAGGATCCTGATGTATATCCTGGCAGGACTCATCGGTATCTTCTTCCTGCGGGCGATCGTACAGTCTCTCGTGAACTGGCTGAAGTCGCTCTTCAGCGGAAGGAAGAAGGTCTACTTCAGTTTCATGAGCCTTCTTTTGCTGATCATCCTTATCGTTCCGATCGTCATCTATCTTCTGATCAACGCGGATCTTGATCTGATCGGGATCTTCCGCAGGAATACATGGTATCTGGCATCGCTCATCCTGTTTCTCCTTCTATCGATCGGACTTTTCCTTTCATCGAACGAGACGGATGAATTCGATCCGTTAACGATCATCGCGATCCTGTCGTACTATGTGCTGTGGTTTCTGATCGGCTATCAGGGTCCGCAGACAGTAAGGATCCTGTTCATGCAGCTGCTGGGATGCGGATCGATGCTGGCATACGAGAATCGCAACCGTTTCCATCATTGCATCCCGATGACGATGCTGCTGGCATTATTGCTGAGCATTGCCGCTGTCGTATAAGAAAAGCAGGTTATGACAACCTGCTTTTTGCATCTTCCAGACGTTTCAGCGTCTCTTCCTTGCCCAGGATCTCGGCGATCGCTGTCGCTCCGCCCGGTGCGACGGAACGGCCGGATAAGGCGACCTGGAGCGGGTACATCAGGGTGATGTTCTTGACTCCCAGTTCCTGCGCCTTGGCCGCAAGAGAGGTAAAGATCGTTTCGTTGTTCCAGTCAGTCAGATCCTTCAATGCATCTTCTGCCTTCGGAAGCAGATCTTTCGCCAGTTCCGGATTCGTCTTGGCTTTCTTGTTCGTGAAGATCTCGCTGTCATAGGAATCCGCTTTGCGGAAGAAGGAGATCATATCCTTGATCTCGGAAAGCTTGTTGATACGGTCATGGATCGCATTGGCGATCAGACGGCAGTCGAAGTTTCCTTCTCCGAGTTCGGATTCGATATAAGGCCTCACCAGTTCGAAGTACTTTTCCTGTTCCATATTGCGGATATACATGCCGTTCATCCAGGTGAGCTTGTCGATATCGAAGATGGCACCGGTCGTACCGATCCTCTTGACATCGAAGGCCTTGGACAGTTCTTCCAGGGAATAGATCTCTCTGTCTTCGGAAGGGGACCAGCCTAAAAGTGCGATGTAGTTCAGGATCGCTTCCGGCAGATATCCTTTTTCCACCAGATCCTGGAAGGAGGCATCACCGTTCCTCTTGGAGAGCTTCTGGTGTTCATCCTTCATGACAGGAGGGCAGTGGATATATCTCGGGATATCCCAGCCGAACGCTTCGTAGATGAGGTTGTATTTCGGTGCGGAAGACAGGTATTCGTTTCCGCGGACCACATCCGTGATATCCATCAGATGGTCATCGATGACGTTTGCGAAGTTGTAGGTAGGATAGCCGTCTGACTTTAAAAGGACCATTTCGTCGAGGGTCTTGTTTTCAACGGTGATCGTACCGTATACTTCATCGTCAAAGGATGTCGTTCCTTCCGGTTCGACATTTAAGCGGATCGTATATTCTTCGTTCGCATCCAGTTTCTTCTGAATCTCTTCCGGAGTCAGAAGCTTGCAGGGATCGACGAAATAGAAGGAATCGCCGGCTTCTTCTCTCTGTTTCTCGATATCTTCTTCCTTGCAGAAACAGTAGTGGGCTTTTCCCATCTTCACCAGTTCATGCGCATAGTGGGAATAGATCCCTTGCTTCATGCGTTCAGACTGGACATAAGGTCCGTAGTTTCCGCCGACATCCGGTCCTTCATCATGATTCAGACCGCACTGTTTCAATGTATTGTAGATGATGTCGACAGCGCCTTCGACCAGTCTTCCCTGATCGGTATCTTCAATCCTCAGTATAAAATCACCGTCATCCTTTTTTGCGATGAGATAGGCATAGAGGGCAGTCCTCAGATTGCCGATATGCATATAACCGGTAGGGCTCGGTGCAAATCTCGTTCTAATCTTTTCCATAGTTTTCTCCCTTGACTATTTTAACAGATGAGTGTGTATTTAACTAGCAATGTCTTATTATTTAAGATAGAATTTATTAGTAAAGGTGGTATATATGACATTTGAATACGATCCAAAGGGAGTCTGCTCCAGACATTATACATTCGATATCGATGACGGCGTCATCCGTTCTCTCAAGGTAGAGGGTGGCTGTGAAGGCAATCTTCGCGGGATCTCCCGTATCGTCGTCGGAATGAAAGTGGACGACGTGATCCGCGCATTCGAAGGCGTGGACTGCCATGGCAGGGGAACGAGCTGTCCCGATCAGATCTCCAGGGCTTTAAAGGCCTACAGGGAAGCTGTTCTATAGACATGAGATATCTCGTCTATCTGATCGCGGTCGCTTTATTCGTAGGCCTCGATCAGTTCACAAAGCATCTCGTCGACATATCGATCTCGCTCGGACAGAGGATCGTCATGATCCCCGGTTTTTTCAATCTGACACACGTCCATAACTACGGAGCCGGTTTTTCGATCCTGCAGAATGCGCGTCTTCTGCTGACGGTCACGGCCATCGCAGCGATCCTGGTGATCGGTTATTTTCTGATCAAGGCTGACAGGAAGGACATCCTTTCCATCGTTTCCTACCTGTTCATCATTTCCGGTTCGGCCGGAAACCTGATCGACCGTATCCGTCTGGGATATGTGATCGATTTTCTGGATTTCATCATCTTCGGTTATGACTTTCCGGTCTTCAACGTCGCGGACAGTTTCATCACCGTAGGATGTTTCCTGCTCGTGATAGAGACATTCAGGGAGGGCAGACATGCCAAACATTGATCTGTATGTAGATGAAGAGAATACCGATCTGAGACTCGACGTCTTCCTTGCGGAGAACACGCCATTATCGAGATCGGCCATCCAGAAGCTCATCAGCGATGAGAAGGTCTTTCTCAACGGTTCGCTTCCAACCAAGAAGGTCAAGACTCAGCTGGGCGATCACGTCTGTTTCTCCTATGAAGAAAAGACACTGACCAATATCCTTCCGGAAGATATCCCGCTGGATGTCGTCTATGAAGATGAAGATCTCATCGTCATCAACAAGCCGAAAGACATGGTGGTCCATCCGGCTGTCGGGAATGAGAGCGGGACGCTGGTGAATGCGCTGCTGTATCATTGCAAGGAGCTTTCTGATGTCAACGGATACTACCGTCCGGGCATCGTCCACCGCATCGACAAGGACACTTCCGGTCTACTTGTTTGCGCCAAAAACAACAAAACGCACGCTCTTTTGTCTGAACAGCTGAAAGACAAGACCTGTTTCCGCAGATACTATGCGATCGTCAACGGAGTCATCCAGAACGACGAAGGGGAGATCGACGCACCGATCGGACGCAGCGAGAAGAACCGTCAGATCATGGCCGTCACTCCGAAGAATTCCCGCAATGCGCTGACGCTGTTCCATGTCCTGGAACGCTATGACGATTCCACACTGCTGGATGTGGAGCTCAAGACGGGCAGGACCCATCAGATCCGCGTCCATATGCAGTTCATCCATCACAGCGTTGTCAACGACCGGAAGTACGGCGGGAAGTACATCGACGAGACAGGTCAGTTCCTCCATGCCTACTATCTTTCCTTCGTTCATCCGAGTACCGGAGAACGGATGGAATTCAAGGTCGACATGCCGGAATATATGAAGACATATATCCGTGAGAAAGGCGGAAAGTACCTTGGACAATCTCTATAAGGTCTTCCAGGTCTCGGAGATCTTCATCAGCAGATACGGTTATAAACAGATCCTTCTGGAATCCTTTTCGTCATACAACCGTCAGGAACACTGGCTGGTGAACGAGAACGATCCGAACTATCAGCTGATCCGGGTCACGACCCTTCCGCCGACGGCAGTCGCCTACGATCAGGAACGCATCGATGCCTATCTGCAGTTTCTGTCCCAGAGGCTGGAAAGAGACATTCGCTTCCTCGATCTCCATATCAGCAGGGAACCCTACGATCCGGAAGATGAGACCTATCCGCACGGAAATCTCGAGGAATCCTATTACGAAGGGATCGATCTGAAACAGATCTATCCGGAGATCTACAGCTGCGTCCATGAAGTGGACGACAAACAGAAGGAGATCCTCGATCTCGTACACAGGATGAGCGGAGTCATGAACAATAAAAAGGCACAGCAGCCCGTCACTGTTCAGAAATGGCCTATCGCTTCCTATATCATCATGGGGCTGTGCGTGATCAACTATCTGCTGTCTCTCTATCTTTCAAAGAGATACGACATGTCTGTGGTCTATGTGCTGCTGGGCGCTGACTACAAGACCTTCACTTTGGGTTTGAGAGAATTCTACCGCTTCCTGACCTGCGGATTCGTCCACGGAGGGATCCTGCATCTTTTCACCAACATGTATTCTCTCTACGTACTGGGAAACTATGTGGAACGCCGTTACGGCAGTTTCCGTTTCCTGTGCATCCTGTTCCTGTCTGTCCTGTGCGGGTCTCTGTCACAGGCCATCCTGTCCGAGAACACGCTCCTTGTGGGTCTATCGGGCGGTCTCTACGGACTGATGATCTTCTTTATCCTCGATCTCATCCGTACCCGCAACGTTCCGTTTCAGACCTTCCTGCCGCTGATCGTCATCAACCTGGGAGTCAATTTCCTCTCGACGACCGCGTTCATCGCCCATCTGGGAGGCATGATCAGCGGATATCTCCTGTATCTCATCTTCACCAGAGAAGACAAGGCGGGGATGAGTATCCTGCTGGCGGTCTTCATCTTGTGCCTGTTTCTGAAATATGTGAAAATAGATACGATCGAACCGCTGTATCGGGGGACCGATCTTCAGGTCGTAGAAGCTCTGAAGGATCTCGGATTTGAAGGATACAGCAGGAATATCATGGAACGGCTGATACAGGTATATCAGCGATATGGAGGTTAGTATGGCAATTTCCTGGGATGAATACTTTATGGGCCTCGCTCATCTATCGGCCCTGCGTTCAAAAGATCCGAACACACAGGTCGGCGCATGTATCGTCGATCAGGACCATAAGGTCGTATCGATCGGCTATAACGGGATGCCGAGAGGCTGTTCCGATGAAGACTTTCCATGGGACAGGGAAGGGGGCTTCCTCGATACGAAATACGCCTATGTCGTACATGCGGAACTCAATGCGATCCTGAATTCACCGCGTCCGGTCAAGGACTGTACGCTTTATGTCTCTCTGTTTCCGTGCAACGAATGCGCCAAGGCGATCATTCAGTCCGGGATCAGAAAAGTCATCTATGAATCGGACAAATACGACGGAACGGAAGGAAATATCGCATCAAAAAAGATGCTCAGGGAAGCAGGAGTCGAACTGGTCCAGATCCCTTACAGCATCCAGGTAGAACTCAATCGTCTGTCCGATTGAAATAATTCACATCTTTATTCTGTCGATAGAGGCTCTTGTAGTAGGCGAGAGCCTTTTCTTCGCCGTTCTCCTTGAGATACAGAAGCAGATCGGCGATCTGTTTTGCGGTGAACGGATTCATGGCCTTGTATTCCCAGGAACTTGTAAAGAAGTCGTAGGGGATGGAATCGGTGTATTTTTCCTTGTTGTAGACTTTGGAAGCGGAGATCTTGTCCAAGACCGATTCCAGCATGTAACGGAACGGCATCGGCTGGGCATAGACTTCGGAAGACTGGTTCCTGCGGTCGATCCAGTATTCCCAATGGTGCTTGTTGCGGCCTTTGTGATGCAGCCAGAATTCAGAATAGCCCTTGACCTGTTTCTCCTTGGAGATCGGTGAGCGATCTCCCTGGAAGTATCTGACGGAGGGCCAGAACTCAGCGAAAGAATATTTGGACAGATCGTGTTTCAGTCCCTGTGCATACAGTCCGCACTGAAAGCACATCTTCATGACCAGAAAACGGTGAGTATTGACGGTATGCAGATGCCCGAAGAATCTTTGAAAGAAATTCATACCATTAAATTATAGCACCGATGAAGAGAAAGATGATTTTTGTAGTATAATGTTTTTATGTTAACGCGTCATGAATATCGCGAAAGGATTATATTCGTTCTTTATCAGCATCTGCTTCTGCACAAGGATCTCCGTCTTTGCTACGCTGATTCTTCACTGGAGGAACCGGATGCTTTTTCCGATCAGATCATCGAAGATATCATAATGAACAAACAGGCTTATATCGATGAGATCTCGCAATACCTGGTGAAATGGACCTTTGACCGCCTGAACCTGGTGGAACAGGCCATACTGCTGGGAAGTGTGAGCGAGATGAAACTGAAGCTCAACGACAGAGCCGTCATTATCAACGAAGCCGTCATCTTCAGCAAGGAATACTGCGATGACGAAGCATACCGCTATATCAACGGAGTTCTGGATCACATATGCGTGAATTAAGTGTCAGTACCTTACTGCGCTATCTCAAGAACAAGCTCGATACCGATGAGAAACTGCAGAAGATCTCCGTTTCCGGAGAGATCTCCAATTTTCATCGGCATTTTTCAGGTCATCTGTATTTCACGCTGAAAGACGAGTATGCGGCGATCAGCTGTGTGATGTTCAAATCCGCAGCGTCGTCTCTTTCCTTCGAACCGAAAAACGGAGACAAGGTCATGGTCTATGCGAACACTTCCATCTTTGAGAATACCGGAGCGCTGCAGCTCTATGTGCTCAGGATGGAACAGAAGGGGGCAGGAGACCTTTTTGCGCGTTATGAACAGCTGAAGAAACGTCTGACGGAAGAAGGAAAGTTCGATCCTTCTCATAAGAAGACGCTGTCGGTCCGCTTTCCGGAACGGGTTGCCGTACTGGTAGGAGAGAAGTCGGCGGCGATGTCCGATATCAGGATCACCTTTCAAAGGAGGTGGCCGATCGCTTCCGTGGATTTCTATCCGGTGCTCGTACAGGGAGAAAGCGCTCCGCAGGACATCATCCGCAGCCTCCTGAAAGTGGATCCTTTAGGATACGACGCGATCATCCTGGCCAGGGGAGGAGGATCCTTCGAAGATCTCTTCTGTTTCAATGATGAGAACCTGGTCAATACGATCTACGATATGAAGACCTTCGTGATCACCGGGATCGGCCATGAACAGGATTTCACTCTGGCGGATTTCGCAGCGGATCAGAGAGCTGCGACGCCGACGGCGGCCGTGGAACTGATCACACCGAAGATCGATGACGTGAAAGAAGAAATGAATCTTCTGGAAGGCAGACTTCACAAAGCCGTGACTGACCGCCTGGACTACAGCCGGATGAACTACGACTATCTCCTGGAACGTCTGACGCATTATCAGAAACAGCTGCACAGTATCACGGTGAAGATCGATGCGGATATCCTCAGGATCCGGCAGGGGATCCTGTATCGGATCGCGAAAGATAAGGATCAGACGGATCATCTGGTATCCAGAATGCGTTCTAAGGCCGATTTCAGGCTGAATGAACAGTTTTATGTTTATAAACGGTTAAATACTTTACTGGAAGCATACAGCGCTCAAAACGTGCTGAAACGCGGATTTACGCTTGTGCTTCAGGAAGGACATGTGGTAAAAGACAGGGCATCCCTGAAGAAAGAGGGATTCCAGGTACGCTTCGCCGACGGAACCATCGAAGCGGAAGAAAGGAGTACGGATGGAGAAGGAAATGAAATTTGAACAGCAGATGAAGAAGCTCCAGGAGATCGTGGAGAAACTGGAGAAGGAAGACGTGGACCTCGATGAATCCATCCAGCTGTATGAAGAAGGTCTCAAGCTTTCCAAGGCACTGAAGGAACAGCTCGAAGGGTTCGAAAAGAAGATCGCGGAGCTCAACGGCAATGAATGACGCATTTGAAAGACATATCGATACCTATCTGTCGAAACAGAGAGACTGTCTGATCACCGATGCGATGAGATACGCCCTGGAAGGGGGCAAACGCTTCCGTCCGAGAGTCATCTTTTCGATCCTGAAAGGAATGGACATCCCGGAAGAGAAGGGCTACGATGCGGCGATGGCTCTGGAGCTCATCCAGACCTATTCCCTGATCCACGACGACCTCCCGGCCATGGACAACGACGACATGAGAAGGGGGAAACCTTCTCTGCACCGCGCCTTCCGGGAAGATATCGCCATCCTGACGGGAGACGAACTCCTGACGGATGCGTTCAAAGTCATCTCGGGATCGGATTCCTATCCGGACGACGTCAAGGTGAAACTGATCAGTGCGCTCAGCCGCTATGCGGGTTCTGACGGCATGATCTACGGACAGCTGCTGGATGTGACCAGCGACGATGTCCATATCGATGAAGAAAAACTGGTCGAGATCCAGGAAAACAAGACATCCGGTCTCTTCAAGATCGCATGCCTCTTCCCTATGTATATCGCAAAGATCGACAGAGAAGACTACTTCCTGAAACTCGGCTCCCTGATCGGTCAGATCTTCCAGAATCAGGACGACCTCTTCGATCAGATCAGGAGTGAAGCGGAGATGGGAAAGAACCTCTCCGATAAAAAGAACGGAAAGGGGACCGCACTTTCGATCTATACTCTGGACGAACTCAAAGAAAAGATCGACAGGCAGTTCGAAGAACTCGACCTTCTGCTGAAAGACGCCTGTTTCGATACGGCATATTTGAATGAACTGTTGAGAAAACTGAAGGAAAGATAGAATGGCACGTTCTACGGAAAGAAGGATCACTGTCTCGGACAAAGAATATGACGCTCTGCGCGAACAGATCCTGTCATACTGCGCCAAAAACGGAGGATATCTGGCTTCCGATCTTTCTTCTGCAGGACTTTTGGTCGAACTGACGGAAGCCCTCGAAGGAAATGACAGACTCTTCCTGTGCAGCCGTTACAGCGATCTGGCAACGGTATGGAATGAGATCTGGCCGGAAAGGAATATCTTCTCCTGCAGCTTTTCGTATGCGTTTGGAAGGACTCTTTTAAGAGACAGGGAAGAGACCGGGGAAAAGATCTTCATCTTCCTGGATTCCCGTGATCTGGCCGATACGAATCTCGATGTCCTCAAACTGATCAGCAGCTATGAAGGACAGCTCGTCCTCATCGTCCATGAGTATCAGAATCAGACACCTCGCAGCGCTCTTCTGAAGAAGGGGCTCTCCGCATTAGGCAATACCTCTGCGTATACCGGTCTCAAGAAAGGCATCAAGGGATCCCTGTCCAATCTGAAACACGGAGATCAGATCATCCAGACCATCCATGAAGCCAAGACAAAGGTCAAGCGCACCGTCTGGAACGAAGGGATCTTCCGTCAGTTATCTCTTGATTACTACGGTCCATATAACGGAAATGACCGAAAAGAGATCGCCGCATCCTTAAGCAGCTCCCTCTCTCAGGAACATCCCGTCCTCCTGCATTACCGCAGTGAAGAAAGAGATCTTCCGCAGAAATACAGCGATCTGCTTAAGAAACCGTACGTCGAGCCTTTCGATCTGAATACCGGAAAGCCGAAACTGGAAGAGACCGCTTCCTGGAAGAAGGCATCTTCCTTCACGGAAGAATGTCTGATCGAACTGTTTCAGAATGAGAAAGACTGGCGTTTCTACGATCACGGAACGGAAGCGTTCCGCAGCCTTTCTGCTTCCTTTGCGGACAGATATCTCCGATATGATCTGAGTTTCAGAGATCTATTGGAACTGGCGATCGGCTCCTCTTCTGAAAAAGAGGGGACAGCCTTAAGAGGGGATATCAGGGAACTGTGCGGATGTATCGAACTGCTCAATAAAGAAAGAGAGAAGATAAAAGGCAGGTTCCTGCTTTGTATCGAAAATACAGAAGGATCTGATCTCAGTGAACTGTCCGCTCTGAAAGATACTTTAGTATACAGCGCAGGAAACCACGAGGATATCTGCCGATTCTTTATGCAACGATCTCGGAACAATGGCCTTTCGGTCCTGATCTGCCCGGATCTGTATCTCGATCGTCAGGAGTATTCCGATGAAGAGAAGATCCTTTTAGGAAAATGGCCCGTTTTTGCGAATCATAAGACAGGAGGGACTGCGGTCATCTGCGACGGTCCGGATTTTGACACACTGAAAAAAACAGTGATCGCCAACGATGCGGACCTCGACCTGTACCGCATCGATATCCTGGTCCCGTTCAGTGAAACGGAGCTCTCCCGCATCCTGGATTCCTATGCGAAAGTCCTCGTTTATCATTCCTCGCTGGAGCGTCTGATCAGAGATCAGATCGATTCACAGCGGAAGGCATCTGTTGTACAATATTTAGGAAAAGAAGAGTTCGATCTCATCTTCCGAAACGGAAAAGAATGCTGAAAAGTCTGTACATAAAAGATTACGCCATCATATCGGAACTGACTGTGGATTTCGACAGCGGTTTTAATGTATTCACCGGAGAGACCGGTGCCGGAAAATCCATCATCGTCGGTGCGCTTTCCTATCTCATCAAAGGCAAGGCGGACCCTTCCGTCATTCGAAACGGTGCCTCCAAGGCCATCATCGAAGGCGTCTTTTCCGTCGATGAATATATGAGACCGATCCTGGAAGAGGCAGACATCGATTTCGACGATGAACTGATCATTCGCAGGATCATCTCACGCGACAATCGCAATTCCATCCGTATCAATCAGTGTTCAGTAACGCTTTCTTTCTTAAGCGATCTGTTCAGCGAACACATCGATATCCATTCCCAGAAGGATTCCCAGTATCTCCTGAATCACAGGAACCATCTGATCCTTTTGGACCGTTATGTCGAGAACGGAGATCTTCTGAAGGAATACGGGGAACGTTATTCGGTATATCGGAAGGCGCAGAAAGAATACGATTCTCTTCTGAACGAGACATACAATGAAGCGGAGATCGAGTTCATCCGCTTCGATCTCGATGAACTGGAAAAGGCATCTTTGGATCCGGAGGAAGAAGCGGATCTTGAAGCGAAGGAAAAACGCTATAAATCCGCAGAAAAATACCTGAATTCCCTGAATTCCGCCCTGGAGCTCTACGACGGGGAAGAGGGGATCAGTGAAAGACTGACCGCTTTAGTCAGGGAACTCAATCTCGACGATGAAGGCATACGACAGATCAGAGACGGCATCGAATCATTGTCTTATGATCTCAGCGATAAGATCGACGAGGTCCGCAGGATCCTCGACAGTTTCAATGAGGAAGATCTCAATATCGATCGGATCGAGGAAAGACTTTATACCTATTCCCGTCTGAGACGCAAATACGGGCTGGATACGGAAGGCCTGGTCCAAAAGAAGGAAGAACTGAAGGAACGTCTGCGTTTCTTTGAAGACAAGGATTTCGTCATTGCCGAAAAGAAAAAAGAAGTCGATTTCAAACTGAAAGAAGCGCTCGATCTCGCAGATACGCTGCATCAGAGAAGATTTGAAGGCGCAAAGACGCTGGAAGACAGGATCGTCCGTGAATGTCGGGATCTGATGCTGGAAAATGCGTCATTTTCCGTCAGATTCGAAAAAGGCGATCTCGGAAGCAGGGGATATGATGAGACGGAGTTCCTGGTATCCATGAACAAGGGAGAGTCTCTCAAACCGTTGCGCAACGTCGCTTCCGGGGGAGAGATCAGTCGACTCATGCTGGCACTGAAGAGTATCTTTACTTCCTTAAGCGATACTTCGCTCGTGATCTTCGATGAGATCGACAGCGGCGTTTCCGGAAGGACAGCATTGGCGATCGGACAGAAGATGGCAAAGATCGCAAAACGGACGCAGGTCATGACGATCACACACCTGGCTGCCGTCGCTGCATGTGCTGATTCTCATTACTACATATACAAATCCGACGAAACGGATCAGACGACGACCAAGATCCGCAGTCTGAACAGGGATGAAATCATTAGTGAACTGGCGTTCATTTCTAATGCGGATGATTCGGAGACTTCCCGAAAAGCCGCAGAAGAGCTTTATTTACAGGCTCAGGAAAGCGTTCGGTCATGAAAACGGACAGAGCCGTCAAGGAATATATCATCTCCATCAGTTCCGTCGACGGAAGGGCACAGAATACCGTAAAATCCTATACACGCGATCTGAATAAATACCTGGAATACCTGAATAATAACGGTATTTCCGAGATCGAAAACGTCAGTGATACCAAGATTGATTCCTTCGTGAATGAACTGAACCGGAATTATTCATCTGCGACTGTCGCCCGGATCAAGACATCGATCCGCAATTTCCACCGTTTTCTGAATTTCAAATACGACATGAAGGATCCGACAGTCAATCTGACGGTAACGAGAGCAGCCAAACGCCTGCCGGTATTCGCTACGCACGATGAGATCGACAGGCTGATGTCCGTCTTTGATGACAGCAAGCCTGAAGAACTGTTCGAACACGCGATATTGGAGTGCCTCTACGGCCTCGGTGTCCGTGTCAGCGAATGCTGCAACATGCGCGTTTCCCAGGTCGATCTGAACGAAAACATCGTCAAAGTGCTGGGAAAAGGAAATAAGGAAAGAATGATCCCGATCCCATCAGGGACCTCTGACATCATGAAACGCTATTTCATGAATGTCCGACCGCTCTGGCAGAAAAGGAATACGAATTATTTCTTCATCAACCGTTTCGGAAGAAAAATATACTCCGAATACGTTGAAAAACTGATCAGAAATACCTGTATCAAGGCAAATATCGACAAGCACCTGACTCCGCATAAGCTAAGGCACAGCTATGCGACCCATCTGTTGGAAGGGGACGCGGACCTCAGAGTGATCCAGGAACTGCTCGGACACTCGGATATATCAACGACGGAGATCTATACACATGTCGAGATGCAGAGGCTGAAAGATCTCTACAGCAAATCGAATCCGTTTATTGACGCAAAACTGGAAAAGAAAAAGAAAGAGGAGGAATAAAAATGAAGGAAGTACTGGAATATCTGAAGAAATGTCACGTATATTACATCGCAACGGAAGAAGGGGACCAGCCGAGAGTCCGCCCTTTCGGTGTCGCCGAAGAATTTGAAGGGAAGATCTACATTCAGACCGGAAAGATCAAAAACGTCTCAAAACAGATCCAGATCAACAACAAGATCGAGATCTGTGCCAGTGACGGTCCGACCTGGATGAGACTGGAAGCGAAAGCGATCAGAGACGACAGAAGGGAAGTAAAGGAATACGTTCTCAACCAGCGCCCTGAACTAAAGTCCATGTACTCTGCCGACGACGACAATACCGAAGTTTTATATCTCGCAGACTGCAAAGCTACGTTCTACAGTTTCACTGCAGCACCGAGAGTGGTGGAGTTCTGATCTCTTCCATCCCAAAAATCCATATACAAAAATCGCATAACATACATTATGCGAAGTTATGCGATTTTTATATAATTATGCAAAATCCTATTAAATAAAGCACTTTATCCATTGATTCAGTGCTTTTTTAATAATTAAGAATTCGTAATAAACATTGTGTGCAATTCCATTCCTTTTATACGATCTCTTCATTTCCTGTTTACTGTTAATGATACGTTTTCACACGGCCTGATAATATAACTTATTATGGATCATCCACGGTCATAAGATCGATCTCTCGTTTGTGTAAGTTTGATTTCTCTTGTGAATGTGATCTTATCAAAACATTTCTTTATAGTGATCTGGATCTTACCCAACTCTTATTGAATGCAGATTTGTGTATTTGTATCGATTCTGTTTGAATCTGTAAATCCGATTATATTTAGAATTGTTTTTTGAACAAATCTGTTTATGAAAATATTTTCATTTTTAACTGAAAAAAAGATCCTCGGTTATCCGAGGATCTCATGATTCATATACTTATTTTACGGATTCTTTTAATGCCTTTGCAGGTCTGAATGCCGGTGCCTTGCTGGCTTCGATGTCGATCTTTTCGCCTGTAGCTGGGTTGATACCGACTCTTGCTTTTCTAGTCTTTACGACGAATTTACCGAAACCGGAGATGTCTGTCGTATCGCCGTTCACCAGGTTTGCAGCGATCTCATCGAACAGAGTCGTAACGACTTCATTGGCTTCTTTCTTCGTGTAACCATATTTTTCTACTAATACTTCAGCAAGATCTTTTTTTGTTTTTTTAATCATTTCTTGAATACCTCCTACCTATAATTATAGCTTATATTGGATATATTTCAATTAAAAAACCCTTATTTTAAAGGGTTTTTTCTATTTTTTGGGATTTTTGGTTGACAGTTCAATCAATTCCTTTTTGAGCTCGTTCAATTGCTTCAAAGTGATCTGTTTGATACCTGCAGCGTTGGCGTGTCCCCCACCGCCGTATTTCTCACAGATCCTGTTAATCACATATCCCCTCTTGGATCGGATCGAGACATCGTATTTCGTTCCGACCTTGACCGCGAAGATCCAGATCTTCAGATCCAGGATCGTTCCGATCTCGGAAATATGATTCTTCGCTTCGAACGGATCGAATCCGATCTCTTCCAGTTCCTTGTCAGTCAGCGTGATATGGCCGAATCTCTCTTTGATACGGAGATAGGTCCTCATCTTGGTGATCTTCTGATATTCTTCGATCGTATCGTCCATCAGGAATTCTACGATATCGGAGATCTGAAGTTCCCCTTTCTCGGCGAGGACGGAAGCGATACGAAGTGTCTGAGCTGTCGTACTGGCGGTACGGAAATTCAGTGAATCCGTGACCATTCCGCTGTACAGATACTCACAGACCTTCTTTGACATCTTGTATTCCTTGAATTCATCAGACAGGAGGATCTCCGCCAGATATTCGCAGCAGGCAGCAGTCTCATGTTTGACATAATTCAGATCGCCGAAATCGTCGTTGCACGGATGATGGTCGATCTTGATGATGTATTTTGCCTTGCGGAAACGGTCATCATCCACTCTCGCAGCCGTAGACGTATCCACGACGATGGCAAGAGAGTCTTCCACGAAACGGTCTGAGACCTTCTGGATCTTGTTGACCTTGCTGTAAAGTTCACTACCGCACAGCATGATCTTCTTGTCCGGGAAGTTCTCTTTCAGAAAGGTGGACAGTCCCAAAGCGGAGAATACGGCGTCTCCGTCCGGTTTCTGATGACGGAAGACGGTGATCTTATCGTATTCCTTGATCTTTTCTAACAGTTTTCCGTACATGGCCTATAATCCGAGGATCCTGACGGTGTCTTTTACGATAGCCAGCTCCTCATTGGTCGGTACGACGAATACTCTGACCTTGGAATCCGGAGTAGAGAGTTCTTTTTCGCTGTGGCAGGTGCTGTTGACTTCGTAGTCGACTTTCAGACCGAGACCTTCTTCCAGTTTCTTGCAGATCATCTCTCTGACGAGAGTCGCATGTTCGCCGAGTCCGGCAGTGAAAGTCAGAGCATCCACATGTCCGAGCTGCATGACGTAACCGCCGACGACGTTGATGACACGGTTGACATAGAGATCATAGGTCAGTTTTGCGCGGTCGTTGCCCTGTTTGATGGCTGCTTCGACATCACGGGAATCCGAAGAGATCCCGGAGATACCGGCCATACCGGATTTCTTGTTGAGATAGGTCTCCATCTCTTCCGGTGTGCAGTTGAGCTTCTTCGCCATGAAATAGACGACGGTCGGGTCGATATCGCCGCATCTTGTACCCATCATGATGCCTCCTAACGGAGAAAGACCCATGGAGGTATTGATACATTTGCCGCCTTTTATCGCAGTGATGGAAGCACCGGAGCCCAGGTGCAGAGTGATCAGGTTGAGGTCCTTGAGGTCCTTGCCCATGATCTCAGCTGTTCTTTCCGCAACGTATTTGTGGGAAGTTCCGTGTGCTCCGTATCTTCTCACTTTATAGTCGGTATACCACTCGTAAGGTACCGGGAAGAGGTAGGAATCCGGTTCCATCGTCTGATGGAATGCGGTATCGAAGACGAAGACGTGTTCGATGTTCGGTAAAGCGCGGCGGAAAGCCTCGTAGCAGGTAAGATGTGCCGCATTGTGCAACGGAGCGATATCGATCAGTTCTCTGACCTTGTCGACGACGTCCGCGTTGACTTTGACGGAATCCTTGAAGTACGGTCCACCCTGGACGATACGATGTCCGGCTGCCTTGATCTCATCGAGATCCTTGACGATCCCGTATTCGACCAGCGCGTTCAGAAGCAGGTCGACTGCGACCTGATGAGTCGGTACCGGTACGTCCTTGGAGATCTTTTCGCCGTTGACGTTGATCCCGAAGATCCCCATCGGCAAGCCGATCCTTTCGATGTTTCCGCTCGTCAGGACCTTTCCTTCCGGCATTTCAAATAATTGGAATTTCAATGAAGAACTTCCCGAATTCACTGCCATGATTTTTGTCATTTTCATTCCCCCTTGAGTATACTCTCGATCTTTTTGGCATATTTTTGGAGTAGATCCTGATCGGATGCTTTCATCTCCTCTATCACCTCGGTCAGATCCCTTTCCTTTGCGATCGTACCGAGTTTTTCTTCGTATTCATTCAGCTGTTTCTCGCATCTGCGGATCAGATCCTGGACTGCGCTTTTCGAGATGTCGTAGTTTTCGGCGATCTCGTTCATTGACAGGTCTTCATTGCAGTACTCTTCCAGGATATTGCGCTGATGTTCGGTAAGCATTGCTCCGTAATGGTCCAGGAGCTGCCATTCCCTGTTCCGGTCACGCTTCATTGACCAGTTCTCCGATGATGGAATCCAGATACAGGTCGAAATCGAATTCCTGAAGATCTTCCATCCCCTCACCTACCGTGATGTACCGTACAGGGATCCCTGTCAGATTCTTGATCGCCAGGACGATACCGCCTTTGGACGTTCCGTCCATCTTGGTCAGGACGATGCCGTTGAGATCGGTGATCTCATGGAACAGTTCCGCCTGTGAAAGTCCGTTCTGTCCGGTATTCGCATCCAGGACCAGCCAGGTACTCTGCGGTGCACCGGGGATCTCTTTCCCCAATACCTTGTGCATCTTTTCAAGTTCCGCCATCAGATTGATCTTGTTCTGAAGGCGTCCGGCCGTATCGCATAAGAGGACATCGATGTCATTCTCTTTCGCATAGCGGCATCCTTTGACCAGGACAGAACTTGGATCTTCGCCGTCTCTTCCGCAGACACACGGGATCTCCAGACGGTCTGCCCACTGTTTCAGCTGTTCGGTCGCACCGGCACGGAAGGTATCGGCAGCCACGAAAGCCACTTTCTTTCCTTCTTCCTGATACATATTCGCCAGTTTGGCACAGGTCGAAGTCTTCCCGGAACCGTTGACTCCCACGAGAAGGATGACAGTCGGTCCGTCAGGATTCTCTTCGATCGGCGCATCCGATTCCGGATCGTAGATCTCCCGGAAGGTATCTCCGAGATAGGTCATCACGTCCTGCGGAGTGACATAGAAATAATCGCTGCAGATCTCGAAGAAACGGTCACAGATCTTTTCGGAAGTCTGATAGCCGATATCGGCTTCGATCAGAGTGACCATGAGCTGTTCCATGAAGTCTTCCTTGTTTTTCTTGCGGTTCTTGGAGATGATACGCAGTTTCTGTCCCAAAGAATGACTCGTCTTCGCGAACCCGTGCAGGTATTTATCCTTGTTTTTTCTGGAAAAGAGACCCATTATGCCTGTTCTCCTGTCGCTTCTTCCTTTTCAGCCATCTCGATCGCATCGACCAGTTTCACTTTCAGCATCTGTGAGATACCTCTCTTCTGCATCGTGACACCATATAAGACATCGCACTGTTCCATCGTTCCCGGACGGTGCGTGATGATCAAAAACTGGGAATGATCCGTGAATTCTCTGACGTATTTCGCAAAACGTTCGACATTCGCAACATCCAGAGAAGATTCGATCTCATCGAATACGATCAGCGGTTCCGGACGGACTTTCAGGATCGTGAAGAGGACACAGATGGCGATCAGTGCCTTCTCGCCTCCGGAGAAGAGTCGGATCGACTTGACTGATTTTCCAGGAGGCTGGACATCGATATCGATGCCGGTATTCAGGATATCGTTTGGATCTTCAAGGACGAGGCGCGCTTTACCGCCTCCGAAAAGCTTTGCGAAGGTGTGCGGAAGTTCTTCATTGATCGCATTGAAGGTCTTTTCGAACTGGACCTTCATGATCTCATCCATCTCATCGATCGCAGAAAGGATCTTGTCTCTGGAAGCGATCAGATCGTCGTAGTTCTTCTTCAGGAACTCGTAACGTTCGTTGATCTCGGAATATTCTTCCGGTGCGGACATATTGATATTGCCCAGATCCTGGATCTCTCTGCGCAGGTTCATAACTTCTTCCTTGGCATTCTCGTCGATCTCGATATCGAAGTTTTCGGATGCGTATTCAAACGTCATCTGATATTCGGATGCGAGACGGGAAAGATCGTTCTCCAGTCTGGTATTCAGGACGGCCTTGTTGGTATTGATCTGAGAAAGACCGTTCTTCGCTTCATCGAACTGTCTGCGGATCTGACGGATCTGCTGATCCTTGCGATCGATATCGGCGGACAGTTTCATCCTCTCTTCTCTTCTGAGCTTGAGGGAGGTCGAAAGTTCATCCTTCTTCGCATAGTGTTCGGACAGCTGACTGACGACACTGTCGGAAAGGCTCTCTTCGAGGTTCTCCGGAGAGATCAGTTCGTAATCGGCCTGAAGCTTCTCGTATTTCGCTCTCTTGGTGTCGACGATCGGCTCAAGCTGAGCCAATGCGATCCTTTTCTCGGTGATCTGGGAATCGATGGATTCCTTCTGAGATACGAGAGAATTGTAGTTCTTCAGAGCCAGTTCATTTTCGGCTCTGTAGGAAACGAGGTCGTTCTCGATCCGGTTCAGTTCGGACTGGGCTGTGATCAAAGAGATCTCGTTCTTGACCTTGCCGCCGGTCATGGAACCGCCCTTGTGGACGACTTCCCCTTCCAGGGTGACGATCTTGTATCCGTATCTGAGCAGATAGGCCAGATTGTTCGCATTCTGCAAGGTATCGGTAACGAGGATATTGCCTAAAAGGCTCTCTCGGACCGGTTCATACTCCGGATCGCAGTCACAGAAATCCGCCGCAACGCCGAGGTATCCCTGCGTGTTGTTGCAGACGATCTCATCTTCATGACGCACATAATGAGGCTTACAGACGGTCAGAGGAAGGAATGTCGCTCTGCCGGAACGGTTGCGTTTCAGGAATTCGATCGCTTTCCGCGCAGAAGATTCGTCTCTTGTGACGATATGATAGACGCTTCCTGCCAGGGCAGTCGAGATCGCTTCCTCATATCCTTCTTCCGGATGGATCTCCTGGCCGATGACACCCAGGATCCCATAGAAGGAATTCTTGTTTGCCATGATGGCTCTGACACCGGCCTGATTGACCGATGAAAACGGATCGGCGATGACGTTCTTCAGAACTTCCAGACGGTTCGACATCCGGTTGACGATACTTCCGGTCTCATCCTTCTTCAATGAGGCATCAGCCAGATCGGAGACACAGTTCTCCAGATTGGTATTCAAAAGTTTGATCTCGGATCTTAAGCGGTTCAGACGTTCGACACGGTCTTCATATTCGAACTTCGCTTCACGGATGGATGTCTCCATCTCCTTGATCTTCTCTTCCGAAGATCCCATCTCGATCGCATATTTTCTCTTTTCATCGATCTCGATCCTTCTCGCTTCCAGGATCTGGATCTCATTGATCACCTGCATCAGCTGTTCCTGGATGCTGTTGATCTGTTTATCAAAGTCCCTTAATTTCGCCTTATTCTCGAAATTGGCGTTCTCATGGACCTGTATCGTCGTTTCATACATCGAAAGAGAAGTCTCCAGATCAAAGAGAGATTTCTCCATCTCCGCCTTCTGTGTATTCAGATTGCGGATATCGTTGACCAGTACGGCCACTTCGATCTGTTCGAGACGGCTCTTCTTTTCACGGTAAAGTTCAGCTTTTCTGGCCTGACGTTTCAAAGGAGAGACCTGACGTTCCAGTTCGCTCAATATATCGAAAGTACGGTCAAGGTTGTCCTTGGTCCGTTCCAGTTTATTCAATGATTCGATCTTGCGTTTCTTGTATTTGGAGACACCTGCGGCATCTTCAAAGATCTCACGGCGGTCATAAGGCTTGGCTTCCGCAAAGCTCATGACGTTTCCCTGAGAGATCATGGACAGTGAATTCTTGCCCAGACCGGTATCCATGACCAGATCGAGGATGTCCTTATATCTGACGTTCTTGCGGTTGATCAGATATTCGGCTTCCTGATCGGTGTTGTAGATCCTTCTGGTCAGTTCGATCTCATCCAGATCGGAGTTCAGCATCCTCGCGGTATTGTCAAAGACCAGCGTGACTTCCGCCATGTTCATCGGTTTCCGGTCTTCGCTTCCCGCATAGATGATATCGGTCATCTTCTCGCCGCGCAGCGATTTGACCGACTGTTCTCCCAAGACCCATCTGATCGCATCTGAAATATTCGATTTCCCGCAGCCGTTAGGACCGACGATCCCGGTGACCGGTTCCTCGAAATTGATGGTTATATTATCGGCAAAGGATTTGAACCCCTGCATTTCGATCCGTTTTAAAAACATGTAAGCTCCTTTTTACCTGATTATTATAACAGATTTGTATCAGATCATCGCATGGATTCAGTCAATAATGATCAGATCGTTGCACAGCGTATCGGAGAGGTTTCTGTCCGTATCTTCTTCCAGGATCTCGGTGATCCCGTTACGAAACCGTACGATATATTCATTGGATCCGTCTTTCAGATAATACTTCTTGGAACGGTCGCTGATGTATTTCCCGAACGGATCGCTTTCGATATACATGAGGACCCTCTTCCCTTTCTTCAGCAGGAAAGGATGGATCTTGAAATGATTCCTTTCTTCAAAGGCTTCGATGAGGTCGCGGATCTCGTTTTCATGAAGTTCACTGGATAGAACGACATCATGAAATCCCAGACGGTTCAGGAACTCATAGGTATAGGAGTTGCAGCAGTTCAGACTGTAATAGGCGATCCTGTCTTCACGGTCCGTCAGGATACCGCCGAACTCGCTGACGATGCAGTGTTCGTTCTGTGAATATGTTGAAGAAGGATTGACGATCGGATCGAAACTGTATTCCGTTCCGTCGATGCTTACGGTATCGAATTTCTGAACGGCACTTCTCGTCCCGGATCCGTGATCGCTGACCGGCAGGAACGTGTGTTCCGTCACCGAGACCTTTCTTTCTCTGTGTTCCAGACGGTATTCATCGAAATGCGAGACCGCTTCCCTTCTCAGACGGTTGAGTTCGCTGACCGGCAAAAAGGCATTCTGTGTGGACAGTTCAAAACGATCCAGCTGATAGACGGTCTCATTCAGCTTGTCGAACTGTTTTCTTACTGTATCTTCATCCAAAGGACGTTTCTGTGCCTCGAGGACTGCGATATCGCTGTCATACTGGTATGAGGTATCCCCGTGAGACAGGATGACCGATGCCTTTTCTCCCGGCATCAGACGTACTTTTACGGATAAAGGTACTTTCTTCTCCGGAGTCTGCAGGATAGCGTCTTCCAGAAGATGATCCTGTGTCTTGTAGACAGGACCTTTGAGAGGCTTGTCCGTCTTGATCGAAACAGTCTCCCCTTTCTTTCCTTCATTCGTAAGAAGTCCGTTCCGGTACAGCATGTTTACGATACAGCCGAAATCGCCGATACGGATGCCGTCGAACTGATGGAGGTCTTCTTCCAGAAGAATCTGACAGTGACCGTTCTTCCATCCCTTGACTTCACCGATACGGATGCCGAGATGGTTCGGTGTCTTCTGACCGAAAAGGTCTTTCCTTCCGTAAAGAAGATCATCGGTAAAGCCGCGGTGGAATAAAACCTTCATATTGCGGAGCTCTTCTTCCTTCAAAGAGAAGTCTCTGTTTTCATAACAGGCATCGATGGCCTTGCGGTACATCCTGGTGATATAGCCGACATAGGCCGGGGATTTCATCCTGCCTTCGATCTTGAAACAGGAGACACCTGCCCTGATGAGTTTCGGCAGATCTTCGATCAGAAACATATCCTTCGGAGAAAGGAGATAGTCCGTATCGGTATCGATCTTTTTATGATCCTCATCGAGAAGCTGATATCTCAGTCGGCAGCACTGGGCACACATCCCCTTGTTTGCGGAACGGTTTTTGGTCGCAGACGACATCAGACACTGTCCGGAATAGGCCACACAGATGGCTCCGTGGACAAAGGTCTCGATCTCGATGTTGCACTTGCAGGCTTCCTCGATGAAGTCCAGAGTCGATTCTCTTGCCAGGACGACCCTCGAGAAACCGAGTTTCTTTGCGTTTTTGACTCCTTCGAGATTGTGGATATGCATCTGTGTCGAACAGTGGAGATCCAGATCGGGATATCGCTGTTTCAGCAGATAGAAAAGTCCCAGATCCTGTATCAGGATGCCGTCCACATGATTGCGATAATAAAAAACAGCCATTTTAAGGGCGTTTTCCAGCTCTTTTTCATTCAGCAAGGTATTGAGAGTCACATAGATCCTGACGTCTCTTAAATGGGCATATCTGATCGCCTGGGTGAATTCTTCTTCCCCGAAGTTTCCCGCAAAAGCTCGTGCGGAAAAGTTCTTGCCTCCGAGATAGACCGCATCGGCACCGTTGTTTACGGCAGCCTTGAGACATTCAAAATCCCCTGCAGGAGAGAGAAGTTCCGCCTTCCTCATTTTCTGTACTCCAGGGAGAGGCCTCCCAATGACGTCTCTTTCAGTTCGATCGCAAGCTTGTTTCCGGTATAGTTCATCGCATGGACCACGGAATCGAAACTGATCAGATTTCCCTTG
>CADCRE010000138.1 GCA_902803785.1 uncultured Erysipelotrichaceae bacterium
AATACTGCCAGTGCCAGTGCACTGTAACAGACGGCAGGTGTATAGTATCTCGCGAACTTCGTGATGAAGTCTTCGGACTTTGATTTGTTGCTGGTGGCATTCTCGATCAGATCGAGGACTTTCGATACGGTCGAATCGTCGTAGGTCTTCGTCGTTCTGATCCGGACCGGGGAAGTCATATTGATACATCCGCTGATCACTTCACTTCCCGCATAGACATCTTTCGGCTTGGATTCTCCGGTCAGTGCACTGGTGTTCAGCGAGGATTCTCCTTCGATCACGATGCCGTCAAGCGGGATCTTCTCACCGACCTTGACGAGGATCTCATCGCCGATCGCAACATCATCAGGATCGACTTCAATGACCTCTCCATCCTTTTCGATATTGGCGTGATCCGGACGGATATCCATCAGAGCGGCGATATTCTTGCGCGATCTTCCGACCGCATAGGACTGGAACCATTCACCGATCTGATAGAACAGCATGACTTCGACGCCTTCGTGGTATTCTCCCATCGCCATGGCTCCGATCGTAGCTACCGTCATCAGAAAGTTCTCATCGAACGGTTCCCGGTTCCTGATACTGAGCAGGGCCTTTTTCAGGATGTCATAGCCGACGATCAGGTAGGGGATCAGATACATCCCCAGATTCCGATAAGGATCTTCCGTTTCCAGGAAGTGGATCGCTATCAGCAAGACGGCCGTTATCAGGATACGGATGAGGTTTCGTTTCTGTTTCTTATTCATAGAAGATTTCACAGTCGCTTTCGACCTTGCGACAGTTCTTCAGAACTTCCTTCATGACTGTCTTCTCATCGACACCGTCTTCGAACTCGACTTTCATCTTCAGCGTCATGAAGTTGACTGTGGCGTCCTTGACGCCTTCCGTCTTCTTCGTCGCTTCTTCCATCTTGTTTGCACAGTTTGCGCAGTCTACATCGATCGCGTATGTTTTCTTCATAATCTTTCTCCTTTATTGAACATATGAACAACTGTTCATATAAATTATAGTACGCTGTATCTATGAATGCAACAGTGTGCTAGAATGATGATGCTATGAATATGCTTGACTATCTGACCTGGAGAGGGGATATCAGTTTCCGGAACGATCCCTTCAACGAGGTCGACAACCTGCTTCTGTCTCAGCTGACCTATGTCAGCTTCGACGGGATCCTGTCCGAATCCGACAGGATGACACTGAGAGAACTCTCAGGTCTTTACTATGCAAATGATTCCGACAAGGAGACCGATCTTACCAGATACCGTTCCTATATCCTGAAACGCATGGGCGATTCCGTCCGCTTCGGCGACTGTATCGTTCATCACTACACTTCCCGATTACTGGGTGAGAATGCGGAACAGTTCGCAGCGATCATGTTCGATCTTCCTGATCATACGACCGTCGTTTCCTTCCGGGGAACGGATGAAACATTGATCGGCTGGAAAGAAGATCTGATCCTGTCCTACAGCGGGATCTCTTCCCAGAAAGATGCGGCGGATTATGTGGACCGTTACTGTACCGGATGGAGGCGTTACCGTTTTATCGGTCATTCCAAGGGAGGCAATCTGGCGTTATATGCGGCGATGAAATGCGACAGACGGATCCGAAGGAAGATCATCCAGGTCATCTCCAATGACGGACCGGGTCTGATGCCCGGGACATATGACTCAACGGAATTTGAAAGGATCAGACCGATCTGTACCCTGATCGTTCCGGAGAAAGACGGGATCGGCACGATCTATGAGATGGACCGGAAGAAGAAGATCGTACGGACTTCCGCAAACAGTATCATCTCCGCTCATAACATGCTGACATGGAACGTCGAAAGGAACCATCTGCTGTGTACGGTGAGCGAGAGCTATGAAACGCTTCTGACCCGAAAGGTCGTCCTTCAGTTTCTGGATGAGACCGTTCCGAAGCAGAGAGAGATCTTCGTAAAGGAACTCTTCGACCGTCTGGATGAACTCGGGATACAGACTGTCGGTCAGTTCAGTAAGGGAGGTATGCCTCTGCTGATGAAAGTTTTACGCAGTCTCAGCGAGATGGACAATGAGGCGAAGAACGTGGCCGTGAAGATGCTGAAGACGCTCTCGGAGAATATCGGAAGCGATCTCTATCACAGTCTGATGCAGAAGGCGGATGCGTTCCGCAAGAAGACCGGAGATCTCGGTGACAGTATCGAATCTCTGATCAGGGAGTACAGACCGAAACTGAATCAGAGAAAACAGGAACAGAGTGAATGAGGCTTTCCATAAGGAAGGCCTTTTTAGTACTTTGTTATCAATCTCATTGGGAAATATTGTAGAATAGATATTGTCTTTAAAAAAAGGGGATTTATTTATGGGTGACAGATTTGACGCAAAATACCTGAAAGATATCGATTCCATGCATTTCATCATGCCTTTCATGTATCCTGACAGATGCGATAACCAGGCATTTTTCTCTTTCCAGATCGATCTGACGAATCTGGAGGACTACATCAAGGAAAAGAACAAGGACAATCCTGACTATAAGTACAATATGTATCAGTGCATCGTTACGGCAGTCCTGAAGACGGTGACGCTGCGCAGCAAGCTTTCGATGTTTATCCACGACCGCAAGATGTACAAGCGGAACGAAGTATCCGCTGCCTTTACCGTAAAACAGGAATTTGCGGATGACGGCGGTGAGGTCCTCTGTTTCATTCATGCGAAGCCGGAATGGACGATCGACGATGTACATAACGAGATGCGCAGACAGCTCCTGAAACTGAAGAGCAAGGGTTACAGGGACGAATCCTCAGGGTTCATGGACAAGTTCAACAAGATCCCGAAGTTCATCTCCCGTCCGGCACTTCGCTTCGTCTGCTGGCTGGAGAAGCACAGCTGGATCCCGAAGGCTCTGATCGAGACGGATCCTTACCATTCTTCTGTCGTATTGGCGAACCTCGGTTCGATCGGACTTCCGGAAGGATACCATCACCTGACCAACTGGGGAACGACTTCGATGTTCCTGGTAGTCGGACAGTCCGGCAGGATGCCGTTCTTCGAGAATGACAAGGTCGAATTCAGAGACGGTGTGAAGTTCGGATTCACGGTCGATGAAAGGATCGCCGACGGTTACTATTTCTCCAAGTCCATCAAGATGATGCAACTCTTCCTGCAGCAGCCGGAACTGCTCGACAGACCTTTGAATGAAAAGCTGTCCGATGAACTCTGGCAGAAGATCAATATGAAATAAGACGAAAACGATATCTCTACAAAAAAAGAGCGGTTCAGAGAGTGGACCCCGTTTAGTTCACTTGATAAAAAAGGTCTAAAGGAGTGATTGATGAAATCACTTCTTTTTTGACCTTATTC
>CADCRE010000139.1 GCA_902803785.1 uncultured Erysipelotrichaceae bacterium
CCTGAGCACTCTGGGCAACCAGATGGTCAACTTCCTGGGTATCATGCAGAATGAATGGGCAGGCGCTCAGGCATTCTCTTCCTTCGATACCTATCTGGCACCGTTCGTCAAGATCGACAATCTGTCCTACAAGGAAGTCAAGCAGAACATCCAGTCCTTCATCTACGGTGTCAATACACCTTCCAGATGGGGAACACAGGCACCGTTCACCAATGTCACATTGGACTGGACCGTACCTGATGACCTCGCAGATCAGTACTGCATCGTCGGCGGCAAGACCCTGGATTTCAAATACAAGGACTGCAAGAAGGAAATGGATATGGTCAACAAGGCCTTCATCGAAGTCATGATCGAAGGCGATGCCAACGGCAGAGGATTCCAGTATCCGATCCCGACTTACTCCATCACCAGAGACTTTGACTGGTCCGATACCGAAAACAACAGGATGCTGTTTGAAATGACAGCCAAATACGGAACGCCTTATTTCTCAAACTATGTCAACTCGGATATGAAGCCGTCTGACATCCGTTCCATGTGCTGCCGTCTGAGACTGGACTTGAGAGAACTGCGTAAGAAATCCGGCGGATTCTTCGGTTCCGGTGAATCCACAGGTTCTGTCGGTGTCGTCACTCTGAACCTGCCGAGACTGGCTTATCTGGCCAAGGACAAGGAAGACTTCTACAAGAGACTGGACAACCTGATGGATATCGCTGCCAGATCTCTGCATGTCAAGAGAGAAGTCATCACCAAGCTTCTGAACAACGGTCTGTATCCGTACACCAAGAGATATCTGGGCACCTTCAACAACCACTTCTCCACGATCGGTCTGGTCGGTATGAATGAAGCCTGCCTGAACGCAAACTGGCTGAGAAAGGATCTGACGAACAGAGAAGCTCAGGAATTCGCGATCGAAGTGCTCAACTACATGAGAAAGAGACTCGTCCAGTATCAGGAAATGTATCATGATCTGTACAACCTCGAAGCGACTCCGGCAGAATCCACTGCCTACCGTCTGGCAAAACACGACAAGGAGAAGTATCCTGATATCATCACAGCCGGAAAGGAAGGAGAGACTCCGTACTACACGAACTCTTCCCACCTGCCTGTAGGCTATACCGAAGACATCTTCACCGCTCTGGACATCCAGGACGAACTGCAGACGCTCTACACTTCCGGAACCGTATTCCACTGCTTCCTGGGCGAGAAACTTCCTGACTGGAAGGCTGCAGCCAACCTGGTAAAGAAGATCTCCGATAACTACAAGCTTCCTTACTATACGATGTCTCCGACTTATTCCATCTGTCCGGAACACGGCTACATCACAGGTGAAGCCTATACCTGCCCGAAGTGCGGCAAGAAGACCGAAGTCTGGTCAAGGATCACCGGCTACTACCGTCCGGTCCAGAACTGGAACGACGGAAAGGTCCAGGAATTCAAGCACCGTAAGGAATACAACATCGAGTCTTCCGTCATGAAGGCGAGAGATATCATCAGCGATGTCGTAGAAGCAAAGCAGGAAGAAGAGGCTAACGTCAAGACTACCGGTTACGATATTCCGACGATCTATGTTCAGGATCATTGCCCGAAGTGCAAGGGTGCGGAACAGAGACTGCAGATCAGCGGTATCGAGCACAGAGTCGTCAACTGTTCCGAAGACATGAGTGAAGCAGAAAAGCTCAATCTGACGGAAACACCGACGATCGTCGATCCGGACGGCACGATGTTCGTAGGAGCGAACGCAGCTGTCGACTGGATGAAGTATCATAACGGAAAATAAAGAGAAACAGCCCGCCTGAGGCGGGCTTTCTTAAAGAGGGACATATGGAAAAGATATATGATGTGATCGTGGTCGGAGGAGGTCCGGCGGGACTGACAGCTGCGATCTATGCACTGAGAAACGGAAAAAGCGTACTGGTCATTGAAAAGTCCGTCTTCGGCGGACAGATCGTCAATTCCCCGAAAGTCGAAAACATCCCGGGATTTGAATCCATCTCCGGAGATGAATTCGGCGATCTGATGTTGAACCAGACGATGAAACAGGGAGGAGAAGTCCTCTTCGATGAAGTCACCGGTGTAGAGAAAGGCGAAGTCCTGACCGTACATTGCGACATGTC
>CADCRE010000140.1 GCA_902803785.1 uncultured Erysipelotrichaceae bacterium
AACAGTGAGAATGAAGCGCCGATGGAAGTCTTCAAGGCTGACGGCGGCAGAAGAGTCGATGCGATCGCCTTATGTGCCGACATCATCACCAAGCGCTTTGAAGTCAAGGCTCTGGTCGGTCTGACCGAAGAGGAATGTGAGGAAGTTCTTCACTTTCTGAACTGTACAGACTATCAGAAGTCCGTTCTGCTGGTAAGAGGCAGGACGATCCCTGCGTGGGCAGAAACAGAGTAGCGAAATGCTACTTTTTTTGAAAACTGATTTGGATTAGAATGGAATCATGGAAAAGAAAAAGGAATTTATCATTAATACCCTCTATATCGCGATCATCTGTGCTTTGGTCTACTTCGGAGTCAACTATCTGTTCGGATTGGTCGTGCCTTTCGTTCTGGGATTCCTTTTTGCTTATTTCGCAGTGAAGATCTGCCGTGCCTGGTGGAAGAATGACAGCAAGGTGGCCCGTATCCTTACTTTATTGGGTCTGTATCTGCTCATCATCCTGTTCATCGCACTGATCGTTTCGGTCGGTGTCGATCAGATCGGAAACTTCATCCGCACGCTTCCGGCTCTGTATCGGAATACGATCGAACCTTATATCAACTCCCTGGAAGAATCCCTGCAGAAACTGGGTGAATCCTTGCCTGCCAATATCCAGTCTTCTTTGAACGATCTGACGGACGGCATCTTCGATGCGATCAAGAGCGTCCTGTCATCTTCCGTCAGCGGTCTGGTCAAAGCGACGACGACGATCTTCAAGAACGCTCCACAGGTCCTGGTCTCCATCATCGTTACCCTGATCACTTCTTTCTATTTCGTATTCGACTACGAAATGATCGCCGAGAAGTTTACGGAGATGATGCCGCAAAAGGCCTTGAGAGTCTTCTATGATATCAAGGATTTCGCTGAGAACACACTGTTCAAGATCCTGGGATCCTATGCGATGATCATGTTTATCACCTTTATCGAGCTGACTATCGGTCTGACCGTGATCGGTATCAACAACAGCGGGATCTGGGCATTCGTGATCGCGCTGCTCGACATCCTGCCGGTATTGGGCGTCGGAACGGTCTTGCTTCCGTGGAGTTTCAGCAGCATGATCACCGGAAATATATTGCTGGGTGTGGAGCTGCTGGTCCTGTATGTGATCATCGCGATCGTCCGCAACATTATCGAACCGAAATTCGTCGGTACCGATCTGGGACTGCATCCGCTGGCGACCCTGTTCTCCATGATCATCGGAGTCAGACTCTTCGGCGCATTGGGAATGTTCGGACTGCCTTTGACGCTGTCCTTCTTCGTTTCCCGCAGAGAAAAACAGAAAACAGCCTGACGGCTGTTTTTACGAATTGATCTCTTTTATCACATCGATGGCTTCCGACAGATCCTTCAGGATCCGGAAGCATTTTTTTCTGGTCTCTTCTTTGACCCGTGCCAGATCAGGGATATGGATGACCGATAACCCGGCGTTGTAGGCAGAGAGGATCCCGTTCTCGGAATCTTCGAAGGCCAGAATATTCTCCTTCGGAAGATCGAAGTGTTCGACGGCTCTCAGGTAGATCTGCGGTCTCGGCTTGGATTCCGTCAGATCATCTCCGTAGACGATATGATCGAAACGGTCGATGATCCCCGCGTTCTTCAGATAGTCGGTCGCATAGATCCGGTAGGTGCTGGTCGCGACGGCTTTCCTGATCCCGTTCTCCCTCAGAAAGTCCAACAGTTCAAACAGTCCCTTCTTGGGCTGGATGGGATGTGCCTTCATGTATTCGAGCTGCAGTACCCATTCGTTGTGAAGGAACTCACGGAAAGGGAAGTCCTCTCCCATCCTCTCCAGGAACTGTCTCTGCGTCTCGGTCTCATTGGTCCCCATCGTCTGCAGGAACAGTTCATCCGGGATCTGATATCCGTATTTTTCGCTGCAGAGCTTTGCACAGTGATAATAGACGCTTTCGCTGTCCAGCATCAGCCCGTCCATATCGAATACACACAGCTGGATCTTCCTGTTTTTCATACTTTCAGAATGTATTGTATAATAGTTTCGGGAAATTCAAACATGAAAATAGAGAACTTATTCATATTCATCGCGTTATTTGCCTTCTTCTCCCTTCTGGCGATCGGACAGAGGGCACTTTCCGACCGCTATCTGAGGAAGATGACGGAAGCGATCGCATCCGGTGATTTCGAGGGTTTTTCGAAGATCGCCGATTCCTTTCTGACGAAACTGCTGTTTCCGCCGTTCAATCTGTGTTACCTGAAACTCAATGCGGCCATCCTGGAAGGAGATCCCGAAAAGTTCGAACAGGCCGTCCGCAATTTCTCTCTCGTGAGTATGAATCAGTATCAGAAATCGGATCTCTACCACAAGATCTTCAATCACTATATGTCCGAAAAGGATTATGAGAAGGCGAAGGTCTATCTGGACAGGATCGAAAAAGAAGTCAAGAACGAGGACCTGAAAGAACAGGACCGCTACGTCTACGATATCTATGCGTTGAACAGCGGTGAGCATCTCGACCAGTTACTGACCAAACGGGAAGAGACTCCGGAAAAGGAGAGAGGCTTCCTGGAGATGCTGATATCGGATTCCTATAAGAATCTGAATGATAATAAGAATGCCGACCGATACAAGGAGATGTCGATCCGCCATCTGAAACAACTGGAAGAAAGTATAAGGAAGACCAATGCCGAAAAACAGAAATGATCAGGATGTGAACGAGGTAAACGGACTGTTCGTCTACCATACACACAAATATAAAAACGTCTATTACGATATCTTTACGAAGAACGCCTATCTGATCGGAAGGAACGATGTACAGAAGTTCCGTCTTTTCTCCATGAGAGGTGTGGCGGGCCTTCTGGTCGGTTTCGCCTGTTTCTATTATCTGAAGATCGATCCGATCGTCAGTATCCTTCTGGCTTTGGCCGTCTATCTGATCTTCTATCTCTTATTCCGTTTCACCTATTTGAATACGCTCTATGAGATCAAAGACTTCGAACGTCCGGAGACACAGAGTTTCATCGATTCGATCGCTGCGGAGTATACCTATCTGCGGATCGCGGTGATGATCCTGCTGGCGGTCGTCTTCATCATTTTATGCATCATCAATATCCGCAATGAAGGCTATACCGGTACGAACCGTATCCTGAACATCCTTCTGGCAGTCGTAGCCGCCGTCTTTGCGGTGATCTATACCTTGGCTTTATTCAAAAAGAAAAACAGCAGATGATCATCTGCTGCCGGGTCCGTATTTGATTCCCCATTCACCCAGACGCTCCAGGATCTCCTGGAGCTCTTTTCCCTGTTCGGTAAGGGAATACTCCGTCATCACCACATCGCCTTTCTTGTATTCACGACGTTTGACGACGTTTTTTTCGACGAGCTTGGACAGATTGTAGGAAAGGACCTTCTTACTGAGACCGTGATGATACTTGAGGATCTCTCCGAAATGTTTCGGTCCGGTGGAGAGATAGACAAGGATGGACAGCTGCCATTTACGGGAAAAGAATGCCGTGCAGGCATAGAACAGATCATCAAATGGATAACTTGCTAATTTACTTGTGTTCATAAACGGTTTCTTCTAAGTTACCGGTAACTATAAGGTCACTAATTGTTGACTTTATTTTAACATAATATAATTTAAATGGAAAATGAACATGGACCTGTTATTTTCTAACAAAATGTATATAGAAACAGGAGTGTGAAAATAATGAAGAATATCGTTTTGGCAAGAATTGATGAAAGACTGATCCACGGTCAGGTCGCAACACAGTGGCTGAATCTGATCCGTGCGAACACGATCGTCGTCGCAGATGACAAGATCCCTACGGATAATTTCATGACGATGATCCTGAAAGCGGTCTGTCCGCGTAACTGTGAACTGCATCTTCTGACAGCTGTGGAAGCGGCTGAATTCCTGAAAGGGGAACCGGGGAACGAGAAGGTCTTCCTGGTCACCAAGGGACCGGAAGCGATGCTGAAGATGATCGAAGAGGGATGTGAATTCAAGGAGATCATCCTGGGCAACATGGGTTCCGCTGCAGGAAGAAAGAGCTTCAACCGCAACGTATCCGCAAGTCCGGAAGAAGTGGAATGTTTCCGTCAGATCATCGAGAAGGGTGTACCGATCTATCAGCAGATGGTCCCGGTCGATCCGAAAGTCGATATCACCGGCTTCATTAAATAAGGACCTTACCTCCCTTGAGGAGGTAGTCATAAAAATATCTAAATAGAGAGGGGGAAGATATTTTGACAGCTTTACAAGCATTACTGATCGCGATATTCTACTATATCGGAACTGGTCCTGTCCCATTCGGTTCAATGGGTAACTGGGCAACGATCAACCGTCCACTGGTCATGGGCTGGATCGTAGGTATCATTCTGGGTGATCCTGTACAAGGTACGATCATCGGTGCTACCATCAACATCATTTATCTCGGTTTCATTTCCGCAGGTGGTACTCTGCCATCCGACTCCGGTATGGCCGGTACGTTCGGTACGGCATTCGCCTTAGTCGGCGGTCTGGATCCGAATGCGGCAATGGCTCTGGCTATCCCTATGGGTGCTCTGGGTTCACTGCTCTGGGTCGTTACGATGACTTATCAGAGCTTCTTCGTCCGTTTGGCTGACAAGTGGATCGAAGAAGGACGTGACGATCTCATGATCGTTATCGACTACTACCTCCCGCACGGGATCAAGGCGATCGCCCGTATCGCTTACGCATTCGCCGGTCTGTACTACGGTTCTTCCGTCATCACCAGACTCGTCGACATGCTGCAGGGTCCGATCCTCGATGCATTATCCGTCATGGGCGGTGTCTTACCGGCTGTCGGTATCGCCATGATGCTGACGATGATCTTCAACGGCAAGGCAAGAGTCTTCTTCTTCCTGGGCTTCCTGGCAACTTCTTACCTGGGCCTCGGAACGATCCCGGCTCTGTTCATCTTCCTGTGTGTCGGTATCCTGGTCGTCGGTTTCTCTGCCGAAGATATGGATGCATTCAGAAATGTTCAGACCAACGAAACAGCCTTCAAGGTCATCACCAAGAAAGACCTGCTGCACGGCTGGGTCAGATGGGAACTGTTCTGTGAATCTCTGTACAACTATGAAAGAATGCAGGGTATCGGTTTCGTTACTGCAATGGTCCCGATCCTGAGAAAGACGACAGGCGGCGACAAGCAGAAGATGATCGACGGTCTGAAACTGCATTCCATGTTCTTCAACACTGACCACGACTTCGGTGGAGCGATCTACGGTGTCTGTGCAGCAATGGAAGAACAGAAAGCTTTAGGTGCTGATATCCCTGATGAGGCATTCATTTCTCTGAAAGCCGGTCTGATGGGACCTTGTGCCGGTATCGGTGATACACTGTCTCAGGTCGTCTTACTGCCTGCAGTTTCCGTTATCTTCATCAACCTGGCACTTCAGGGTGCTACCTGGGCTCCTTTAGCCTACACCATCATCTTCCTGGCGATCTTCTACGGCGTCGGTTATCTGTATCTGATGGTCGGCTACAAGTCCGGTGGTGAAGCGATCATTCGTCTGATCGGTTCGAATCTGTTCCACAAGGCGATCGAACTGGCAAACATCGTCGGTTGCGGTGTCGCAGGTGCGATGATCAACAACTTCGTTTCCTTCAACTGGAACGTCACGATGTATGAAAACGAACAGGTCGTCTTCGACTTACAGAATGACCTGTTTGATGCACTGGTTCCGGGCCTCATGCCTTTACTGATCACTTTAGGTATCTACTATGCGATCAAGAAGGGTAAGAGCGTTACGCTGATCATGGTCGTTCTGATGGTCGTGAGCTTCATTCTCGGCATCTTGGGCTTGGTTCGCTAACTGAATAACCTTAAGGCACGCCCTTATGGTGTGCCTTTTATTTTGAATAAAAAAGGAGAAAGAATATGAGAATTAGCAATGTTGGATTGATGGTCAAGGACCTCGAAGGCGCAAGAAAGTTCTTTGAAGACTACTTCGGCGCAACTGTTCATGCGGAGTATTCCGAAGACAACGGCTACAAGTCTTACATCATGAAGTTCGATGAGAATCCGAAGATCGAACTGATGACGAAACCGGAAGCTGTCGAAGTTTCAAAGACGAAGAACGATACAGGATTCATCCACATATGTATCAAGGTCGACAGCCAGGAAAAATTCGAAGAGATCCTGGAAAAAGTCCGTTCTGCAGGATATGAGATCCTCTATGAACCGGCAACTGTCGGCGGCAAGGAATTCAGAGCCATCACCTTTGAAGACAACATCATCGAGGTCTGTTACTAGACATGAACCTGTTTCGCAAACTGTTTAAGGAGACCAAGCCGGTCATCGGCATGGTCCACCTGCATCCGCTACCGGGTGCTCCGGGCTACTGCGGAAGCGTCGAAAAGATCTATGAAGCAGCTTACAGAGACCTCCAGAATCTGATCGAAGGCGGAGCGAACGCGGTGATCGTCGAGAACTTCGGGGATATCCCGTATGCCAGAGACAATGAACTCATCACCAATACCGCATTTGCGGCGATCGCTTCCCGACTCCGTCAGGAATGTGATCTTCCGATGGGGATCAATGTCCAGTTCGACAATGTCGAAGCGGAATGGGCCATCGCCTATTCCTGCGGCTACGATTTCATTCGTTCCGAAGTATTTGCGGAGAACCGCATGGGCCCCAATGGCGTCTGTATCGCTTCCGGTCCGCAGATCATGCGTCTGAAAGCAAAGTATCCGAAAGATATCGCACTTCTGGCAGATGTCAATGTCAAACATACGTTCCCGATCGTCGAACAGCCGTTGGACTTCACGATCGAATCGATCATTGAAGGTGGCGCTGACTGTCTGATCTGTACCGGTGTCATGACCGGAAAGTCTCCGGGCATCGAAGACGTCGAACTGATGAAGAAGATCGCGGGGGACTTCCCGGTGATCGTCGGAAGCGGTGTCAACGACAAGACAGCCAAAGACTATTTTGCGGCAGCGGACGGTGCGATCATCGGTTCCTACTTCAAGGAAGGCGGAGACGTGATGAGACCGATCGATCAAAAGAGAGTCAAGACTCTGGTCGATGCGCTCAGATAGGAGTCCACATGGATAAGAAAACAGCTATCGTGACCGGTGCATCCGGAGGGATCGGCATCAAGGTCGTTAAGAAATTTACAGAAGAAGGATACTATGTCATCGCCGTCGATCTGAATGAGGAAAGACTCAGAGATCGGATCAGTGAAGAAGGGATCGATCCGGATTCCTGTGCGGTCTGCAGTCTGAACATCACCGATGAGGATGCAGTGAAGGAGACTCTCGCATCGCTGAACGAAAGATACGGACACCTGGATGTTTTGGTCAATGCGGCAGGGATCTGCGGTGAATACAACAAGACGATCGACTATTCCTATGACAACTTCCGGAAGATCTACGAAGTCAACGTCTTCGGGACCTTCCTGATGATGAAATACACACTTCCGTATATGACGGAACAGAAAAAAGGAGCGATCGTCAATTTCGGATCGGTATCCGGGATGAAGGGATATCCGTTTGAAGTCGGTTACGGTTCCAGCAAGTGGGCAGTCATCGGCATGACAGAGAACGTCGCATCGGAATACGGCGGCGAAGGTGTCCGCTGCAACTCCGTATCCCCGGGATGGGTCGATACCCCGATGATGAAGAAGACGATCGACAACTACAGAACGATCGATCCGCGTGATCCGGAACAGTGGATCAGCTACGGTTCGATCCATCGGGCAGCGAGACCGGAAGAGATCGCGGATGCGGTCTACTATCTGAGCTCAGAACAGGCAACTTTCGTGAACGGTACGAATCTGACCGTTGACGGTGGAATGGTTATTAAATAAGGAGAGAATGATGAAGAATTTTTTTGACGGTAAGAAAAAAGTAATCGGTATGGTGCACCTGCTTCCGCTTCCTGCGAATGCAGCGTACAGAGGAAACAAGGAAGAGATCGTACAGTTCGCTCTGGAAGATGCGAAGACCCTGATCGACTGCGGTGTCGATGCGATCATGCTGGAAAACTTCTCTGACTGGCCGCAGTATGCGGATGAGATCCCGATGGAATCCTATACCCTGATGACGGCAGTCGCATCCAAGATCAGAGACTTCTGCCCGATCCCGTTCGGCGTCAACGTCGAAATGAACGCCTGGTATCAGGAATGGGTCATGGCCTGGGCTGTCAATGCGGACTTTATCCGTTTTGAAGCATTCGTCGACAACCGTGCAGGTTCCTTCGGCTATATCCCGGCTTGTTCGACACCTCTGTCAAAGGTCATGAAGGACTATCCGGCAGACATCATGCTGTTCACGGATGTCCATACAGCCGAGACCTACGGCAACCCGAACGTTCCGATCAACCAGCTGGCTCACAATGCGATGAACCACGATTCCAATGCGATCATCGTCACGGAAAACGATGACAACAAGAAGATCACTCCGGAAGACGTGAAGTCCATGAGAGAAGAGATCGGTGACTTCCCGATCATCGTCGGTGCAGGCGTCAAACCGAACAACGTCCTGGACTACATGGAATACTGTGACGCAGTCATCGTCGGACGCGGATTCAAGACCGGAGACCGGATCGATCCGGAAAAGGTCAAGGAATTCATGGAAGTCGTCAGAAGCAAGTATTAAAAATAAAAATAGGAAAAGGCAGGCAGAAAACGTCTGCCTTTTTTCATGAAAAATACGAATTGTTTTCATAAGAGCCGGATGGTGTTATAATAAACTCAATTCGGATCAGGAGGATATCATATGTTTACATGGCGTCATTTTGTCTGGCTGGCAGTCTGCGCGATCGTCGTCTTTTTCGCTGTTTCGATCTTCGAAAAGAAAAAGATGAGCCTGCAGCAGTTTCTGAACTACTGCATCATCGTATGTATCGGCTCAGAGCTGATCAAGGTCTTCAGCACGATCACGCTCGTACCGTCACAGAACGGAACGATCATGCATCCGTACATTCCGATGAATCATATCCCGCTGCACCTGTGTTCGCTGCAGATCCTTCTGATCTTCTATGTCCGTTTCACCAACAACAAAGAGATGCGTGAAAACCTTTTGGCCTTCATGTATCCTTCCTGCATCATCGGAGCTCTGGCTGCCCTGGCGATGCCTTCGATCTTCTCGACGACGATCCCGGTCGAAAAGGCCTTCGTTCATCCACAGGCCTATCAGTTCTTCTTCTATCATTCGATGCTGGTATCCCTCGGGATCTGCATCGTGAAATCCAAGGAGATCAAGTGGGAGAAGAAACATCTCTATGCCACCTGGGTGATCATGCTGGTACTGGGATTCGTCTCCATCTATATCAATTCGATGCTGGCATCCCCGACCTACGTCGACGGCGTGCTTCAGTCCGTGGATTTCTGGCCGAATTTCTTCTTCACCTACAACAATCCGCTAGGTATCCCGATGACGAAACTCTGGCACTGGTATCTCTACCTGGTGATCCTGATCGCTCTGATGTTCCTGCTGACGACGATCTTCTACTATCCGTTACTGAAGAAAAAGAGCCGGTCTTAATACCGGCTCTTATCTTACAAGTTTCAATATCTCTCTGACTGCCTTTTTGACATTGGTCAGAGATGTGGCCAGATTCAGTCTGACCCAGTTTTCATATCCCTTTCCGAAGGCCTCTCCGGCATTGGCCAGAATGTGACAGTTCTCGATCAGACAGTCTGCCGCACTGGCTTCCGTGTTATATCCTTCCAGATTCAGGAAGAGGAGGTAGGAACCTTCCAGGACGCTCATCTCCATGTATTTGCCGAGAGATTCGCGGATGTAACTGTAGTTCTCGAAGATGACGTTGTTTAAGGAATCCATCCATTCGTCACTGTATCGATATCCGTAATAGGTCGGAAGGGCGTTGAATACGTTGACCGAGGAACAGTTGTTGTGACGCTGATACTGAATGAAGCGTTTCCGCAGGCTGTCTCCCGGAATGATCACGTGACAGTGAGAGAAAACCGCCAGAGAGAAGCTCTTGGATGCGGCGGTGATGGAAATGATCCTGTCTCTGTATTTCTTGAAAGAAAGGGCTGGGATAAATGTCTGGTCAGGCATGATGATATCGGAATGGACTTCATCGGCACAGACGAGGACGCCGTATCTCTTGCAGAGTTCGAACAGTTCTTCCAGTTCTCCCTTCTTCCATACTCTTCCGATCGGATTGTGCGGGGAGCACAGCATCAGCATCTTGACCTTTCCGGTCTTGAATTTCTTTTCGATGTCCGTATAGTTGAAGGTAAAATAACCGTCATTGTCGATCAGTTTCGATTCGATGACTTTCCGTCCGCATTCCTTGATCGTGGAACGGAACGGCGGATACAGCGGCGTATTGATCATGATGCCGTCGCCTTCTTTTGTCAGCGCGTAGATGACCTGATACATCGCATTGACTGCCCCCTTGCTGAAACGGATCCATTCCTGCTGATAGGTGATCTGATTGCGGCGCTGATGCCAGTCACAGAAGACCTTATAATAATCTTCCGGCAGGTTGGCGTAACCGAAATCTCCCTGATCGATGAACTTCTTCAGGTGTTCGGCGATCCTTTCATCACAGCGGAAGTCCATATCGGCGACCCACATCGGCAGGCAGTCCATCTGTCTTCCTCTTTGCCACTTGACAGAGCTTTCAGCGCGTTTCTTCATGTAATACTTCTCGGTAAATTCAGTATTGTTCATATCGTTTTCCTCGATTCCATTATAGAATAAGTTTATGGCACAGATATACAATTGCTGGCACGGATGCCATAAAAAATCGGAAGGATGCATGCACTGCTACGTCTATCGCCGAGATGCTTCCATCGGTGTCGACAGCAATATCGTCTATAAGACGAGATCCTTCGATCTGCCGATCCGAAAGGACCGGAAAGGAGCCTACCGCTATCCTTCCGGGACGTCTTTTGATCTGTGCTTTTCTTCCGATTTCTTCATCGAAGAAGCTGATGAATGGAGACCAGAAGTCTTAGATATGATCAGGGAACGATCGGATTGCATGTTCTACTGCATCACCAAGCGACCGGAACGGATCCGTGAATGCATTCCCGATCTCAGCCTTTATCCGAATCTGTATGTCCACTGTACGGCAGAGAATCAGCGCCGTTTCGATGAACGGATGCCGATCTATCTGGATCTGGATCTTCCGGAGCACGGCGTCATGATCGAACCGATGCTGGAAGGGATCGATATGAGCCGATACATCGACAGGATCAATACGGTCGCGGTAGGCGGAGAATCCGGAGAGGATGCCCGTACTTTGGATTTCGAATGGGTCAAGGATATCAGAGAACAATGTAAAAAGGCCCGTGTCCGGTTTCATTTTCATCAGACCGGAGCACGGATCCTCGTAAACGGAAAACTGTATGAGATCCCTCGCAGCAAGCAGCATTCTCAGGCTGCGAAGGCATTCAAAGATCAGTACTGAATCCTTTCCTTCACATCGTCTGCCTTTTCTTTTCCGAGCAGAGCTTCGATGATCAGACAGGAGAATTCGACTGCGGCACCGAGACCTTTCCCGGTGATGAACCTGCCATCGCGGATGGCTTTTTCTTTTGCGGGGACTAGTCCGTTCTCGAAGCCCGGAAAACAGATGAAATGTCCTTCCTTCAAAAGGCCTTTGTGGATCAGGATAGATGGGGCAGCACAGATCGCTGCGATATATTTGTCTTCTGAAACGAAGATGTCGATCAGCTTCTGAACTCTTTCATCGTTCTCCAGATTGAGCGTTCCCGGCATTCCTCCCGGCAGGACCAGACATTCATATTCTTCCGGATCGATCTCATCGATGGTCTTATGTGCATTGAAAATGACATTGTGAGAAGAACAGATCTCCTTTGTGAGACCGACCAGTTCGACTTCGATCCCGGCACGGAAAAGCAGGTCATAGGTCATCATGGCTTCACATTCTTCCAGCCCCTCAGCAACGATTATCATGGTCTTCATAGTGCGGCTCCTTCTTTCTCATTATATGGTATTTTGTAGTAAAATGATGGTATGAAAAAAATAATGAGCCTATACGAAAGCTGCAAGACACCGATCCGTGTCGCCTATGTCGGATTCGTGCTGATCGCTTTCGGTTTCCTGATAAAGAATGAGAGCGTGAACGTCTTCTATACCTTCCGCTCCAACATCGTATTATTCATTGCCGAACTGTTTTTGAGAGTGGGGGAATTCATCATCATGAACCTTCCGCTCATTTTCATGCTGAGTATCGTCTGCAAGAAGGCGAACAGTTCCTCCCCGGTCATCATGGCCCTTGTGGGATACTTCACCTATACCGTAACGACGATGCTGTTTGCACCGCAGAACCTCACGGCCCAGGCCTATGTCAGCAGTTCCGGTATCAATTCCCTGCTGAACTTCTCCGGGACCGGACGTTCCCCTTTGGAGACCGGACTGATCGGAGCTTTGCTGGTAGCCTATATGACCAGAGTGACCTTCGTCCTGTCCCGTCACAGAGGAGTCTTCTCTCTGGCGAACGTTCTCTCCAAAGAGACGACCGGACTGGTCTACAATGCCATCGCCTGCTTCATACTCGGTGTCCTGGTATCCTATACCTATCCTTTCCTGTACAACCATGTCCAGCATAGTATCACCTTTATCGGAGAAGACCTCTCCGATCCGATGCGTCTGGGACTGTATTCCGTTCTGGACAGGGTCCTGTCCATCCTGAATCTGGGAAACATCGTCCGTTATCCGTTCTGGTATACTTCTGCCGGCGGCTCCTTCTCCAATACCCTTACAGGACAGAGCGTCGTCGGAGACGTGAATATCTGGCGCTACGTCCGTGAGACCAATGCGACCTATCCGGGAGCGGGAAGGTTCATCACGCCGTTCTATGTCATCAATCTGTTCATCATCCCTGCCTTCTATATCGGGACTCTGTGTTCGATGTCCGATAAACAGGAGAGAAGGGGACAGACTCTGACCTTCATCTTCGCGATCCTTCTGTCTTTCATCGCCGGGAATCCGCTTCCTGTGGAACTGCTGATGCTGTTCACATCGCCGATCCTGCTGCTCATGTATCTGTTCCTGGTAGGCATCGTTTCAGGAACTCTCGTCAGTTTCGGAGCCTTCCTGGGCTACAGCGCATTGGGCACCAATACGGTCACGGCGATGCCGGGAAGTTTTCCGGATCTCATCATCAATATCCGGAATGCGGATCTGACGCATTCCCTGCAGGTGATCGTCATCGTCGGTCTCTTCGCATTTGCGATCTTCCTGTTTGCGACGATCTTCTACTATCGCAGTCTGTCCTTTGAATTCATCAATACGCAGGATGGGGAAGAACTCATCAGTCGGGTCATCGATACCGTCGGCGGCTACGACAATATCACGGATGTCGGTTCCGGACTGTTCCGTCTGAACCTCTATCTGGAGGATCCGGAGAAGATCGCGATCGAGAATATCCATGATACCGGGATCCGCAGGATCGTAGAGACCAGGAACGGTCTTTCCTTCGAAGTGGGCACTTCTGCCAGTGTCATCGCAAGGAAGATCAGACATTTGGTACACAAACATAAGAAACGGAATTCCTTAAGTTGACATTTATTATATGTTTGGACTAAAATATAATAGCATTTGAGGAAAGGTGGCTTATTATGGCAGCAAAGAGAACGTATCAACCAAGTAAAAGAAAACGCCAGAATGTTCATGGCTTCCGGGCAAGGATGAAGACAGTCGGCGGCCGCAAGGTACTCGCAAGACGTCGTGCCAAAGGCAGAAAGGTGTTATCCGATTAAAGTCACGCAGGTGGCTTTTAATTTTAAGTATGAAACGGGAAGACCGTATCCGTAAAAATGAGGAATTCTCTCAGATCATAGACAGACATCGCTCACTGGCAAGCGATTCTTTCGTCGTGTATTACGCTCCGCGAAAGGAAGACCATGCCAGAGCGGGGATCTCGGTATCCAAGAAGTTGGGAAATGCGGTAGAACGCAATCGGATCAAGAGACAGGTCCGGGAGATGATCAAAGGAAGCGTAGACTTCAAAAGCTGTCCTCTGGATCTGATCGTGATCGTGCGGAAGGGCTATCTTTCTAAAGCTTTTAAAGAGAATAAAAATAATTTGGAAAACATAATCAAAAAAGCTATAATAAAACAGTATGAATAAGGAGAAACTCCATGAGTAACAAACGCTTGACATTGTTATTGACCATTGCGGCGATGGCGTTCGTATTAACAGGCTGTTCAACTTCATCAGAATTGATCACTTTGGATACAAAAGTATCGGATGTCATGAACGACGGATTCATTACCGTCCTCACGACTTATCCGCTGTCTCAGGCCATCAACTGGCTGGAACCGCGCGTTGGGATCTTTATGGCGATCGCGATCGTCACACTCGTCCTGAATGCGATCGTTCTGGCACTGACATTCAAATCCAACGTTGCCATGCAGAAGATGCAGGAGATCCAGCCGGAACTCCAGAAGATCCAGGCGAAATATGAAGGCAGACAGGATGAGATCTCTCAGCAGAGGATGGCACAGGAGATGCAGCAGCTTTACAACAAGTACGGCATCAACCCGATCGGTTCACTGCTAACGACATTCATCCAGTTCCCGCTTCTGATCGGTATGTACAATGCGGTCAGAAGATCTTCGGCAGTCGCCAATGCGAAGTTCATGAACGTATCCCTTTCTCTGTCACCGGCTCAGGCCGTTCAGCAGAAAGCGTGGGTATGTCTGGTCATCTTCGTTCTGATGATCGTCACGCAGGTCATCTCGATGAAGATCCCGCAGTGGATCGCGCAGTACCACGCCAAGAAGGAAGCAGACAGACATCACAAGTCATACCAGAAACCGGAGAATCCGAATGCGATGATGACCTATGGTATGCTGGCGATGGTGGCATTCGCAATGTATTCATTGCCGACTGCTCTGTCTCTGTACTACTGCATCTACTCGATCGTAAATATCCTCAAGACGATCGTGATCGACAAAATGACTCACAAGGAGGCTTAATAGGATGAAACAGTATACCGGAAGAACGCTCGATGAGGTTCTCAACAGTATCGCCAACGAACAGGGCTGTAACGTAGAAGATATCACATATAATGTCCTGGAAGAAGAAAAAGGCGGCCTCTTCGGTCTGCACAGATCGGTCACCATCGAAGCCTTCACATCCAAGGATGTCAAGGAATTCATCTTCGACTATTTAGGCGCTTATTTCACTGAACTCAATCAGGGCGTCTCGATCGAGATCATCGTCGACAAGAACCGTGACGATTCCGATGAGCTGCTCTACAGAGTCATCCTGGATGCGGAAAACAACGCGATCATCATCGGCAAGAACGGACAGACGCTCAGAGCGATCTCTACCGTTCTGAAGGCCGCTGTCAACGCGACATTCAAGAAGAGGATCAACGTCGTCGTCGACGTCAACCACTACAAGGAAGACCGCTACAAGAAAGTCAAGGCGATCGCCAGAAGAGAGGCGATCAACGTAGCCAAGACACATATCGACTGCGAACTCGATCCGATGCCAAACGACGAGAGAAAAGTGATCCACCAGTATCTGCAGGATTTCAAGAACGTCTCGACAGTCTCGATCGGCGAAGGTGCCAAGAGACATCTGTGCATCAAATATACACCGGAAGAAGAAAAAGAAGCTTAAGGCTTCTTTTCATTTTGTCAGGATATCGACGACATGAGAACTGGCTCCCAGGAGGTCTTTTCGTTCACAGGTCTTCCGATGGAAATCGAGATAGGCCGCAAATGTCTCCTCATCCATCGCATTCAGACTGGAACGGATATAGTCGCTCGGACCGTCCGAAGCGAAGCGGCACAGCAGTTTCAGACCGCAGATACGGTTGAGTTCATCCATGTCTTCGATCCTCGCCTGAAAGAAGATCGCATCGGGGTCGTCGATACGGTAGGTATCGTCCAGTTTGTCTTTGACCTGTGAATAGTTCTGATCCATGAAGGCATAGCGGATCACACTGTATTCGTTCATGATGTAGGTGACGAAGATGTATTTGCGGGTGATGCGTTTCGCTTCACTGAGGGCTTTGATCCTGTCTTCTTTGGAGTAGAGATGATACATCGGACCAAACAGGATCGAGACGTCGAATTCATCGTCCTGAAACATCGGCAGGTCGACGGCACTGGCTTCGATCACTTTCAGTTCTCTGTCCTTGGCACGGATCTTTCCGATATTCGGACGGACGTATTCGACCGCCGTCACATCGTAACCTTCGTTTTTCAGAGTCAGAGAGTATCTTCCCGCTCCTGCGCCGATATCGACGATCCTGTCTCCGGGAGAGAGATAGGAGTGAAGATAGGCCATCGAAGTCAGGAATTCGACCTGTCCGTGACGGTGATCCAGGCGTTTGTCTTCGTTGAATTTATTGTAGAAATCGGTGAGCTTCTGTTTCATCTTCACTCACCTTTCGGCAGAAACATGATGTTCAGATCGACGGTTCCTTCGATCCCGTCGATCGTTCCGGAATCCGTATACTGCCAGATGACGAAGGGGTGTTCGAAGACGGGGATGTCCACATCGTACTGGGCCAGCCAGACGGGGATGTCGGAAAGTTCCTCCATGTCGTAGACCTCCTGTGCCCAATAGGCATTCGTATAGATGATCGTTTCATATCTGTGCCTGGCGATCCGTTCCGCAAAAGCTCTCGCGTTGGCCGTGATCTGTTCCTTGTCCAGACCTTCCATCCTTGCGGTCTCATCTTCCAGATAGACCTCTTCACAGTCATAGATGACCGGCAGATCGATCTGTTTGCCGCTGAGATGTTTCCTGACCCAGTCCGCTTCCTCTCTGGCTTCCTGTTCGGAGATTGCCTGTGAGAAGAAGTAGACTCCGACTTTCAGTCCGTTCTCCTTCGCGCCAGCATAGTTGGTCTCAAACAGGTCATCCTCATAGAGAAGTCCCGTGGTCGCTCCGCGCCGTCCGATCCGGATAAAGACGAACTCGACACCATCTTCCTTCACTTTCTTCCAGTCGATCTCGTTCTGGTAGGTGGAGACGTCGATCCCGAAGAGGGAAGTATATCTGTCATCTTCATAGGAAAAACGGTTGTCTGTACGGTCGATCTTTTCAAAATCGATCCCCGGTTCATCGATCGGCAGGATGATCTCATTTCCTTCTGTTTCCTGACTCTGTCTGTATTTTCCGATGGCCATCGACAGGATGATAGCCAGGATCAGAAAGATCCCGAGCAGGATCTGCGGAAGCGACAGTCTTCTTTTGTCCATAACAAAATTATATAATAGAGCTGGAAAAGATCGTAAAGGAAACGGAATGCACAAATGAAACACTATATCATCGTGAAGTTCAGAAAAGATGCCGATCAGAAGAAACTGGTCCCCGAGATCAGGGAACTGTTTGACGGATGCAGGGAGATCGAAGGTGTCCGCAGGGCGAACGTCTTCACTTCTGCCTATCAGCTGGCAGACCGATTCGATCTGATGATCCGCATCGACATGAAAAAGGAAGGTATGGAGCATTTCTTAGCTTCCGATCTCAAGCGGAAATGGGAAGAAGGATACGGCCCGTATCTCGAGAATGTGAC
>CADCRE010000141.1 GCA_902803785.1 uncultured Erysipelotrichaceae bacterium
CCATATCGTTGCAGAGCATGATCTTGTCGCCGAAGCCGTCGTCGATCAGCCTTCTGAGCAGGTTGACACGTACTTCATCAGGGTAGTATTTGGATTTGCCCGGTCCGTCATAGATCAGGTAGCAACCCTTTTCCAGGATCTTCTTGTGGAGCCAGTAGTCAGGGTTTCTGTCCATATGTGCACAGCAGAATCTGCTGAGGTCCATACCTTCGGACTCAACGATCGCGATCTGTTCCAGAGCGTAAGTACCAACTTCGGTATGTGTATGCATCGGAACACCGGTGATCATGGAAGCACGAGCGCCGGCTCTCAGACATTTTTCCTGAAGCGGAGTGATGTAGTGGTACATGGAAGCACCCTTGATCCATCCGGCCTTGATATCAGTTCCGTCGATACCTTCTTCGATCTCTTTTACGAAGATGTCGGTGATCTCTTCCACTGTTTTGCCTTCGAGGTTAGCGACATTGGATTTGCCGTCCTTGATCTGTTCCTTGACGATACCGGTACAAGCCAGGATGTTGACACCTGTCTGCTTGGAAACGGTGTAGAGTCTTGCGACGTCACGTCCGTCTGCAGAAGTCGGGTTCGCATCGACCAGCGTTCCGCCTTCGTGCTCTTTGAACTTCTTGACCATGTCAAGCTGTTCATCCCAACGCCAAAGGCTCCATTCGATATCCGGATGACCATGTCCGGCAACGTCCATGAACACATGTTCATGCGCCAGTGTATAACCGAGTTCCGAAGAATCGATATCACCTAAAACGGTTCTTACTTTTCCCATAATATTTCCTCCTAAATTTACAATTTTAGAATAACGAAAAAGCTAGATCCCATCAATAAAACGCCTATATTTAGCACAAAATATTTTCGTGAACAATTGTGCAGTTTCGACATTTCTCCAAAATGATTTCGCTTTATTGTTTTAAGTTTTCTGACACTTTAATATGGAATCGAGGAGAAAGAAAAATGGATAATTTTAACTTCAGCATTCCTACGAATCTCGTATTCGGAAAAGACCGTCACAAAGAAGTCGGCTCTTTGGTGGCATCTTACGGTGTTAAAAAAGTGATGCTGGTATATGACAGCGGAAAGTTCCTGGTTGAATCCGGTCTTCTCGATGAAGTCCGTGATTCCCTGAAAGGTGCCGGTCTGGAAGTGACCGAGCTTACCGGGATCAAACCGAATCCGGTCATCTCACTTGTCAGAAAAGGTGTAGCACAGGCAAGAGAGTTCGGTGCGGAGTTCCTGGTCGCCTTAGGCGGCGGAAGCACGATCGATACGACGAAAGCGATCGCTGCAGGTGTCCCATATGACGGTGATGTCTGGGAGTATTTCGCAAATGCGATCGGTGTCCATCCGGTATTCAAAGCTCTCCCTCTGGGAGTCATCCTGACGATCTCCGCAACGGGTAGCGAATCCAATGCGGGATGCATCATCACCAATGAAGAACTGAAACAGAAGTACGGCTGCGGCGGTCCTGCGCTGTATCCGAAGTTTGCGATCCTGAATCCGCAGATCACCTGCAGTCTGCCTAGATATCAGACGGCGGCCGGTGTCTGTGACATGTATTCCCATATCTGCGAACGTTATTTCACCAACACGAAGAATACGCTCGCTGTCGATGCGATGTCGGAAGGACTGTTCAAAACGATCTTGGAGATCGGACCGAAGCTTCTGGAAGACCCTCAGAACTATGATCTGCGTGCCGAAGCGATGTGGATCGCCACTGTCGCACATAACGATACCGTCGGTGTCGGACGTGTTCAGGACTGGGCGACACACGATATGAGCTATGAGATCACCAACATCAACGACCTGACACACGGCGCAGCTGTCGTGATCATGCTGTGCGCATGGATGAAGTATGTATACAAACATGACCTTGACCGTTTCGTCCGTTACGGAAAGAACGTGTTCGGTCTTGAAACAGAAGGAAGAGACAAGGAAGCTGTCGCTCTGGAAGCAGTCGAGAAGACGGAAGCATTCTTCAAACAGATGGGCATGCCTGTCAGACTGAGCGAAGTCGGTATCGATGCATCCCGTTTCGACGAGATGGCGAAGAAAGCCTGCCTCAACAGAGGAGAGATCGGTGCTTTCGTACCGCTCGATGAAGAAAAAGTCAAAGAGATCTATCAGTTAGCTTTATAAGGAGAGGAATGAACATGAAATTAACGAATATCTTGGAAGCCCGTATTCCTGAGATCGGTGAACCGATCAAACAGTTTGCGGAAAAAGTCAGTTCCAGACTGAACAATCTGGAAGTTGCGAACGAACCTTGGGACGATCCCCGCGAGGACGATATCTCCGCTGTCTTCCGCCGTATCGAAGTCAACGGTCCGGAAGGAGAGGATGTACCGGAAGGATTCCTGAACAATCCGGATACGCAGATCCTGGTCGGTTCGTTCTGTCCGTTCTCTTCCAAAGGCATGGATGCATTGAGAGATCTGAAAGTGATCGGTGTCGTCAGAGCGGGCATGGAAAACTGCAATATCCAGGCTGCGACCGAAAGAGGGATCGCTGTCGTCAATGCAGCGGGAAGAAATGCGGATGCAGTCTCTGATTTCACAGTTGGTATGATGCTTTGCGAAGCGAGAAACATTGCGAGAGCTCATCATTCCATCATGAACGGCGGTTGGGATACGAAGTTCTCCAACAGCGCAACGACTCCGGATATGAGAGACAAGAAAGTCGGTCTC
>CADCRE010000142.1 GCA_902803785.1 uncultured Erysipelotrichaceae bacterium
GATGTCGCCGCAGCCTGATACACAGCATTCACCCATGCCTCTGGCAACAACGGCAGCGTGAGATGTCATACCGCCGCGAACAGTCAGAACGCCTTCTGCGGCAGCCATACCTTCAATATCTTCAGGAGAAGTTTCCAGTCTGACCAGAATGACTTTCTTGCCGTTCTTGTGTTCTCTGACTGCATCTTCCGCATTGAATACGATCTGTCCGCAGGCAGCACCCGGAGAAGCAGGGAGAGCCTTGGCGATCGGTTTTGCTTTCTTTAAGGTCTCGGCATCGAACTGTGGATGCAGAAGGGCATCCAGCTGTTTCGGTTCTACCATCATCAGAGCCTGATCGATGGAAACTTTGCCTTCCTTGACCATGTCGCAGGCGATCTTTAAGGCAGCCGTAGCTGTTCTCTTGCCGTTACGGGTCTGCAGCATGAATAGCTTCTTTTCCTGAATCGTGAATTCCATGTCCTGCATGTCGTGGTAGTGGTTTTCCAGTGTATTGCAGATCTTGACGAAGTCGTTGTATGCGCCAGGCATGACCTTCTTGAGCTGGTCGATCGTCTGAGGTGTTCTGACACCCGCAACAACGTCTTCGCCCTGTGCATTCATCAGGAATTCGCCGAACAGCTTCTTTTCACCGGTAGCAGGGTTTCTGGTAAAGGCAACGCCGGTACCGCAGTCATTGCCCATGTTACCGAATACCATCATCTGTACGTTGACGGCTGTACCCCATGAAGAAGGGATGTCGTTCTCTTTACGGTAGAAGATCGCTCTTGGATTGTTCCAGGATCTGAATACCGCTTCGATCGCTCTTTCCAGCTGTACATTGGTATCCTGAGGGAAATCTTCCTTCAGTTCTTTCTTGTAGAACTCTTTGAATCTCTTGACGAGTTCCTTCATATCATCCGCATCGAGTTCGGTATCGAGTTTGACACCTTTCTTTTCCTTGACTTCATCGATGATCTCTTCGAATCTCTTCTTGGACAGTTCCATGACGACATCCGAGAACATCTGAATGAAACGACGGTAGGAATCGTATGCGAATCTTTCGTTGTTTGTTTTCTTTGCGATGGTCTCTGCGACTTCATCGTTGATACCGAGGTTGAGGATAGTATCCATCATACCCGGCATACTCGCTCTGGCACCGGATCTGACAGAGACAAGCAGAGGATTCTTGGAATCGCCGAGTTTTCTTCCTGCCTGCTTCTCCAGTTTCGTCAAAGCGGTCTTGACCTGTGACATGATATCCTTGTTGATCTTTTCACCGTCATCGTAGTAAGCGTTGCATGCTTCGGTGGTGATCGTAAAGCCGTAAGGTACCGGTAAACCTAAGCTGGCCATTTCTGCCAGGTTGGCACCTTTACCGCCAAGGAGCTCACGCATGTTTGCATTACCTTCAGCAAACATATAAACGTATTTCTTGCTCATTCTTTTCTCCTTCTTTCGTCGATTCAGACGTATCTATTCTAACATAAAACAGTAAAGTTTTATGATATTTATAAATAAGTTGCAGTTAGTATCTCATTTCACTTGCACAGATGATTTTGCTATAATGTAGAAGTTATGAACGGAGGTATCGAAAATGCCTGTCAACAAGAACACACAGCTCGGTCAGATCCAGATCTCTGACGATGCGATCGCCGTACTGGCGGGAACGACCGTCAACGAATGCTACGGGATCGTCGGCATGATCTCCAAGAATTATCTCAAGGACGGATATTCCGCTCTTCTGAAGAAAGAGAACTATTCCAAGGGCGTCGTCATCAAGAACAACAAGAACGGTCTTCAGATCGATGTCTATGTCGTCGTATCCTACGGCGTCAAGATCTCGGAAGTCGTTCTGGGACTCCAGCAGAGAGTCAAATACGTTCTGGAGAATACACTGAACATGGACGTCAATGCCGTGAACGTCCATGTCGAAGGGATCACCGTCAATGGATAGGATCAATCATGAAACGTTCAAGGCTCTTTTAAGATCGGCCTGCGCCAATCTGGAGAACCACGCCGCAGAGATCAATACGCTGAACGTCTTCCCGGTCCCGGACGGAGATACGGGAACGAATATGTCGATGACCTTCAGCAACGGCTACAACGAAGCTCTGCACTGCACCAGCGATTCCGTTTCCGACATCGCCAAGGCCTTTTCCCGCGGACTTCTGATGGGAGCCAGAGGAAACTCCGGTGTCATCACATCCCAGATCTTCCGCGGTTTCTACCAGCACATCGAAGGAAAAGACGAGATCGAAGTCCAGGATGTCTCCTTAGGCTTTGAGAACGGCGCCAGAGTCGCCTACAAGGCCATCATGAAGCCGGTCGAAGGCACCATCCTGACCGTCATCAGAGAAGCCTCCTGGTATGCGAACCACGACTATGAGACCGAACCTTTCGATCTTCTGACCTATTTCACCAAGCTTCACGACTATGCGGCCGAATCCCTGGAAAGGACTCCGGACTATCTGCCGGTCCTCAAGGAAGTCGGTGTCGTCGACTCCGGCGGTGCGGGACTGCTTCGCATCATCGAAGGCATGAAGCTGTATCTGGAAGGAAATCCGGTCGAATTCGCGGAAAAGAAGGAAGAAGTCGAAGTCAATCCGGCCCTGCTTCTGGAGAATGAAGAATTCGGATACTGCACCGAATTCATCGTCCGCCTGGACAAGGAATACGTGAAGACCTTCGATGAGAAGATCCTCAAGAAGAAACTGACCGACATGGGCGGAGAATCCCTGGTCGTCGTCAAGGATGACGATCTGGTGAAGGTCCATGTACATACACTGAAACCGGGTGATGCCCTGAACATCGGACAGCGCTACGGTGAATTCATCAAGCTGAAGATCGAGAACATGCAGGAACAGCATTCCACGATCATTGCCGAAGCGAAGAAGACGGAAAAGAAGGAAGTCAAAAAGGAGAGACCGAAACAGAAATACGGCATCATCGCCGTTGCGGCAGGGGAAGGACTCACGAAGCTCTTCTACGATCTCGGTACGGATATCGTGATCTCCGGCGGACAGACGATGAATCCTTCGACGGAAGATTTCGTGAAAGCCGTCAAAGAACTCGACAACTGCGAAAACATCTTCATCTTCCCGAACAATTCCAACATTATCCTGGCAGCCAAGCAGGCGCAGAACGTCATGCCGGAACGCAAGATCACCGTCATGGAGACCAAGAGCGTCCAGGCGGGTCTGTCTGCCGTAGGCATGTTCGCAAAGGATGCCGGACCGGAAGACAATGTCCGCGATCTGACAGATGTCATCGCCAATGTGGATGCTTCCAGTATCACCTATGCCATCAAGGATACGGTCTTCGAAGGTGTCGAAGTCAAGGAAGGGGACTACATGGCCATTTCCGGAAAGACGATCGTCTCCTCCGGAAAAGACAGAAAGAAGGTCCTCATCGATCTGCTGAACAAACTGTTCGAGAACGATGAAAAGGAACTGCTGACGATCATCACCGGTGATGACAGAGACGAGAAGGAAGTGAAAGAGATCGAAGAATACGTCTCTTCTCATTCCGATTTCGAATGTGAGATCATCGACGGCGGTCAGCCGGTATACAGCTATCTGATCGGATTGGAGTAAAAAAATGATATCGCATGAGCGATATCTTTTCTATAATAGATTCATGGACAGATTTGATATCGATATCGATGAACTGGGAATGAATGTAGACTGGCCGATCATCGCCCGTTTCAAGGATGATCTCTATCCATACCACGGCTACGACCATATCCGCTATACCGCCAGAGCGATCATTGAAAACGAAGAAGGGAAGTTCGGTTTCCTGCATCTGGTGGGAGAAGACTTTTTCGGTGTCCGCGATCATCTGGAGACCTGCGGCGGAGGCGTGGAGAAGGATGAAGATCTGGTCGATACCATTCTCAGGGAGATCAAGGAAGAGATGGGAGTCACGGTCAAGGAATGTCAGCTGCTGGGATCGATCATCGATGCCTACAATCTGATCTACCGTATCACGTTCTCCACGTTCTTCTATTGCAGGGTCGATACGAAACATACGGAACAGACGCATCGCACTGAAGAGGAGACGATCCTGATCAAGGAGATCGTCTGGCTCAGCGAAGAAGAAGCGCTGAAACGCCTCAACGATCAAAGCGGCAGCAATGTCGACAGGATCGTACAGAGAAGGGATGTGGCTGCATTCGATTACTATCTGAAAAAGAAAGGATCTACGGATTGATGCCGTAGATCCTTTTTGCGTTCTCTGCAGATGTTTTTGCGACGAATTCCTCGGAGACGTTCCTCAATTCCGCGATCAGCCTTACAACATTGGCCACATCGCTCGACTCACAACGGTCGTTCTCCCGTTCATAAGGCGGGGCATAGGGACAGTCCGTCTCGATCAGAAGGCGGTCCCAGGGAGTCGCCATCAGACAGTCGATATGCGGCTGTTTCCAGGCAGGATAGCTCAGATCGTTGTTGAAACTGACATACATGCCCCAGGAGAAGGCTTTCTGGAGATGTTCGACCGGTCCGCCGTATCGGTGGAGGATGCCTCTTGGCTTGTATTCTTCAAGGATGCGGATACAGTCGTCATGTGCCTCACGGTCATGGATGATGACCGGCTTGTTCAGTTCCTTCGCCAGTTCCAACTGTTCCCGGAAGATCCTCTCCTGCAGGTCCTTCGGTTCCTTCCAGAAATAGTCGAGTCCCATCTCCCCGATGGCTACGACCTTTTCATGTTTCGCATAATTCCGGATCAGGTCGAGGCAGTTCTCCGGTGTCTCACAGACCCAGTGCGGATGGATCCCGATGCTGCCGTAGACGAACTCGTGTCTTTCCAGGATCTCGATGACCGTATCGAAGACCGAGACATCGCTGCAGCAGTTCAGGACATAGCGGACATCGCTGTCTTTTAAAGCATCCAGGCGTTCGTGCCTGTCCTTATCGAACATCGCATCTTCGTAGTGTGCATGTGAATCAAACAGTTCCATGCCTTCATTCTAACAAAAAGCACCGTCTTGCGACGATGCTTCTGTTTATTTGGTCTCTTCTTCTTCCTGTTTCTTGATCTTGGCCAGCTCTTCCTCTTCGAGGATACGGTATGCGACCTTTCCTACGAGAGTCTTCGGCATGTCATCACGGAATTCGATGTCATACGGCAGTGCATATTTCGCCATATACTTGCGGCAATGTGCCATGATCGATTCCTTGACGGCATCGCTCTTTTCAACACCCGGTTTCAGAGTGACGAACGCCTTGACTTTCTGCATCTTGTAGGAATCAGGAACACCGATGACACAGGACATCAGGACATCGTCATGCGCATCCAGGATGTTTTCCAGCTGTGCAGGATAGACGTTGTATCCGGATGTGATGATCATCCTCTTGGAACGGCCCTTGAAGTAGACGAATCCTTCGTCATCCATGGTACCGAGGTCACCGGTATGGACCCAGGTACGTCCGTCGGTATCGGAATGTCTCAGCGTCTGAGCAGTCTCTTCTTCATTGTTCCAGTAGTACTGCATATTGGTCGGACCGGAAAGCAGGATCTCTCCTTCTTCTCCGTAGGCGACTTCGTTGTCCGTATCCGGTTCAACGATCTTGATGAAGGTATCAGGGAACGGGATACCGATGGATCCTTCCTTGTACATGGTCGGTGGAGTCAGACAGCAGGCCGTAACGGTCTCTGTCGTTCCGTATCCTTCTCTGACCTGTATCGTCGCATGATGATCGTAAAGGAACTTGTCGACTTTCTTCTTCAGTTCCACAGACAGGGAATCGCCGCCTGAGAACATACCTTTCAGGAAGGACAGATCCTTGCCATTCATCTGATCGTTACGAAGCAGGGCTTCAAACAGGGTAGGGACACCGGCGATGAAGTTGCACTTGTTCTTCAGGATCGCTTTTGCGTAGGACTTCGGCGTGAAACGCGGAAGCAGGATGACTCTTCCGGCCTGGGAGAGCATCGAATGGACACAGACACCAAGTCCGAATCCGTGGAAGAGCGGCATCGCTGCCAGCATCTTGTCGCCCGGACGGTACATCGGGTTGGTCGCAACGATCTGCTGACCGAGGTTGTTGAAGTTGCTGTTGGAAAGGACGATGCCTTTCGTCGTTCCGGTCGTTCCTCCGGAATAGAGGATGACTGCCGGATCGGATCCCTTACGCGGCTTCTTGTAGTTGTAGAAGCAGCTGTCGGCGATCTTCATGAACTGGTTCCAGCGGATGACCGGTGCATCTTTCGGGATCGGTTTGATCTTTCTGCCTTCCGTCAGCATGTATCCGGCCTTGATCGGGCGGGAGAGTTCATCGCGGATCGAAGCGATGATGATGTTTACGACGTTGGTGTTCTCACGGATGCTTTCGAACTTGTTGTAGAACTGGTCCAGAGTGACGGCAGTCACGGAATTGGATACGTTCAGATAGTGTTCGATCTCCTTTTCGGCAGAGAGCGGGTGGATCATATTGGCGATCGCACCGACCAGGTTAACAGCGTAGAACATGTATACAGCCTGCGGACAGTTCGGCATGGCAATCGTGACACAGTCGTTCTCTCTGACGCCGATGGTACGTAATGCCTTGGCGCAGCGGTTGATCTGGTCGATCATCTGACGGTAGGTCGTCGATCTGCCCATGAAGTCAAAGGCGATCGCGTGCGGATACTTTTCTGCGACTCTTTCGAGAGCTTCGTACATGGAACCGTCAAAATAGTCTAAAGTCAATGGGATATCACTGTTCTCCGAAGCTTTCCTCCATGGGATACGTTCGGTGATCGGTGTATCGAATGCGTTTGTGTTCGTTTTTTTCTTATCGGACATAAATATCTCCTTGTATAAACAACGATACAATTATACTCCTTCATGCGCAAAAAAGTCACATCATCGCCAAATTGGAGAATTATACTATAATGGAGTTATGGACGAAAAACAGAGGATACTGGAACTGCGCAGCCTGCTGAAGCGCTACAGCTACGAATACTACACACTGGATAAGCCGACGATCCCCGACAGCGAATATGACCAGCTGTTCCGGGAACTCGAAGATCTGGAAAAGAAACACCCGGAGATGGACGATCCCGATTCCGTCACGAAACGGGTCGGCTTCGAGATCCTGAGCGAATTCAAGAAGATCACACACGAGAGGCCGATGCTGTCACTGGGCGATGTCTTTTCCTATGATGAACTCAGAGACTGGTCATCCAAGATCACCGATGTCTACGGACCGGTCGAATACTGTGCCGAATACAAGATCGACGGACTGGCGATGTCTCTGATCTACGAGGACGGACGTTTCGTACAGGCTGTGACCCGCGGAGACGGGATCACCGGAGAAGACGTCACTTCCAATGTCCGCACCATCCACAGTATCCCGATGTCGATCCCATATCGTCAGCGTTACGATATCCGCGGTGAGATCTATATGCCGAAATCATCCTTCAACCGTCTCAATCGGGAAAGGATCGCCAACGGTGAAGAAGAGTTCGCCAATCCGCGTAATGCGGCTGCCGGATCGATCCGTCAGCTCGATTCCCGCATCTGCGCTTCCCGAGGCCTCGACGGATTCTGGTACCATGTACCGGATGATGTGAATTCAGAAACGCATTACGGTTCCCTGGAATATGCCAGAAGACTGGGATTCGTCGTCAATGAGAATACGAAACTCTTCTCCGATATCGAAGAAGTGATCGGCTATATCGAAGAGACGGCCAAGATCCGTCATGATCTTCCTTACGAGATCGACGGCATGGTCATCAAGGTCAATTCCTATGACCTTCAGAGACGTTTGGGGTTTACGTCCCGTATCCCGAAATGGGCCATCGCCTACAAGTTCCCGGCCGAGGAAGTCCGCACGAAGGTGGAGGACATCTTCATCACGGTCGGACGTACCGGAAAGTGTACCCCGAATGCGAAACTGACGCCGGTCAAGGTCGCCGGAACGACCGTCGGATTTGCGACACTTCACAATGAAGACAACATCAGAGACAAGGACATCCGCATCGGCGATACCGTCATCGTCCGCAAGGCGGGAGATATCATCCCGGAAGTCGTGAGGGCCATCAAGGAAGACAGGAACGGAACGCAGATGCCTTTCGTATTCCCTGAGACCTGTCCGGTCTGCGGAGGAAGGCTCTACCGCTTCGAAGACGAAGCTGCCCACTACTGTGTCAACAGCGAATGCAAGGCACGTCTGGTCTACTCCATCGCTCATTTTACCGAACGAAACGCCATGAACATCGACGGTCTGGGTGAAAAGAGGGTAGAGGCATTCCTGAATGAAGGCCTCCTCAACAGCTTTGAAGATATCTACAAGCTCCACAACCGCAAGGACGAGATCCTGCAGATGGAGAAGTTCGGTCTGAAGTCCTACGACAACCTGATCGAAGCCATCGAAAACTCCAAACAGAATTCCCTGGAACGTCTCATCAACGGTCTGGGCATCCGTCAGGTCGGCGAAAAGGCAGCCAAGGTCCTGGCAGCCTATTTCAGGGATATGGAACATTTCATGAACGCATCCGTGGAAGAACTCAGCGAGATCCGGGATATCGGACCGGTCACCGCCGAATACATCCGCGAATTCTTCAATGAAGCTTCCAACGTCGAAATGATCGAACAATTGAGGATGCTGGGAGTCAATATGAACTATATCGACAATACCGTTTCAAACGATTCGGTATTCAAAGATAAGACGGTCGTTCTGACCGGAACACTGGAAAAGTATTCCCGCAACGAAGCGACCGCATTATTGGAGAACCTGGGAGCACGAGTCTCCGGTTCCGTATCCGGGAAGACAGACTATGTCATCTACGGCACGGAAGCCGGTTCCAAGCTCGATAAAGCCAGGAAACTGGGGATCACGACCCTGAATGAAGAAGAATTTGAGAAGCTGCTTTAAGTATGCTAGAATGTGATAGGAGTTTATATGAGTGAAGTAAAGAAAGAAAAAACGAAGAAACCAAAGAGGAAACTGTCCCGTTCAGCCATCGTGCTGATCGTCGGCATTTTCATCATAGCCATTCCGGTCACGATCTTCCTGGCGATCTTAGGTATTTCCGCCTTACAGACGGGAAGTCCGAGAGAAGGAAGCCGTTTTGACGGTGACCTTCAGCCGCAGATCCAGCAGGAACAGATCGATTCTCTGAAGAACGACCTGTCCACTCTGGGATCTCTCGACAGTGTGGAAGTGATCCTTTCCGAAGGACAGTTGAAGATCTATATCGATACCAACGATTCTCTCTCCGAGGAACAGATCGATTCCATCCTGACGTCCGCCTACAACAAGGTGAACGCCGCATTACCGATCGGAACCTATTTCACATCGACCGCTTCCGCAAAGATGTATGACCTGCAGATCAACGTCTATACGACGGCGACTGCCAGCGCGATCGGCGACGCGAATTCCCGCCAGTACAAACTGCTGCACAAGAACGCAGCCGAAGAACAGTACGGCATCGACGACCTGGCTCATCCGAAGAACCCGTCACTGGCTGCCGAACTGGAAGGCCTGGAGACACAGACTGAGACTTCGGAAGAGACGGAGTCTGAAGACGGCGAATAAACTTCATGTTTTCATGAAGTTTTTATTATTATGAAAAACGATATCCTCAGATGTACATGCGTGGATATGTCGGTAGACGGCCTGGGCATCGCCAAGAGCGGTGATCTGGTCGTTTTTGTCAAGGGGATGATCAAAGGGGAGACTGCCGATGTCAAGATCATCGCAGAGAAGAAGAATTACTCCGTCGGGATCATTTACGAGATGATCGAAGCTTCCCCATATCGCGTCGAAAGTCGCTGTCCGATCGCCTATAAATGTGGCGGCTGCGACTACCGTCATATCGACTACGACCATCAGTTGAGACTGAAGAAGGAAGTCCTGGTCCATACCTTGGAAGGATATGAAGTCCTGGACATTCAGAAAGAGGAAGAACCTCTCTATTACCGAAACAAGATACAGATCCCTTACCGGAACGGAAAGATGGGCTTTTACCGCCGCAATTCTAACGACATCGTCGAATTCCCGGACTGTCTCATCGAATCCAAGGTCGGCAATCAGATCATCCGCTTCCTGAAAGGATCCCTGAAACGGGAAAAGGATGCGGAAATGATCCGTCATATCGTGATCAAACATGCCAGAGAGACAGATGAAGTCATGGTGGCTTTCGTCGTCCGCAGTTTCGATGTCGACCTTTCCCGGACAGTATTCTTTCTGACGGAACAGTTCCCGGAGATCCGTTCCATCCTTCTGAATCTGAATGACCGAAAGACCAATGTCATTCTGGGAGATGAGATCAAAGTCCTCTATGGCAGAGACCACATCTTCGATATCTACGACGGGATCCGTGTCAAGCTGTCCCTGAAGTCCTTCTATCAGGTGAACCATTCCATGATGAAGAGACTCTATGCGCAGATCGCTGAATTCGCCGGAAATGATCCGGATGCAAAGATCCTCGACCTCTACTGCGGGATCGGCACGATCTCCCTGTATCTGGCAAGGCACGCGGGGCATGTCACCGGTGTGGAGATCGTAAAAGAAGCGATCGACAACGCAAAAGACAATGCGGTACTGAATCAGTTCGACAACGTGGATTTCGTATTGGCCGACGCATCCAAAGGAATGGATCCGTATCTGAAGGATAAGAGCATCGTCGTCGTCGACCCTCCGCGAAAAGGCATCAGCAAGGAACTGATCGCTTCCATCCGAAACAGCAATGTGAAGAAGGTGATCTACGTTTCCTGCAACCCCGCAACGCTGAAACGGGATCTCGATCTTCTCAAGGATGATTTCGATATCTCAGAGATCCATCCGTTTGATATGTTTCCGTATACGACGCATGTCGAGACGGTATGCTGCTTATACCACCAATAAGACATGAGATTTGACAACGCGTATTTTATTACTGGTACGGCCTATGCAGGCAAATCAACCATGGTAAAACTGCTTGCAGAGAAA
>CADCRE010000143.1 GCA_902803785.1 uncultured Erysipelotrichaceae bacterium
ATGTTAGCGCCAGGCGATTTCGGCCATTCAGAGTCAGGCAATTTCGGCCAATTTCAGTCAACTGATTTCGGCCAACGTATCAGCTTCAGCTGTTCAGCTGTTATTTTGTTCCGGTAACGGGGGCAGTGTTTCCTGCCTGTAAAGAGATCGTTTCCGTCTTTCTGCCCCTGTAGCTTTCTCCCTTGATCATGAATACAAGCGCATCATTGAAGAAACGGTCCATGGCTCCTAACAGGGAGTCTTTCTCTATAAAGTAGTTTTCCCAGTCCTTCGGATTCTTGTTGCTGGTAAAAATCATGCAGTTGGGTCCTTCTTTGATAGATCTTCTGTCTACGATATCGAAGAACAGATTGGTATTGTATTCATCAAATATGCATCTGCCGACTTCATCGATGATCAGACAGGATGGTTTGACCATGTTCTTGACCAGGGAATCGATCTTGCCGAACTTCCTGGCATAGGTCATCTTCTGATTGAGTTCTGTTGCCTTTAAGAAGTAGGTCTTCATGCCGGCCTCACAGCACTTTCTGCCAAAGGCCATCGCAAGATGGGTCTTGCCGACCCCCTGGGGACCGATGAATGCCAGATTCTTTCTGGAGTACAGCGGCGACAAAGAAGAGAGGCTGGTCAGCCTTTCGATATCCTGTCCATGGATCCTGGAAAAGTCGAAGCCTTCAAATGTTTTCGGTTCCTTTTTGGGAAGCCTGCTTAACTTGATGCAGGTGTCGATGATCGTCTGGTTCTTTCTTTCTTCAAGATAAGAGAAGACTGTTGCGATATCTTCAATGCTTTGTTCAGGCATGTTGTGAATGACGGCCAGATTTGCCATCTCCTCTTTGGAAAAGTCGATCTCGATCCTTTCGCAGGAAGAAGCGATCCTTTCATATGCAGGCTCATTCATACCAGTGTGCCTCCTTTGCGAAGTCAAACTTGTCGAATGAGCGATCATCCTTTCTTCCTTCGATCTGTCTTATGGCGATCTTTACCGGCGTGCTTGGCACTTCTTCCGGCTGTGGCAATGCGTACTGATCCCTGCAATAGGAATCTCTTTTTGACCAGGTGACGTTGTGCTGCACGAGTTCTTTTGTCAGATCCGAATCGTAGATATAGAGAGTAAAAGCGTCTCTTCTTACCCGGCAGGTCCTTTCTGTATACCAGTAGGGAACGCCGAACCTTCTTCCTTCAAAGTTGACAAAGCCGTCAAAGCTGATCTTTCTTAAAGGACAAAGATAGACCATCACATCGTGATCCATCAGAATCGTTGCACATACAGATGCGCATTCCCTGAAATGCTTTTCTTCAGGAACGCAATCCAGCGCCTTGTGATATCTTCTGTTTTGGTCATTGCACCATCTTAAGGCTTCATAATTGAGATCGGTGATATTGCCAAACACTCTGCCGACCAGGAAGTTTCCTTTGACAAAGCGGATGAGCCTTTCCACCTTTCCTTTCGTAAAAGGATGGGCGACTTTGCACAGTCTGGTTTCAAAACCGATCGTCTTCATGAAGGCTTCATAATCCTTCTGCCAGATCGGCTTGCCTTCCCCGTCCCGTTCGATGACGACTGACTTCATGTTATCGGTAAGAACGGTCTTTGGAATGCCCAGATAGATGAAGGAATGGATCATTCCGATGAACAGGTTCTCCTGTTTGGCATTGGGGAAGAACTCCACATACATCTTTCCGCAATGATGACAGATCATCGCGAAACAGGCAACGCGGTAGCTTCCGCCGTTATTATCAGTCACATTGACAAAACCCCAATCCATCTGAAAGGACTCGCCGGGTCCTGTCTGATACCTTCTTCCTCTGTTTCCCTGAGAGGCAATGATGATCCTTTGCGCAGGGAGAAGATCCTTATGACTTGCGATGTAGTTTTTGACTGTGGTCTTTGAGCCTGTGTAGCCAAGTTCCTTTATCCTGTCAAAGATGACTTCGGAATTGGATACGCCGGCCTTGAGCAGTTCATCGATCGTATCGCTGTAGCCATATAAGACAGAGACCTTAGTAACTTTCCCGGTGTTGCCATGCGGCTTTACAATGAAGCCATCTTTCTTCAGCTTCCTGAGCTTATGGCGGCTGATCCCTGTCCTTCTTTGAAGTTCTGCCAGATTGATTTCCTCAATCGCAAGATCTCTTCCGGCCTCTTCTTTCATCTGAGTGATCGCATGTGATAATATTTCTTGTAGGTCATTACTGATTTTCTGATTAGACATTTTCTCCTTTCTGCTGATACGTTGACTACTATCAGTGTAGAAGAAAACAAGAAATATCGGTAGTGGCCGTTTTCTGTTGACCAAGGAATAAGTGGCCGTTTTATATTGACTCAGATTGGCCGAAATGATCGGACGCTAACACGGGGAACACATACACTCATCGTATCGTTCATCTCTTGTAGTGTTATGAACACCAAAAAAACCGTTGAATAACGGTTTTTTTGCTTGTGCAGGATGGCTGATTATTACAGCTGATTATTACAACAGTTTCTTTATATCTCTTCTCTTATAGAGAAATCTTCTGACTTCCATGATTTTTTCTGTGTCTGTTTCTATCACGGTATAGAAAACAATATAGTTTTTTACAAGGATCCAATAATAAGGGTCGGTCCTTTTCCTGGCGGTTTTATATTCAGGGAACTTGTCTGCATCAGGAAGTCTTTTGGTAATGGCTTTATCGACTTCATCCAGCAGTTTATTAGCTGCTTCTTTGTTTTCCAGCACCTCCGCAATATAAGTTACAACACGATTAAGATCCTGGTAAAACAAAGGCAGATACGACAATCTGTATGTCTTATCCATTTATGTTTTTTCTGATCTTCCCAAAAACCTCTTCGTGGCTCAATCTCTCTGTGCTTCCCTGTGCTTGTGCATCGGCAGCATCAAGGGCATATTCGATGTCGTTTGTCAGCTTGGAATATTCCTCCAGAGAAAGCACCACCATGGAACCATAGCCGTTTTTTGTAAGAAATACCGGTTTACCCTGTTTGACAGTAGATTCAATTTCTGTAAACTTATTTCTCAGATCTGAGATCGGTCTGATGTCCAACATTGCCCTCACCTCCTTATGGCTTCATTTTATCATAATTATGATAGGCTAGCATACAATGTGAACGAGTGGTCCCATACGCTTTGGCCTTGGCTTTTATATTTGAGTTAGTCAGATCTGTGGGCAATTGCTGTCACGCATATCGTTTTCCCGTATACGGGTTTTCCGTACACGGGGTCACCTTCTTAGTCAGGCAATTATTCTCGGAAAAGAGTCTTATTTAAGAGCAGCAACGCCGTTCTTGTTTCGCTTAGAGATCCACGGCCTGTTTTCGGATCGCTTCCTTAACAAAAGTGTTTAGAGTCTGCGAATTCTCTCTCGCCTTCAGGACCGCCTTCACATGCAGTTCCGGTCCGATACGAACATTGAACGTTCCTTTACAGGGTTTCTCGATCTTCGAAGGATCATCAAAACTCGAGATGTAATCATTTACTGCATCTCTGAAGTCCTGCTTCAGTTCTTTCAGGCCGGAACCTTCATAAGTGATCGAGGATCTTCGAAGTCCTATGATCCTTCCATACAGGATGTCATCCTCTGCAGAATACTCGACCGTTCCATAGTATCCCTTGTATTCCAGATAGTCCTTCATTTTGATCTCTCCTTCGATATTTCAAAATCAGATATTCCTCCTTTCACTTCTTTATTCACCGAAAGAAGACAGATTCCTGATACAAAAAGAACGGTTTCCCGTTCTTCTCTTATTTCGTATTTTTGAACTTCTCTGCGATCCCCGGCGCATTCTTCGTCAGTTTCCTGATACTGAGATCCTGAGCCTTGTCGTTGGCCAAACGCAGGTTTCTGTCTGATGAGAGGAGGTCGGCTTTCGTTTTCTCCAGAGCCTTGATCGTCTTGTCGATATCGTCGATCGCATCCTGGAACTTGCGGGAAGCCAGCTCGTAGTTCTTCGAGAAGCCTTCCTTGAATTTGTTCATGTTCTCCTCGAACTGTCTGTAGTCCAGATCCTGATTCTGGGCGACGATCAGCTGTTTCTTGTAGGAAAGAGAATTCATGGCTGCATTCCTCAGGATCGTAATGATCGGAATGAAGTTCTGCGGTCTGACCACATACATCTTCGGATATCGGTGGGACATGTCCACGATGCCTTCGTTGTACAGATCGTTGTCCATCTCCAGCAGAGAGACCAGTACCGCATATTCACATTTCTTTTCGTTCCGGTCTTTGTCCAGCTTGTTCAGGAAGTCTTCGTTTTTGTGTTTGGTCTGCGTCTCATCCCTTTCGTTCTTCATCTCGAACATGATGGAGACGATCTCCGTTCCTTCCTCGTCGTAATCCCGGAAGATGAAGTCTCCCTTGGAACCTTGAGAGGCATCGTTATCTTTCTCGAAGTAGGCATTCTGAAATAACGGTCTGACCCGGTTGAATTCATAGAGACAGTGCTGTTCCAGATCTTCCCCGATCATCTTGGTGGAATGTTTGGCTTTGAAATCTTTATAGTAAGCGATCAGGTCATCCTTATCTGCCATCTGTTTCCGGAAACCTTCCTGCATGGCCTGCGTGTTGGCCTTGAGCTCGCTGATCTCTTCGTTCTTCTTTTCCAGAGCCCTGGATACCTTCAGTTCGCTTTCCGTATCCTTGTTTTTGAGTTCGCTCTGCAACAGAGAGATCTGTTTCTCCTTTTCCTGCAGTCTGGCTTCGATCTGATCGACAGCTTCCCTGGTGACCAGTTCGTTCTCTTTCTCTTTATTGGACAGATCGTTCTGCAGTTTCGCGATGATCTGATCCTTCTCGTTGAGCGCCTGCAGGTTCGCACTTTCCGTCTTCGTCTTTACCAGACTGAGTTCGGTCTGCAGACGCTGTTCGTATTCCCTGTCTCTCTTCTTCAGTTCTTCGTTGAACTGATGGTCTCTCACCTGTCTGACGATCGAATCGTAATTGGATTCATCGATCGTGAACACTTCTCCGCAGTTCGGACATTTGATCTGTTGCATATGACCTCCTTTTTTCATTATCCTAACAGATCTGCTGATCTGTTTTTCGTACAGCTCTACTCTTCTATTATATTCCATGGATATGCATTCGATGTTATCATAAAGACAGAGAATGGAGTTCAACTCCGAGAAAGGATCATTCATCATATGCTTCACGAGATTCAATTTCGTTCCTATAACGAGCGGGATGATGTCTATGGCTGGATCTATGTCCCTGCAGCGAAACCTTTAGGGATCATTCAGCTCGTTCACGGTTTCGGTGAACACTCCCGCCGTTATCTGCACATGATCACATCGTTCATGGAAGCCGGTTATATCGTGGCAGCCGATGACCACGTCGGACACGGAAAGACCGCACTGGAAAACGACAGCTGGGGCAACTGGGGAAACAAGGGCCATACCACCATGATGGAAGATGAAAAGAAGCTCCACGATCTCGTCTGCGAGAAGTATCCGAACCTGCCTTACTTCATGTTCGGACACTCCATGGGTTCCTTCATCACCAGAGAGTATATCGCCAAATACGGAGATGACCTGAAGGGTGCGACCATCTGCGGTACCACCGGTGTCTGGCCGAACCTGGATGAGAATATCGCCATCGTAAAGAGACTGGTCGACGAAGGAAAAGGTGACGAAGCCGATCCGTCTTTAGGTGCACAGTTCATGGGCTGGATGTTCGCAAGGTGCGATGAAGGCGTCAAACTGGGCAATGAATGGATCTGCGACAGTCCGTACGTTCAGAAGGACCACGCAGAAGATCCGTTCGATGCGTTCACGAAACCGACCTCCAATCGGGCCTGGCTGTATTTCCTGCAGATGATGGAAGATATCACCGGACCGGAATGGGCGGAAAAAGTCCCGAAGGATCTCCCGATCTACAATATCGCGGGCGATCAGGACCCGGTCGGTCAGTACGGAACGGGCGTCTATCAGACAGCCAACTGGCTCATCGATACCGGACACAATGTCACGACCTTCCTGTATTCCGGTTACCGTCATGAGATCCACAACTACGGTGACATCAAAGAAGATGTCGAAATGGGGATCATCGATTTCTTCGATTCCTGTATCCTGTAAGAAAGACCGCATCTGAAGTGAACCTCCTTTCGTTGGTCCAACTTTGAGGGTTCACCTCAATCCGCGGTCTTTCATATCCATTTGAAGTTTTCCGTTCCGGCACCGAGTTCGAAGTGATACTTCACGATGCCGAGATCCAGTTTCAGTAAAGCCCCAAGTCCGGATGTCACAGCCCGGACTTTGTTTTCGTCGATCAGCTGAATACGAAACTTCTGCTGATTCACAGCCGTCGGTGCATACATGGCCGCTTCGATCCCTCTTCTGTACCATTCCGGAGCGTCTTCATATCTATCCGTGATCTTTGAAATATCCTTGTTGCGATGAGCTGTTCCCTGATCCTTTCCGTATCCCAGAGAGATGATGATCACTTCTTTCTCATCGTCCCTGAGGACAGCCTTGCTTTTGCCGTGCGTCAGTGCGACCCAGCAGGTATTGAGGCCCAGTTCCTGTGCCTTCAGGACCAGCCTCTCGCCGTAATAACCGGATTTCTCTTGCGCATCCTCATCCTTCTTCGCAGCGATGACGATGTAGTTTCTTACGTTTTCAAACCTTCCGTAATGTGCCAGTCTCGAATTGAAACAATCCGGTTCCTCATACATGATCTGTATCCTCAGTCCGCTTAAATGATTCAGTTCCCTGACTGTTTCATCCAGGATCTGCCTTTTCTCTTCTTCGATCGGCTGATCCAGATACTGTCTGACGCTGTGTCTGGATCTCATCAGTTCCATTACATCCATGCGGTCTCCTCCTATTCTTCGATGATGCGGCAGATCTCCCTGATCGCCTCATCCGCTTCCGGGATCGGAAAGACCGGATAGACATGGTCCAATCCTTCTCCGATATACAGTCTCGTCTTTACGTCCTTCTCTTCACACATCTTCGCAAACTTCACGATGTCCGGATAGAAGAACTCGTGCGTTCCGGTAAATACCGTCACGTCTTTCAATACGCTCAGGTCCCCATAGATCGGAGACAGGCGGGGATCCTTCAGATCGGTCCCGTTCGCCCAATGGTCCGCATCCACACGCAGTTCATCGTACTTCAGGGTCGGATCCACCGGGATATAATCTTTGATCTCAGGATTGTCCATCACGAGATCGACCCACGGTGACAGCAGGATCAGCTTGTCCGGATCTTTCAGACCCTGTTCATGAAAGTACAGAGCCAGACCGGCAGCCAGTCCGCCTCCGGCCGAATCTCCCATCAGGATGATCTGCCTGTCCGGGTAGTATTCCAATACCTTCTGATAGAAGACCGTCATCTTCTCATAACACTCCTTGAAATCCGCATGCGGAGCCAGAGGATAGTCGGGGATGATAAAGGTCGAATCGACACCGGACGTGATCTTGTCCAGCATCATCCAATGTAACGGAAGGATCTCATCCACATATGCACCGCCGTGCAGGTAGACGATGAGTTTATCACTTTCGCTTTCGACATTCATGTAGAAGAGCTGCATATCTCTCGAGATCACATCGTCCACTTTGTTCTGTATCTTCAAAAGCAAAGGCAGATTATAGCGTTTCTTCCCCTTTGCCTTGCGAAAAGCCAGGATGACTTCCGTCATATTCTTTCCTTTCGGAATGATGACTCTGCGGGCTACCTTCTCCCAGAACTGAGCACTTTTGGAACGTTTCATTACTTTAATGATAAAACATGTCTCTTCGTTTTCAACACTCGTGACTGCAATTGCGGAAATAGAACGGCTCTATGAAGAAAGATCTCAGCAATAAAAAAGGGCTGATCATTCAGCCCTTTCCTTCATCATCCTTCGATCATGATACGATTGCTGTGATCGACTTTCTGCTGTTCCTCCTTCTTCGGAACACTCAAGGTCAATACACCGCCTTCGTATTTGCCGTGGATCTCATCTACGGTGATCTGGTCACCGACATAGAAGGATCTGCTCATCGAACCGGAATATCTTTCCTGACGGATGACCTTTCCTTCCTTGTTCTTTTCATCCTGATCGTGACCCTTGGTCGCAGTGATAGTCAGGTAGCCATCATTCAGTTCCACATTGATATCTTCCTTCCTGAATCCCGGAAGATCGATCTCGACATCGTAATGGTCTTCATGTTCCTTGATATCTGTCAGCATCTCTCTGCCGGCACGCTTTCCGTACAGCTTATGGTTCAACTGTTCCATTTCACGGTCCATCAGATCAAAACCGTCAAACCAGTCATCAAACAGATCTCTTTCAAAAACTTTAGGTGTTAACATAGTACATTTACCTCCTTTACTTTCCTCATTGTTCATATGTAATGAACTATGTTTCAGTAAGGGGAATGGAGGGTTTGGATCCTAAGTCATTACCTCTCGAATCTTCTCTGATTCTCTTTACACCTTCGTTATAGCTCTGTTCTTTAGCACTGTCAAGTGTTGAGTGCTAAATTTATCACTGATTCAGCACTCCCCTTTTTCTCAAGGAAGATCGCTCAGTTCTCTCTGTCTGCGATAGGTCAGCGTCGTCTTCCCGACGCCCGGAGGACCCCAGAAGATCATGGAAGAGACCTGATCGTTCTCGATCAGACAGTAAAGCAGTTTATTCTTTCCCAAGAGGTGTTCCTGTCCGACGAACTCATCCAAAGTCCTCGGACGCATCCGGGAAGCCAGAGGTTCGAAGGCCTCTTTTTCCTGTGTCTCAAACAGTCCCATCTGATCCATGGCTACACCTCGATACTGTTTCCTTTTCCTTTGGCGGAACGTTTGACTTCCTCATGGAAGAAATAGTTGACGACGACCGGTTTTTCACCGAATGCGCTGTAGCGGCTGTCATCGTCTCTGAGATACGGCATGCCTTCCCTTGCGGTATATTCCTTCAGCTTCTCGTGAAGATCGAACCAGTAGGACCGATCCTTCTTCGTGTAGATATCACGATACAGATCCGTCAGTTCCGGATGATTCTCCCTGATCCAGTTCAAGATCACAGGCTTGTATTCACCCCTGAGGTTCAGATTCTCCAGCCAGACGAGATTGCAGCGGTCCTTGGCTGCTTCGATGATCTCGATCGGATCGCTGATGCCCGGAAAGATCGGGGAGATGAACAGTGTCGTCAGAACGCCCGCATCGTAGAACTTCTTCATCGCATCAAGCCTCCTGCGGATCGAAGCACCTCTATCCATCTGTGCCTTGAATCCTTCATCCAGTGTATTGATTGACCAAGAGACTCTCGCACCCGGGAAGGAACGGATCAGATCGAGGTCTCTAAGGACCAGATCGGATTTCGTGGCGATGGAGATCTTCACACCGCTGCCCTGCAGCTGTTTCAGTAATGTCCTGGTCCTTTCATATTTTTCTTCCAACGGCTGATAAGGATCGGTCACCGAACCGAAGAAGGCTTCCTTTCCCGCATACTTCTGCGGGTCCTTGATCTCAGGCCAGTATTTCACATCGACGAATTCACCCCAGGGTTCCGGATGGTTCGTGAACCGTTTCATGAACGATGCGTAGCAGTACTTGCACGCAAAGGCACAGCCCGTATACGGATTCACGCTGTAATCCGATACCGGCAGATTGGACTTGGTCATTACATCTTTCACTTCTATTTCTCTGATCTTCATCTTCTATCCTCCAGATTCTTCAATACTCTTTCCAGCATCCCTTCAAACAGGACGACTTCTTCTTCGCTGAAACCGTGATAGTAACTTTCGAACATCTCATCCGTGATCTTTTCGAACGAGGAACTGACTTCTCTGCCTTTCGTGCTCAAAGAGACGAGGGTGCTCCGCCCATCTTTGGGATCGCTCTTCATCTCGATGAGGCCTTTCTGTCTCATCCGTTCCAGCATCGTCGTCAGCGAAGACATCGCCAGACAGGTAATGTTCGAGATCTCTGTAATACTCAATGCGTCTTTATCCCACAGGGCGTAGATGATCGTCCCCTGGGCATTGTTGAAGGCATCGATCTTTTCTTCTTTCAACAGACTGTTGATCTTGCGGTTCGTCAGTTTATGGATACGCGATATCAGGCTTCCTCCGTGATACATATGAAAACTCCTTTTCATTTATTACTATATAGTAATAATTAGGATCTGTCATGTCATATACTTCCTGTTCGATATTTAGCACTCTTTTATCATCAATGTTAGCACTTAATACTTGACAGTGCTAATCGTTGTGTTATGATATAGATGCGGGGTGAGATAAGACCCGGATATGGAGGTAAATAAAATGAAATATTTTCCTAGAAGTTTAGATGTATTTGATGATATGTTCGACAGTTTCTTCCCGAAAGGAACTGTATATTCCGATAACGTCATGAGAACGGATGTCTACGAAAAAGACGGTTACTACAATCTTGATATCGAACTGCCTGGATACAATAAGGAAGATGTCCAGATGGATATCATGGACGGATATCTGAACATCAAGGCGAACCACAATCAGACGAACGAAGAGAAGGATGCGAAAGGCAACCTGATCCGTTCCGAAAGAAGATTCGGATCCTGCTCGAGAAGTTTCTATGTCGGCGAAAATATCAAGGCCGAAGATATCAAGGCGAGATTCGAGAACGGTATCCTGAATATCGTCCTTCCTTCCAAGGAACAGAAATCCATCGAGACAAAACAGACCGTCACGATCGAATAGTCTGCAAAGAGATCTGTTCAGCCACTTTCTCCTTGACTGACAGATCTTTTTTTATTCTTTCCTGAAATATGAAATAATATTGGTATCCGGAGGATCAGATCATGGAATATTTTGAAACAGAATGGCTGCTGAGGATACTGTGTGCCCTTTTGATGGGTTCTTTGATCGGATATGAACGGCACAGCCGTTCCAAGGAAGCAGGCGTCAGGACGCATGCGGTCGTTGCGGTCACAGCCTGTGTGCTGATGCTGGTAAGCAAGTACGCCTTTCCGGATGCAGCGAAGAACGATCCGGCCAGGATCGCTGCGCAGGTCGTATCCGGTGTCAGCTTTCTGGGAGCAGGCATCATCTTTGTCAACAAGGGAGCGATCCAGGGACTGACGACAGCCGCCGGCATGTGGTCGACAGCTGCCATCGGCATGTGCTTCGGAACAGGCATGTACAGGATCGGACTGTTTGCCGGAGCCCTGATCTTCTGTATCCAGGCTCTTTTCCCGAAGATCTTTCCTTACAGTCCTCCCCGCAATCTGATGAAGATCGTGATCCATCTGTCTCATGATGCATCTGTCAGTGTCGTGAATCAGCTTCTGATCAAAATGAACCTCAATCATACGGAGAATACCGTCACATCCGACGGAAACGGGGGATGGTATGTCAAGACCGAGATCTCCACTCACAGCGATATCGATCTCGAAAAGATCCTGTCAGAAATGAAACAGGATCCCAAGATCCTCGATGTGACGATCGAGGAATAGTTCCGTCAGTCAAATATGGTTATTTAAAAGATATGGCTTCTGCCATATCTTTTCGTTCAGATCAGATTTGCTTTCTGCAGTCTGTCGACCAGGATCGGGATCAGTACGAGTTGAATGACGATAACGATGATCTTCATACTGTCTAATCCTGCGGAAGTCTCGGCAGGAACGACTTGTACAGCGCAAGATACAGGATGACCGCCACAAAGACACAGACCACCGCATTGATTGCTGTCGCACCTGCCACCCAGGTCGCGATGATCTTCGCCGCATCCTGTGGGATCCCAAGCAGGTAGTTGCGGTAGAGGTAGCCTACGATCGGATCGGCGATCACGTTGAAACCGAGTCCCGCAATGGCTGAGACCGCGGCAGCACCGGTGATCTCCTTGCGGTCGGTCTTCTCCTTGAGATGGAAATGCTTTGCAACCGTTCCCGAGATGAAACCGATCAGAAACTTCAAAAGGAACGTCTTCGGTGCGGAAGTGATGTAACGGGGATCCAGGATATCGGCGATCGAAAGGCCGATCGCTCCCGACAGTCCGCCGTACACCGGCCCCAAAAACCAGGATGACAGGACAACGATCGCATTGGCGATGTGGATCGCTGTCGATGTACCGGCCGTCACCGGGATCGTGATCTTCCCGTAGGTGAAAGCTACATAGTTGATCACCGCAAACATTGCGGTATATACCAGTCTTCTCGTTTTAATATTTGTCATATCGATCTACCTCATTCTCACAGTAACAGTAAATCGTTTTACTTAAAAGTACCAATTTTGTATAATTTAATAGTACCAATTATGTTGAAACTCGATAAGACATCCAAAACACCCATCTATCTTCAGATCTACCAACAGCTGAAAGATCAGATCATCTCCGGTCAGTTAAGACCGGAAGAACGTCTGAAGGCGACCCGTACTCTGTCCGAAGAATATCATCTGAGCCGCAATACGGTCCTGAACGCCTACCAGCAGCTGGAATCGGAAGGTTTCGTACGCTCGATCGTCGGGTCCGGTTTTTATGTGGAAGATCTTCCGGAATATCAGGGAAACCCGGAAAAGGAAGTATCGATCCCGTCCGTGGAAAAGAGATCTGAAGATCCCGTCTACGATTTCCGCTACGGCAGCATCGAGCCGAACGTCTACCGTACCCGGGCATTCCGTAAGGCATTGAAAGATGCCGTGGAGGAACTGGAGAGAAGAGACAGTCTCCAGGATACGGATCCAAGAGGAACCTTCGGACTGCGGGAAGCCATCAGTGAACACCTGCGCGAAGTGCGCGGTGTCGAAGCCTCTCCCGATCAGATCATCATCACTTCCGGACATCATTATTCAGTCTCTCTGTTGAAAAGGATCATCCCGAATGAGATCCGCACTTTGGCGATCGAAGATCCCGGGCATCGGGATTCCCGTACCATATTCAGGGAAGCCGGCTTTCAGATCGTTCCAATCCCCTTGGATGACAACGGGATCCGTACGGAACACATCCTGTCTCTAAGGCACAGCCTGATCTATGTGACTCCGTCCCATCAGTTTCCGATGGGGATGATCCTGCCGATCGGCAGAAGACTTCAGCTTTTGAAATGGGCTAAGGTAAGCGACAGTTACATCATCGAAGACGACTACGACTCCGAACTGCGCTATCGGGAACAGCCGGTGGATGCGTTATTCTCCCTCGACCGCAATGAGCGGGTCATCTATCTGGGATCTTTCTCCAAATCCCTGTCCCCGGACCTGCGCGTCTCCTATATCGTCCTTCCCCGTTCCCTGAATTCGATCCTTTCTTCCGAAGATCTCCCCGCTTCTTCTTCGTCCGTACTGATACAGCTGGCACTGGAAAAATATCTGCGTTCCGGAGAATACCGCAAGCGGATCGCCCGTATGCGCAACATCCTGCGCAAGAAACACGCTCTGATCGTCGATCGGCTGAACGGACACTACGGAGATCTGCTCACGGTCTTTGGGATCGGCGGAGGGACTCACTTCGTACTGAGACTTCCTGTGAAGGCAGATCAGAAACAGATCGTCTCCTTCTTTCGGGAAAGGGATGTGGGCGTCTATCCGACGGATGACTATTTCATCACAAAACAGGGCAGCGATCCTCTCATCATGATCGGCTACAGCGGTATCCCGTCAGATACATTGAATGAATATATGGACCGTTTCATACAGACACTGGATGAACTGATAAAAAGATCTGACTGAGTCAGATCTTTAATTTTCGAATGTTTCCGGTGTATGCAGGATCAGCGCATTGGCCGGGACGACGGAATTGCTTGGGATGTAGGTATCTCCTCCCAGGACCGTCGCATTCGCATACAGGATCACGTGATCGCCGATGTTCGGATGGCGCTTGCCTCCCTTGAGAAGGTTTCCTTCTTCATCCTTGCGGAAGCTGCGGACACCCAGCGTCACACCGTGATACATACGCACATGGTCACCTACGACAGCCGTCTCACCGATGACGATGCCCGTACCGTGGTCAATACAGAAATACTCTCCGATCCTGGCACCCGGGTTGATATCGATGCCTGTCTTTTCATGCGCATATTCCGCGATGATACGGGGAATGATCGGAACGTTCAGTTCGTACAATTCATGAGCGATGCGATAGAGGAAGACCGCAAAGAATCCCGGAAAGGATAAGACGATCTCCGAGAACGTCTTCGCGGAAGGGTCGCCGTTGTATATCGCCTGGGCATCCTTGTACAGTTTTTCCTGTACCGCAGGAAGTTTCTCCAGGAAACGTTCCGTGATCTCCTCATAGTTCACATCGACCTTGCGGATCTCTTCCTTCAGACCTTCCTCGATTTCCTTCAGCAGGTCTTCGGCTTTCGTATGTCCGTTCAGATATTCCGGAAACAGGAGAGCTTCGATCGATGCGGTGATCTTTCGGATCTTTCCCCCGTCCACATGAAAGGTGTCGACATCGCTTTTTCTGTTTCTGTTTTCTTCCAGTCTCGAAAGTATTCCTTTACTGTCCATCTTATTCTCCAAACATTTCTGTGGAAAGATATCGGTCACCGGAATCCGGAAGGATCACGACGATATTCTTTCCTGCATTCTCTTCTTTCTTCGCTGTTTCGATCGCAGCCCAGAGAGCCGCTCCGGCAGAGATCCCTACCAGCAGACCTTCACTTCTTCCGAAGTGCGCTCCCATGGCGATCGCATCTTCATTGGTGACCGTGATGACTTCATCATACACTTCCGTATCCAGGACTTTCGGTACGAATCCGGCTCCGATGCCCTGGATCTTGTGCGGTCCGGCCTGTCCTCCCGAGAGGACCGGAGAAGATGCCGGTTCGACGGCGATCACTTTAATATCGGATCTCTGATCCTTCAGATATTTTCCCGTTCCCGTAAGCGTTCCGCCGGTCCCGACGGCACTGACCAGGATGTCTACCTTTCCGTCCGTATCCTTCCAGATCTCCGGACCGGTGGTCTCATAATGCGCCTTCCAGTTGGCCGGGTTGTCGAACTGGGCAGGGATGAAACTGTTCGGATTCTCGTTTGCGAGCTCTTCGGCTTTCGCGATGGCTCCCTTCATCCCTAGTTTTCCGTCCGACAGCACGATCTTTGCGCCATACGCCTTGATCAGTTTCCTTCTTTCGATCGAGAACGTCTCCGGCATGACGATGATGACTTCGTAGCCCTTTGCGGTACCTACGGAAGCCAGACCGATCCCGGTATTTCCCGATGTCGGTTCGATGATGACGGATCCTTTCTTCAGGATCCCTCTTTCTTCCGCATCTTCGATCATCTTCCTGGCGATACGATCCTTGATAGAACCCGTCGCATTCAGATATTCCATCTTCCCCAATACGGTCGCTTTCAGATCGTATTCCTCTTCGATATGTCTCAGTTCCAGCAGCGGAGTGTTCCCGATAAGGTCTAATGCTGATGTTTTGATATTTGACATGATTGTTCTCTTCCTTTTCTGTTTGACGACAAAATGAAATCCGGGATGATCCCGGATCCTGTTTCTATCGTTCTGACCGTCTGAAAACGATCACCGAAGGCAGACCCGGGCATCTACATCGTTCAAACAACAACATGCATTGTATCTTCTGTCCGACATACCCCGTCTCCCTTCGTCGTCTTTACCTAGATTATAATCCTCTTTTTCGAAAATGAAAGGATTACTATCTCAAAAAGTGACTGATCTGTTACGATCTGTCACTTCCTTCTGTCTTTTTCAGTATCAGTTGTCTGCCCTGGAGAATCCGCAGCGCATGTGCCTGCTGACCTCTCCCAGAACGTTGTTCAAAGCCTTGACGGTCTCCTTCTGAGCCATGTCACAGATCTTCTGATCGGCTTCCTTCGTCAGATCGTACTTCTTTGCCTTCTTCATCTTCTCGTCGTATTCATTCAGAAGACGGTGAGAAGCGTTTGCGACGGCCGCCTGATAACGTTCGATCAGCTGGATGCAATAGCCGTAGTTGGAATCGGCCAGTGCTGCCAGGATACGGGAGCTCCAATAGAGGTTGTCGGTCGAGACATCCGTGGTGACCTTGCTGAGATAGTCAGGGATCCTGTCTGTCGCCGCATAGACCGGAACACAGACGTTGAACGGATTCGGTCCGAAGGAGACCCAATGGATCCCTCTGAGTGCTTTCGGCATGTATCCGCGGATCTGACAGATACCCATGACGCCGGTACGGGAGATGCCGATCGGACGGTAGTATCCCTTCTGTGGATAGTCGGCTTTCAGATACGGATTGTAAGGTGTTCCCTGATAGTAGGAAGACAGGACGTACTTGATGTCTTCCACGGTGATCTTCTTTTCCGGGACCAGGGACCATGGGATGTTGTCGCTTTCCGGTGTGAAATGTGCGTCTTCTCCGTCCCACTTATAGGTCGTCGGATTGAAGTAACGGCCGATGAACCAGGCTCTCGGCGTATTGTAGATGTGATCGGAATCGGAATGGGAACCCAGGGCATAGCGCGGATTGAACTTCTTTCCCTGATTGAGATTGAGATGATGGTCCTCGATCAGTTTCTTCAGTCCCTTGGAACACAGGTGTTCCTTCTTTGCACCGTAGGCATCTTCCAGATCGAAATCGTCGATCCCCAGCTGGTTCGGCATGATGACATATTCTTCGTCTCTGACGCGTTTTGCCATCCAGTTGTGTCCGCCGATGGTCTCCAGCCACCAGACTTCATTCTCGTCGTTGAAGGCGATGCCGTTCGGTTCATAGGTCCCATACTGTTCCAGAAGATTGCCCAGACGCAAGACGCCTTCTCTTGCGGTCTTCACATAAGGAAGGACG
>CADCRE010000144.1 GCA_902803785.1 uncultured Erysipelotrichaceae bacterium
CTCTTCCGTATACGGTCTCCAGGAACCGTCCAAAGTACCGAACTGGTAGCGGTTGTCGCAGGAATGCGGTACTCCCGCATCGTCTCCCGGCTGTTTCCGGTCAAAGACATAGACAAAGGAACGCGGATAACGTTCCGCAAAAGCCAGGACCTGGGCATAGGTATCGCTGCCGAAAGGAGGAGCTTTTTCGTTCGCACCTTCATCCGCCGTACAGCCGATGATCACGTCGACGTCCGTCATCCTGCCCGAAGCGACAGTCTCATCGATCTCTTCCGTCAGCGAGTATCCGTCGACACAGAGGGTAAAGCCATGAAAAAATCCCAGTCTGTCGTTGGCGTCTCTCACCGTCTGCCAGTCGAGCTTTCTTAGCTCTTCAAGATCTGCACAGCCGAGCGACTTCATGAACTCGACGCCCATCTCTTCCTGTTTCTCATAATCCGCTTCCGGCATCATGGTCCCGAGGCCTCCTGCCGACTGGACGGAGATGCGGGAGATCATATCCTTTGATAAAGGTGAGCACGCCAAGGCAAGGGAAGACCTTCCGCCGGCCGACTGGCCGAAGACCGTCAGGTTCTTTGAATCCCCACCGAAACCCGCAATATTCTCCTTGATCCACTTTACCGCCATGATCTGATCCATCAGACCGTAGTTGCCGCTGTGTCCCTGTTCTCTTTTGAGATCGGGATGACAGAAATAGCCGAAGACGTTCAGCCGGTAAGTGATGCTTACGAGGATGACGCCCTGTTCACAGAAACCGTCGCCGCAGTATTCGTAGTCCGATCCGTACCACTGCTGCAGTCCGCCACCATGAATGTAGATCATCACCGGCAGTCTGTCTTCTTCGGATTCCGCAGGCGTATAGATATTCAGATAGAGACAGTCTTCCGACATTTTCGGGGGATACGGATAATTGTCGATATGGATGTAGGGGTGTCCGCTGTCGTCGGTGATGTCGTCGACGGCACTGTCCCATCGGTCGAACTGGGCACAGGCATCGCCGTAGGTATCGCAGATCCGGACACCTTCAAAAGGCTCCGGTTCTTCCGGTTCTCTCCAGCGGAGTTCTCCGATCGGAGGCTCTGCGTAGGGAATCCCCCGGAACAGCGCATATCCGGCGTTGGATCTCACCGCCTGATAGATCCCCTGTTTTGTTCTGACCCGATCGATCATTCTTTTACGATCTTCCCGTCTCTGCGAGAGAACTGTTTCAGGAAGGCATAGGCCAGACGGCAGGTATAAGGACGGATCTCGTGTTTCTGTTTCGAAACGGAGACGAACTTCGTATAGACGTTGCCGTCCTTGCTTCGGAAGGAACAGACATGGGTGACGCTTCCTTCGAAATCCGGGTCGTGCAGAAGTTCTTCCTCATCGCCCTTGACGCCATAGACCGGGTCTTCCCAGTTTTCCTTATGATCCTTGTCGGCGTCGTAAGGCCTTGCGACACCGTTCACCTTGAACGTATGTTTTACTCTCTCAAAGCACTTTCCTTCCTGGAAAGGCAGTTCCGCCAGTGGGGATTCCTCTCCGCCCACGTAGAAGACCGGAACCATGACGTCTTCATTGACTTTCGCCGCCTTGGAGAACTGAGTGTTCTCCCCAACATCGACCGTCGCACACATCGGCGCCAGTGCCGCGAAGCATTCCGGATATTCCTGATACATGTCCCAGGTCTTGATGCCGCCCATAGAGAAGCCGGTCGCATAGATCTTTCCCTTGTCGATCGCATATCTCTCTTCCAGTTTCTCGACGATCTGCATCGTTTCGTTGGCAGTGACGCCCATGTGCATCTCTACCGCACACAGCATGAAACCGTTCTCCTTGGCGATCTGCGGCCATTCTCCGATGATCGCCGTTGCGATGGCGGTATCTCCTCCGCCGTGGAAGCACAGAAGCAGAGGGAACGGATGATCGGCATCCTTCAGATCGGTCTTTTCATCGTAGAACAGCACATAGCCGACCTCGTGTTCCGTTTCCTTGAACTGCATGTTGTCGGGCGAAGTCTTTACTGTCATCCTTTCCGGTTTCATCACGATGCCTTCCTTGCGGTAGTTGACCGATCTTCTGATCTTGCCGGCCCAGCGCTTGTAGTCGCCGACATACCTGTCATACTGGTCGATGATGTCGAGTTTCTCGCAGACCGCGACCCTGTTCCGGCTGGAAAGCAGGGCCCTGTTGATGTCTTCGCTGTTTCCTACGGAGACGATGCTGACGTCTTCACATTCGACTTCCGGAACGACGCTGAGTCCTTCCAGCGTGATCGCCGTCATCGTGATGTCCGCCATGCCGAGATCGCCCATCGAAGACTTTCCGCTGATCTCCTTCAGATAGTACCGGGCGAAGTAATTCGCACCCTTTCCCTTTGCATAGACATAGGCAGCGACCGGGGAACCGAAGATGTAGTATTCCGGCACCGGATCGAAACCTTCCCGCTCCATGGCTTTGGCTTCGAAAGGGGTCCTTGGGATCTTGTCGTCATACAGGATCCCGTGGCTGAATCCCCACTGCTTGATCCTGGTCTTGGCAATGACGTTTTCGTAGAGACCCGGTTTCTCCTCGTCCCAACTTTTCAGCGGATTGAGGAAGACCACCGATCCGCCGTTTTCCGCAGCGATCTGCGCAAGACCGCTTTCCTCCGCATAAGCCACAGCCTC
>CADCRE010000145.1 GCA_902803785.1 uncultured Erysipelotrichaceae bacterium
ATAAAAACAATTAGTTTGGAAACTAACTGTTTTAGATTATAGCCAATGAAAGGGATTTGTCAATTATTCCGCCATCAGGATCGCGATGAATACCAGAACACAGCCGAAGATCTCCCGAAGCGACAGCATCTGTCCCAGCAGAAGCCATCCTCCCAGAGCTCCGAAGACCGATTCAAAACTCATCAGCAGAGATGCCAGGCTCGGTCCGACCTCCTTTTGGAAGACGACCTGTATCGTCGTCGCGATCATGCCCGGAAACAGAAGAAGATACAGGGCAGGAAGGGCCACATTCGAGAGTTCCGCGAAGGAAGATCTCTCCGTGATCAGTGCGACGGTCAGGGACAGGATGACGATCACCGACTGTGAGACAAAGGCCAGGACCAGAGGATCTCTCTCCCGGGAACCGGAATCGATGAAGATGATCTGCAACGCAAAGAAGAAAGAATCCGCCAAAAGAAGCAGGTCTCCCGTCTGCAGGGAAATCGAGCCGGAGAAACAGAGGATATACAGTCCGAGGACGGCGACCGCGATCGCGATCACCATTCTGGTCTTCATCTTCTTCCCCGAAAGCGTTTCGATCACAGGCACGATGACGATATACAAGGCCGTAATGAAGCTGGCCTTGGAGACGGTGGACAGTTCCAAACCTTTCTGTTGGAAGGCGCAGCCCAGAAAAGCCACGAGACCGATCATGATGCCGTGACGGATCGCCTTTGCGTCGATCTTTCGTTTCGTCAGTTTCAGGATCGGATAAAGAAGGACTCCGCCCAGACCTTTGATACAGACGATCGTGAATGTCCCAAGGTTTCCGGAAGCCATCGACTGGATCGCATAGGAAAGCCCCCACATCAAAGTGGCTGTCAGGATCATCAGGCTTGCGAACAGTCTTCGGTCTTTCATCTCTGTTTCCTTTTCATAAAAAGCACTGCATTGCAGTGCTGGATCCTATTTCTTCAGTTTGCGGTACAGGAATACGACGATACATGCACCGATGATTGAAATGATCATGTTTCCGATCGGAGAGATGGACTTCAATCCGATCAGAGAGAAAGCCAGATCACCGACCAGACCGCCAACCAGACCGAGAGCTACATAGATATACCATAAGCCTCTCATTCCCATCAGTCTTCCGGCGATATAACCCGCCGCTCCGCTGCATGCCAAACTAAGGATCAGACTCAACATATGGATTCACCACCTTTCAGATAATGATTATACAACTTCTCTTGTGCTTTATAAAAGTCCGAGCCAGACTTCGATGTAGATCCCCATGAACAGGGTAGCCAGATTGGCCAGGATCGAATACAGAACCGTCTTCCATCTGGAATGGTCACGGAACTTCCACAGATAGACGATCATCTCGATGATCAGGACGACCAGTTCCATGACCGGGAACAGGAAGATCCATACCATCATCCCCATGTAATAGTCCATAAAGGCCATCACGAGATTCAGAAGCAGCTGGGTAAACAGATTCGTCTTTACGATCGTAGCGATCTCCTTCTTCTTCCGATAGCCGAAGATCAGTCCCAGCACCAGTTCGACAGCGATCGTGAGGATCATCCTGGTCAGAAGACCGACGATCTCCCTCTTCAGATGGACCTCTTCGTCCAGGACGATCCCGTCTTCCTTCAGATCAGCCGTATAGAACGTGTCGAATGCGGTCCGTTCGGCGGGCTCGCTCACTTTCAGGCTGCCGTCGGCAGGATCATAGACAGCCACCTTGAACATCTTCGGCGGATAATAGGTCCAGGAATACTCCGGATGCTCCGGGTCGATCCTCTCTACATTGCCAAGGAAATAAAAGTCATTCGTTTCCGCATATTCTGCGAAGATACGGTACGCCTCTGTCTCCTGTGCGTCATTCGAGCTGTACGGTTCTGTGATCGAACTGAACGGACCGGTGGTCTCCTGTTCGCTCAAAAGAGTCACGTAACAGGTGCGTGTGACGTTCTGAAAAGTGATCCTCACGGAAGGCTTCGGACCGACGTCCGCATTCACTCGCAAAGGAAGGATCAGAAACAGGGATATCGTACAAAGAAAGATCTGAAATATCTTTTTCATTTCATTAGCGGTTGAAGCGGTAGATCACCGCCATCAGGAAATTCCCGAACAGATAAGCCATACAGGAAGCGATCACGAAATACAGGATCTGTGCCGGAACCGTCTTTCCCTGTTTCAGGAAACGGTTGAAATCCAGAGCACTCAGGCTGTAGAAGCTGAGCAGGAAACTGAACAGATAGATCACCAGTCTCAGATAGAACTCATTCATGGATCCAGTTCCCTCCGATCATGACTTTTTTCATCTCCAGATCGTCACTCAGGAAGACCAGGTCCGCATACTTTCCTTTTTCGATCGTGCCGAAACGCTGATCCAGTCCGTAGAAACGGAATGCATTCAGCGAGGAATACAGAAGCAGATCGGTATATTTCGCACCGAGTTCATAAAGGACTTTCATCTCATTGAGGATCGAAGCGACACTTCCGGCCAGGTGACCGTCTTCCGTCAGGAAAGCACCCCCTTTTCTGATACATCTGTGAGACAGGAACGGATATTCCCCGTCAGGCATCCCTCTCGCAGGAGAAGAATCGCTGATCAGAATGATGAGGTCACGGTCGATCTGATCCAGGATCAGCTTCAGTACATTTCTGTCGATATGGATCCCGTCGGCGATCAGCTCGCAATACCAGCGGTTCATGAAGGCACAGTTGACGAGGGTCTTGTCCCGATGATGGAGTCCCCGCATCGCATTGAACAGATGGGTGAATCCGTCCACGTTCCCATCGAGATCCTCATAGACTGCGGCGGAATGGCCGCACATGACCCGGATCCCGTTCTGATGCAGGAAGGAAGCGATCTCGGAAGCACCTTCCAGTTCGCAGGCGACCGTTATCTGACGGATGCGGGAAGAAGAAGCCAGGAACTTTTTTACCGTTTCAGGTTCCGGTCTCAGGAATTTATTCGGATCTCCTGCCCCCGCATACTTCGGAGAGAGGAAGGGTCCTTCCATGTGGATGCCTTCAAAACGGGAATACGGACTTTGGTAATTCTCCAGGTCTTTCAGTCGGGCACAGAAGTCTTCTTCACTCAGGTCATATGACAGTGTCGCAAGAAAGGACGTCGTCCCATCCAGCGCATACCGGTGAGCGATCTCATCGAGACTGTCCTGATCGGCAGAATCGAAGACGGACCCCATGGCTCCGTGGGTGTGCGTATCAAAAAATCCCGGCATCACCAGTGATCCCTTCAGATCCTCGCTCACGCAATCTTCAAACGGTTCCCTGATCCTGTCGGTCTGCGGGAAGACTTCCGCGATGCGTCCGTCCTCAATGAGGATCGCACCGTCAAGGAATTCCCTGTTTCCGTCTATGATCAGGTGTCCGTGTTTCAGAAGATATCTCATCTTTTTATTTTCCGTTAAAGCCGTTGATCAGTCCCGGAAGCAGTTGTTTCTTTCGGGAGACCATCCCCTCGACGAATCCGTCTCTGTCGATAGAGAACGTATCCTCGACGACCCTTCTTCTGGCTCCTGCATACAGCAGGTAGGAGCCGGTACCGTTCGGGTTCGTCAGCATCGCCACCATCAGATCGTATCCGCCGGTCTTGCAGGAATCTTCCAGATATCTGGTCAGATTCACCTTCAGAGCTTCATATTCATCCTTGGACTTGCAGACGGCCTGAGCCAGACCGACTTTGTTTCCGTCGATATTGAATTCCTTGAAATCGTTATAGACGATCTCGATGTATCGCTTGTTCAACAGAGATTCACTGTGTTCGATCATGCCTTTGGAGAGTTCATCTCCACGGACACCGGAGATCTTTTCCAGTTTCTTTGCGATCTCGATATCGGTCTTGGTCGTCGTCGGTGATCTGAAGTTCATCGTATCGGATACGATCGCTCCCAGCAGCAGTCCGGCCAGGTTTTTATCCAACTTGGCATTCCCATCGAAGAACTTCTTGGAGATGATCGTTGCAGTCGCTCCGAGCGGCATCGTCGTGATACTGATCGGATTGTCTGATTCGAATCCGCCGAAACGGTGGTGGTCGACGATCTCGATCACGACACCTTCTTCGATGTCATCGATCGCCTGTTTCTTTTCGTTGTGATCCACCAGGATGAACTGTTTCTTCTGGTAGTTGAACAGGTGGTAACGGGAGATCGCTCCTACGACCTTTCCTTCGTTGTCCAGGACCGGATAGGATCTGTGACGGGACTTTGCGATCTTCTTGCTGGCCTCATCGATCGTATCGTTGATATTGAAGAAATCGATCTTTTCTTTTTCGATCATGATCTGTTCGATCGTCGGCGTCTGATAGACCAGACGGGTGATGGAAAGAGGTGTCAATTCGGTCGTGATGATCGTCGCTTCCGCATCTCTCGCCATGGATATAACGGCGCGGGAGATCGGCGATGAGGTACATACTACCAGCATCGTTGCACCGAGTTCCAGACAGTACTGCAGTTTATCGTCTTCGTTACGGAGAAGGACGATACTGTTGTCCTCCACATTCGATTTCAGGCTCGGGAACATATGCATCTTCCCGGAGAGCTGATGCGTTCCTCTGAGGACCAGATGACCGTTCAGGATCCTGACCATGTCATCCACTTCGATCGTGCGGATAATTGATGCCAGTTCCTCGTCCGTCTTGGTCCACATGTAGGTCAGGTCGTCCAGAGTGACGATCCCTTCCAGATGTTTCTTCTTGTTTGTGACGATAAGGCCGCGGTTCTTCAGTTTCAGGACCTTGTCCAAGGCCTCCTTCATCGTCATCTCCTTATATGCCAGAGATGCCTTATCCATCTCGATGTCTTTCAGTGTCGACTTGGCGGTATAGATCCTCACCGGATCTTCGAATCCGAAGCGTTCCAGGAGATATTCGGTCTCGGAACTGACGGAACCGATGCGTGAAGCTACCGCATTGACGCCCTGCTGTCGCTTGAATTCTGCGTAGGCGATCGCAGATACGATCGCATCCGTATCCGGATTCTTATGTCCGACGACAAATACCGGCTGTTTCTTCATTTCAATACCTCCTCGATCTCGCGCATAGAGATCGGTCCTTCCCGCAGGATCTTCGGTTCCCCGGTCAGATCCACGATCGTGCTGGCTTCCTGTCCTCTGGCATCCTCACAGACGATCCCGTCGATGCGGGTATCCATGCAGGAGAGCACATCCTCCCATTTCAGAAGGGAACCATTTCCGCTGATATTCGCACTGGTGACCATCAGCGGATGATCCAGTTCACGGATCAGATTCAGAATGAAATCGTCATCCGGAACTCTGATGCCGATCGTATCCTTTCCCTGCGTAACGAAATCCGATACCTCTTCCCTTTTCTTCAGGATCAGGGTCAAAGGTCCCGGAACAAAACGGCTGATGATCTTTTTTGCGGTCTCGTTCACATAGGCGACGCGTGTGATCATCTCCAGATCGCAGCACATCATAGGCAGGGGTTTGTCTTTATCCCTTCCTTTGGCTTCATAGACTTTACGCATCGCTTCTTCATCCATGATGCAGCCCAGGCCGAAAACGGTATCGGTCGGAAAGGCCAAAATCCCCCTATGTATCAACGCATTGATTATCTTCTTTCTATCCATCTTTGTATACCGGATAGTTTCCATGTACTTATTATAACTTAATTTCCCGGATAAGCCGAATGAAAAAGCCGCGTTCGTTTGCGGCTCTTTCTTACAGTTTCATATCGTCGATGCTGTCGAGGACTTCTTTCATCCTCACTGCGACCTCTTCCAGACATCCGTCTTCGAACGGGACCTTCAGATGTGCTTCTCTGACGATCTGGGTAAAGGTCTTTGTTCCGCCGAGGTGGCAGATGTGGACATAATCTTTCCAGGCATCTTCATCCTTGTTCAGAGTCCTGGTGTAGAACTGCAGTGCGCAGACCTGTGCCAGGGCGTAATCGATGTAGTAGAACGGGGACTGGAAGATGTGTCCCTGGCGGTAGAAGAAGCCGCCTCTTTCCAGAAGATCGAATCCGGAATAGTCGAGATCCGGCTTATAGATCTTTTCCAGTTTCCTCCATGTGGCTTTTCTCTCCGCCGGGGTCATCTCCGGATGTGCATAGACTTCATGCTGGAAATGATCGACCAGACAGCCGTACGGCAAGAAGATCAGGGAATCGGCGATGTGGAAATAATGATACTTTTCCGCTTCCTCCTGGAAGAACAGGTGGCTCCACGGATGGGCGAAGAATTCCATGGACATGGAGTCGATCTCGGCAGATTCCATCGTCGGGAAACACAGGTCCGGGATAGAGACTTCCGGGATCGTGCAGTAAGCCTGGAAGGCATGGCCGGCTTCGTGTGTCAGTGTATCGACATCTCCGGCGGTGCCGTTAGAGTTCGCGAAGATGAAAGGGACCTTATAGTCGTAGATGCCGGTACAGTAACCGCCCATCTCCTTGTTTGGACGGGTCGGCAGGTCAAAGAGCTCTCGATCTACCATCATCCGGAAGAATTCTCCCGTTTCCGGAGACATCTCGGTATACATCTGCAGGGCAGCCTGAACCAGTTCGTCCAGGTTCCCGTGCGGTTTTGGATTTCCGGTCTTGAAGTTGTAGTTCAGATCGAAACATCTGAGGTGATCGACACCGATACGTTTCGCCTGTCTTTCCCGCAGTTCCACCGTCAGCGGAACGATGTCCTTGATGACCTGGCGGCGGTAATTCTCCACCATCTTCTGATCATAGTCCAGACGATTCATGCGGATATATCCGAGCGGGATGAAGTTCTCAAAGCCGAGTTTTCTGGCCATCCGGTCTCTGACTTTGACCAGCTTGTCATAGATCTCATCGAAGCGGTCTTCGTTCTCTTCGAAAAAACGGTTGTAGGCTTCGGTCGCTCTTCTTCTGACTTCCCGATCGTCATCGTTCATCTTCGGGGCGATAGATGCGAGATTGTATACTTCTCCGTCAAATTCGATCCTGGCGGAGGATTTCAGTTTTCCGTACTCTGTTGCCAGGCGGTTTTCTTCCTGCATGTCTTCGATGATCTCCGGAGAGAAGGATCTCAACGTGTTTTCCAGGGTCAGGTAGTACGCTTCCGGGATATCGAGTTCAGAGCGGAACGGACAGTTCAGAAGGATCTTGGCCATTTCGACTTCATAGGCCTGAAACAGAGGCATGGTGTTGTCCCAGTATTCGTTTTCCTTGTCGTAGTATTCGTCTGCCGTGTTGATCGTGTGTCGGATCGAACAGATCGTATTCATAGAGGAGACGTGGCCGCGGAAACGGTTCATCTCATCGAAGACTTTCATGAAGGAAGCGGCATCTTTGCAGTCCCGCAGTTCCTGTACGAATCTCTCGTATTCTTTTTTCATCTCTTCGTATTCGAGATGTTCATATCTGAATTCACTGAATTTCATTCTTTTCCTCCTTTATCAGTCTTTCAAAGATGACAGATGCGATATATAAGCCCGCGCTTCCGACGACGAACATGCTGGAACCGAGGGGGTACTTCTCTTTGTGGGTCGTCCCTTCTTTGACGATACCCGTGCGAATGGCGGGTGTGTCGACAAAGACGACTTCGATCTTTTTGCGGTAGCCTTCTTTCTTCACCATGGTGCGGAAGGCTTTTGCGAGAGGATCGTTGCGGGTCTTGTCCAAGGTCGTAAGACGGATGTTTTCCGGTCTCACACGTCTGGCCGATCCGAGCGAAGACAGGACAGGAACGTTCTTCCTGTGGCACTCTTTTACCAGTGCGAACTTTCCGGTCAGGATATCGATGCAGTCGGCGACGTAATCGTAGTGACGGTCCAATTCAAAGTTTTCATCGATGAAACGGTCGATGATGTTCACTTTCGTGTCACTGACGGACTCCAGCCTCTGTTTGAGGGCTTCTGTCTTTTTTACCCCGACATTCTCTTTTGAAGTCATCAGCTGGCGGTTCAGGTTCGAAGGATCGACCACGTCGAAATCCAGAAGCGTGATCTCTCCGAGGCCTGAACGGCACAGCGCTTCCGCAACGAAGGAACCGACACCGCCGGCTCCGCAGACCAGGACGTGCTTGTGTTTCAGCCTTTCGATCGCATCTTCTCCGACCAGATATTCGATCCTGCTCAGATCAACCATTCTTGTACCTCTTTCAATGCTTCTTCTTTATTCTCGCACCACTTCACATCCAGTTGGTTGCGGAAGAAGGTATACTGTCTCTTGGCGAAATGACGGGAATTGATCTTGACCTGCTCGATGCACTCCTGCAGATCCTTCCCTTCTTCAAAGTATCCTTTGAATTCCTTATAGCCGATCCCCTGCATACATTGATCGGAAAAACTAACACCCGCCTTCAGGAGTCCTTCGATCTCCTGCAGCAGTCCCTCTTCGATCATGCGGTCGACCCGGTCGTTGATCCTGGAAAACAGAAGGTCTCTTTCTGCGGTCAGGCCGATGATGAGACAGTCGTAGATCGGTTTGTGTTCCTGTTCGGCTTTGATCTGCGAGATCCCCTTGTGATGTTTCTCATAGATGTTCAAGGCGCGGACCAGACGTTTGCGGTTGTTGGGATGGATCTTTTCCAGAGCTTCGGGATCCTTCTGTTTCAGTTCCTGCCAAAGCTCGTCGTTGCTGAGGGTGTCAAATGGATCGTCTTCTTCCGTTTCTTCGAAGAAGGTATAGTCGTAAAGGGATGCTTTTATGTACAGTCCCGTTCCTCCAACGATGATTGGAAGCTTGCCTTTTGAGGAGATCGTGTCGATCGCTTCACGTGACAGTTTTTGGAATTCACTTACGCTGTAGTTTTCTTTTGGGTCTTTGATATCAATCAGATGGTGGACGGCCTGTTTCAGTTCTTCCTGTGTTGGTTTTGCGGAGCCGACATCCAGTCCTCTGTAGATCTGGATCGAGTCTCCGGAGATGATCTCACCACAAAACTGTTCGGCACAGCGGATGCCGAACTCGGTCTTTCCGATAGCTGTTGGTCCAACGATCGCCAATACTTTCTGCATATCTCTATTATATCTTCTTCTGGAAGGCGATCCGTTCCGTTCCGTCATCGACGATGATGATCCCGCAACGGACGAAGCCGTTCTTTTCGATGAGATGGAGCATCGGGCGATTGTCTCGGTGTGTATCGATGCGGATATCGACGCCTTTTTGTTCGACATAGGAAAGGACGGATTCAAAGATCCCTTTGGCCGAGGCGTCAGAGGCGATGCGGTGGATCGTTCCGTATGGGGCGTCATCGATCCATTTGCCGTCGATCTCCAGATAGGTCGGTTCGATTCCGATCGGAAACGCAAACGTCGCCACGATCTTTCCGTGATCGAGGACCACATAGGAACAGCCTTCAGAGATATCTTTGCGGACCAGATCGAGAGATGGCCTGTTTTCACCCCATTGAGTCGGATTTCCTGTTTCTTTCATCCTCCTGCGGGCACAGGCAAAGATCTCAGCGATCCTGTCCAGATCTTCCTGTTCTGTCTTGCGGATCTCTAACATATTCTCATTATATGAGATGCGCTTGTTTCTGTAAAAAGAAAAGATCCGATGGATCTTTAGTAGCCTGAAGCGTAATTGAAGATATCCACATTCGTCGGGATATCCGTCTCGACCGAATAGGAGACGATGTCGTCGCTCTTTTCGTCGAGGACTTTCTCAACTTTTGCGATGCTTCCTTCAAACAGGGAGTAGTTGTTGTAATTTCCGTCGAGGACATAGCCGTTGCCGTTTGCGCCGAAGTAGTTGGCAGCATATTCGTCACTAATCACGAACTCAATGACACTTCCGTCCCATTTCTGAAAACAGTTGGTCGGGTTGGTGTCACCGTCATCCTTTTCTTCTCCTTTGACCAGCGGAAGAACGACTCCGGAATCCAGAGTAAAGTAGAAGCGGTCACCGATCTCACCGTAATAGGATCCTAAAGCGACAGCAATGAAGCCTTCGTCGTCGTAAAGAAAACCGGTCTCTTTGTCGACAGTGCATTCGTAATTCAGGAACTGATACTGTCTTGAACTGACAAGAGTCGTCATACGGTAGTCCATATAAGTCTTGGCGGTGTTCAGGGAGCAGACGCTCAATTCTTCTGTCTTGAATTCTTTCTGATAGTCGTACAGATCGTTGATGTCAAAATCGTTTTCTGTCTCATCGTCAAAATAGGTGAATCCACACATAAGGATCGAAAGAGACAGGGATAATATGCATACTAACAGTTTTTTCATATCAGGTACCTTTAACTATAAACCAATTCAGAAAATAAAACAAGATAATTGAAAGATTGCAATTGACATCAAAGAAGCGTTTTAGTAGAATAATAGAGCGCACATGGGTGCGTAATGGGCCTGTAGCTCAGGTGGTTAGAGCGCACCCCTGATAAGGGTGAGGTCGCAAGTTCAAGTCTTATCAGGCCCACCATCCGGGGAATTAGCTCAGCTGGGAGAGCACCTGCTTTGCAAGCAGGGGGTCAGGGGTTCGAATCCCCTATTCTCCACCATCTAAACGTAAAAAATCCTGCCAACAGGATTTTTTTCATGTTCCAAGGGGATTCTGTCCCCTGCCCTGCTCTCCGCTACTCATCTCCCCGGATAGTGGTCTGCTAAGACTTGCGCTACATAGCGACCTTATCAGGGGAGTGCGCTGCCTGAGCTGCAGGCAGCTGATAAGCGCGTCAGGAAAGGGAAGCTATCAGTTAGAGCGCGTGTTGATAGGATATCAACCATGATCAGTAAAGAGCTTCCCGTCCTGACAGAAGACGTGGGTGGCATTTTCCTTCTTTTTTACGAAAGGCCGGAACCGAATGCCCTACGGCCGAAATAGATCATCAGACATCTGTTCTTTATATTGATCGCGGCGTTCACATCTCTGTCGTGAACGGTTCCGCAGTCCGGACACTTCCAGACCCGATCTTCGATCGTCATCTTTCTGTTTATGGAACCGCACTTGCTGCAGATCTTGGAAGACGGAAAGGAGCGTTCTGCTTTCAAAAGGATCTTTCCCCGTTCTTCCAGCTTGTATTTCAGCATCTCCGTAAATTCTCCGAAGGCGTTGTCGTATGTCCTTTTTCCCAGATGAGGATTCTGCGATATCTCCTTCATGTCGATATCTTCGATACACACGACATCATAGGCCTCTGCCAGCTGCGTTGAGAGTTTGTGCAGAAAATCTTTCCTTCTGTTCTTGATCCCCGCAAAGATCTCTGCGCGTTTTGTTTTGAGTTTATAGTAATTGTTGCTGCCTTTTATGCATTGACTCATCATTTGGTCCAAGGCTGCGATCGCAGATTCCTTTTCTTTATAGAAGTGAGGCATTCTGATCCGATCGCCTTTATCGTCTACGTAGAAGTACGTCGAAGAGTAGTCGATGCCGATGCTTTTGGCAGGGTCGAGGTCTCTTCTTCGGCTGACTGTCTTTGTTGTGACGGTGACACTGACGTAATATTTACCGTCCGCTCTTCGGATCACAGTCGCTTTTTTGATCTCTCCGTCTGTCGGGATCGGACGGTGATATATCATCTCTACCGGGCCAAGATCCGGGATGAGGATCCTATGGTCGTCCAGGATGCGGATCGGCTTCCTGATCAGGTTTCCTACGGTAAAGGAACAGCAGGAATCACTTCGCCTGCGATATCTCTTCAGCGATCTTATCTGGTCCTGTGCCTGAAAAATGGTATGGATCAGGGCGGAACTGTTGACATGATTCAGGAAAGGATATCTTCTCAGATAATCGGCGACCACCTCTTTCGCCAGGGCGGACTTCAGTTTTCCGCTGTTCCTGTCATCAAGAAAACGGTTGTATACGAAGCGGGTCGCTCCGAACAGTTGCACGATCTCTTCTTTCTGCTTGAGATCGGGTTTTAAAAGATATTGATATTGACGAGTCTTCTGCATTCTTTTTTCCTCACTTATGATTCACGGAAAAAGTCGTTTTTCCTAACAATTTGTGCATCTTTTCTTTGAATAAATACAGAAAACTGCTTTATCATATTGAAAATACTTTCATGAAAAATACTGAATAGTTTTCTTGACATTCTGAAATCTTTTCATTAAGATGGACTTAATTCGACGACCGAAAGAGTATTTGAGGCAGGCCACAAGCGAGCCGGAACAGAGTGCGAGTCCGGCGGCAACTTCCTTGAAGAAGCGCATTCGGCAGATCTCCTTCTGAAAGCAGTAGGAAAGAGCGTATTCCGGCGTTAACGGCAGGAGGGATCATGCGTAGGCATGATAATCAGTGTGGTACCGCGATACAAGTCGTCTCTGAACAGAGACGGCTTTTTTGTTTAAAGGAGGCAGACATGAGAGGACGACGAAGACGGCAGAAAGACAAAGATACAGATCACAGAATAAATAGAAAAGGAGAAAACACATGAAAAAGATCATCAACTTATTACTTATATCTGCCCTTATTTCTACCCTTTATGCCTGTTCCTCTTCGAACGGAAAGAAGGAAACAGAGCTGGAACTTGTCACAAGTCTGGATCAGGCGATCCTGACGCTGTCGACCGGTAAATGCGATGCGATCGCTCTGGACGGAACGACAGCAAAGAATTATGTTGATCAGTCCAACGGTCAGTTCGCCATGTCAGGGGTCAATTTTGACCTGACGATCTACGGAGACTATGAAGGAAACGTCGTAGCCGCCAAGAAAGGTGAGACTTCATTGATGAATGCGGTCAACACCTGTATCAATTTCGCAATGGCGGAGAATTACTATACACTTTGGACAGCGATCGCAAAGATCCAGTCCGGAACGGAAGATGAGGCCGCCATCGAGATCGCAGGAGATTCCGTCATCTTCTCCGATCTTCCTACCGACGATGGGACATATCTCTATCTGCTTGATACGACGGACCTGAAGAAGCCTGAACTGGATCTTTCCAATGCAGACGGCGTGCTGGCTTCGATCCTGGAAAAGGGAACGATGGTCATCGCCACTTCTCCGGACTATCCGGCTAACGAATTCGTCACGGAAGACGGAACGGTCTACGGCTGCGAGATGATGCTGGCAAAATATGTCGCTGACTGTCTAGGTGTTGCCCTGAAGATCGAAACGATGGATTTCAATGCTGTTCTGACAGCTGTCGATACAGGAAAGGTCGATATCGCATTCTCCGGATTCGGATGGAAAGCCGACAGAGCCGAAGCGTTTGAACTCTCCGTCGGTTATACCGGAGATGATGAGGTCACCTTCCATACCCTGATCGTTCCGGCTGACAAAGCCGATCAGTACGATTCTCTGGATGATTTCGTCGGTAAGCACATCGTTGCTCAGGCCGGTTCTCTGCAGCAGATGTATGTAGAGGATCAGATCCTCACCCTCGGAGATTAAGATGGGACCAAGCATTCTTGACGTATTGACAGAATACTGGCCGTTGTTTCTCAAGGGCGCCCTGGGGACACTGAAGTATGCGGCGATCGCTGTTGCGGGAGGGACTCTCCTTGGGACACTGGTCGCACTTATGAGGCTTTCCGGAAACAGGATCCTTTCGACGATCGCGACCGTCTATGCGGACGTCCTGCGTGGGACGCCGCTCCTGGTCCAGATGTATATCGCATACTTCTTTCTGCCACTGGTCATTCCGGCGCTGAACAATGTAGAAAAGGAGGTCACCGTCCTGATCGCTCTGGCGCTGAATTCCGGTGCCTACGTTTCGGAGATCATCCGTGGAGGTATCAATTCCGTCGATGCCGGTCAGAACGAAGCGGCGAGATCTCTCGGGCTGAGTGCCACACACACCATGACGAAGATCATCCTTCCGCAGGCTCTGAAGAATATCCTGCCTTCTCTGGCCAATGAATATATTTCGATGATCAAGGAGACATCCATGGCAGGGACTTTCATGCTGTATGAGCTGATGTATACCAGGACGATCCTCGCCAACAAGTATCTGTCCTGGCAGCCGTTATTTATCATCGCAGGGATCTATCTGATCATGACCCTCGTACTGACGAACCTGGTCAAACTGCTGGAAAAGAGGTTTAGTGTAAGTGACTGATAAGAGAAATGCGTTGATCCGTACCGTGGATCTGAAAAAGAACTTCAACGATCTGGAGGTCCTCAAGGGGATCAGTGAGACGGTCTATCAGGGGGAAGTCGTCTGTATCATCGGACCTTCCGGCGGAGGAAAATCAACGTTCCTGCGTTGCCTGAACATGCTGGAGGAGCCGACTTCCGGGGAAGTCTATTTCGACGATGAAAAACTGGATCCGAAAAGCACAGATATCGACAGACACCGGCAGAAGATCGGGATGGTCTTCCAGCAGTTCAACGTCTTTCCCCATCTGACGGTCCTTCAGAACATCACCCTGGCTCCGACGCTGGAGAAAAAGATCCCGGAAGAGGAAGCGAAGCAGACGGCCATGAAACTGTTGAAACAGGTTGGATTGGAAGATAAAGCGAATGAGTATCCCCGGAAACTTTCCGGCGGACAGAAGCAGCGACTTGCGATCGTGCGGGCCATGGCGATGGAACCGGAAGTGATGCTGTTCGATGAACCGACTTCTGCTTTGGATCCGGAAATGGTCAAAGGCGTTCTGGAGGTCATCAAAGACCTCGCTGAATCGGGAATGACCTGCGTGATCGTGACTCACGAGATGGGCTTTGCCAAAGAAGTCGCAGATCGGATCATCTTCATCGACGAAGGTGTCGTTGCGGAGGAAGGCAATCCGGAAGAACTGTTCAATCACCCAAAAAATCCGCGTACTGCAGAGTTCCTTTCTCAAGTACTATAAAGGTAGAGGAGAATATCCATGAAAACGACATTCAAATACGATCATTACTTCAGATACGAAGAACTTTCTTCTGATCTGAAGGAGTTGGCGGATACCTATCTGGATCTCATGGATCTGGAGGTCAACTGTGTGACTTCCAAAGGAAGGAACCAGTATGTGGCGATCCTGACAAACAAGAAGACCGGAGGAATGCTGGAAAAACCGGGATGGTATCTCGACGGAAACATTCACGCGGGAGAAGTGACTTCTTCCATGTGTGCGATGCATACGGTCGACTTTCTTCTGACCAATTACGGAAAAGATCCGGAGGTCACAAAGATTCTGGATACGATGACGGTCTACTGCATCCCGAGAGTCTCACCGGACGGCGCGGAAGCTTATCTGAGTTCTCCGACGACACTTCGTTCTGTCGACCGTAAAATGCATGAAGAAGGCGGAGGCATTCAGGAATGCGATCTGGATCATGACGGAACGATCCGGATGATGCGGATCCAGACACCGTACGGCGCATGGAAGAAGGATGCGGAAGGACAGATGGTCCTGAGATCCCCTTCCGATACAGACGGTATCTTTTATGACATCTATCCCGAAGGAGTCCTGGAGAAATTCGACGGAGATGAGAATCTGAAGACTGCGAAGGATCCGTTCACATTGGATTTCAACCGAAACTTCCCATACGGATGGTTCCCGGAACCTCGCCAGGACGGCGCAGGCGCATATCCTCTCTGCAATCCGGAGACGAAGGCGATCGTCGACTTCATACTGGCACATCCCAATATCGGCGGAGCTGCCATCGGTCACACCAGCGGCGGTATCATCCTGTATCCGCCCGGAACGAAACCGTCATCTTCCGCACCTGCCGATGATATCCGCATCCTGAAAGCCATCGCGGACATGGGAAAGGAAGAACTGGGTTATCAGCCCTTGAATATCTTTGATTCCTTCCTGAGTTCTCAGGAGAATTATGACAGCGGCGCTCTGGATGACTGGATGTTCGAAACACAGGGCATTCCGGCCTATACGATGGAGTTCTGGGATATCTCTTCCAAGGCGGGCGTTCCTCGCAAGTGGGGAGAAAAGGGAGACGGGATCACAGAGGAACTGAAACGTTTCAATGCGATCATGAGATGGGTCAAAAACAACGCACCGCAATACTACTCCGACTGGAAAAAGATCGATCATCCGGATTTCGGATCTGTCGAGATCGGCGGTTTCAACTATAAGTTCACGCACCAGAATCCGCCTGAGAATATGCTTCTGAAAGAGGCAGAGGCAGATACCCGATTCAATCTGCGTTTCCTGAAGGCAATGCCGAAGCTTGTGATCGATGAATTCAAGAGTACAGAGATCTCCGAAGGCATCTATCGGATCGAAGCGATCGTCGGAAACAGAGGATACCTCTCCACTTCCCTGACCGATACTGCTTTAAAGAATCATTACGCCAAGCCGGTCAAGGTCACCCTGTCAGGAGCGGAGATCCTGGAAGGAAAACAAACGGCCGAGATCGAAGATCTGCAGGGTTACGCCAAGACTTCGACAGGAGTCTGGTATTACGGAAATATCACGACGGAAAAAAGCGCTTCTTCCCGCAGGAAACTGACCTGGATCGTGAAGGCTGAGAAAGGATCCAAGGTCCTTCTGGAAGTCTCACAGATCAAGGCAGGGAAAGCGACATCAGCGATCGTTATCTAAAAAGTCGATGCATCCGCATCGACTTTTTTAATCCGTCAGCTGATCATAGAGTTTTCTGTAATACTCCCGGTCATCCTTCTTCAGGATCGAACGGATCTGTTCTTTCAGTTCACTGAGATCCAGATAGGAGCTGACCAGAGGAGAGAAACGTTTTCCTTCTTCTTTTCGAATCTCTTCCAGAAGCTGATCGTAATCATCTTCACAGTGATCGGCCATATATACCGCCAATGCGGTCACATCGGTCATTTTGCGATAATCCGAATCGTTGCGTACGTAGTCTTCCGGGAAACCACCCGCTTCGTTATACCAGCGGTGGTGTCCGTGTGCGATATCCGCATAACGTTGCGTCGAACGTCTGGCGATCAGACTGTCATAGGCACCGGAGGTGTGCAACTGATACATCTCGTTCTCCCCTTCGAACAGGTTCCTGCTTGCACGCAGGCGTTCCATATTCATACTGAGCATTCCGAAGTTGTAGAACAGGCCGCATTTCCC
>CADCRE010000146.1 GCA_902803785.1 uncultured Erysipelotrichaceae bacterium
AAGTCGTTCAGGTCAGAGGCGATCACAACGCCAATCCAAGCGAAGAGATTCAGAGATTCGTTACGAACTGGGCGAAGAGATACAAGAGCCAGTACGAAGCACAGCAGGTGACATACCGCTATTACTAGGAGAAATCATGGAAAGAGAAAAAGATTTACAGCTTCTTAAGGAAGCCAACGATACACTCGCTAAAGTCGATATCAAAGGCAAGGACTATGTTCCGGTCAGTGAAAGGATCAAAGCCTTCAGGACCATCTATCCAAGAGGGCAGATCCTGACGGAAATCATCGGGTTAGACAACGGAGTCTGCACGATGAAAGCATCCGTCTATGACGATGAAGGACATCTGTTAGGTACAGGACACAGCCAGGAAAAGGAAGGATCCACATTCATAAACAAGACTTCCTTTATAGAAAACTGTGAAACATCATGCATCGGCAGAGCCCTGGGATCCTGCGGAATCGGGCTTGATAACGGCTTTGCATCCTTTGAAGAAGTAGCCAACGCCAAGATCCAGCAGGGAGAGAAAGTCGAACCTATCGCTACGATCTCAAACGATCAGTGGAAGACGCTGAATCAGATGTACACAAAGGAACAGATCCGGGGAATGTATATCGAACTGGGCATTACCAATGGCAAGAACATCCCTGTCGAATACTACCAAAGGAAAGTGGACGAGTATTCAAAGAAGCTCGACGGTGAACAGAAGGAATTCTACTGATGAAATCGATTATCAGCGATGCGAAGAAGTGCTACATCTGCGGATCCGTACACGATCTTGAGAAGCATCACTGTGTGTTCGGAACCGCAAGCAGGAAGAAGGCAGACAGAGACGGACTTTGGGTCTATCTCTGTCACAGCTGCCACCACGGCGTGCACAATTCCAATATTTACGCCAAGAGATCGCTGCAGATAAAAGCGCAGCAGTGCTGGCAGGAAAAGTTTGGGGATGAAGATCAGTTCATCAAACGATACGGAAGGAGCTACTTATGAGGACCATTGCAGAGACGAAATTCATCGGCAACCAGGCGCTCGTAAGTGCTCCGGTTCCCTTCGGGTTAGACGATGGGGAATACATGGTATCCATCGAACCGAAGAAGAAAAAGAGATCCCTCGATCAGAACCGCTACTTCTGGAAGCTCGTAGGCGAGATCGCCAAGAAGGAAAACGGAGATCTGAGAGATACCGATAACCTATACACGAATCTGTTGCAGATGGCAGGTGCAAAATATGAGGCGCTCATCATAAAGCACGAAGCGTTAGAACGATTTAAGAGCCTTGTGAGACACGTTAAAGTCATCAAGCAGCAGACCATCAACCATGAGGTCTACGACACGATATGGGCCTTCTACGGGTCCTCTACGTTCGATACGAAAGAGATGTCGGATCTCATTGAAACGACGCTGAAATATGCGGAAGAAGTAGGTGTTCCGGACGTGAATTCCTACTGGAAAGGATTACTGAATGATCAATGAATTAAAGGGATATCTTGATACAGACTGGCGAACAAAGGAGAAGATCCTGTACTTCCTGACTCACTTCTGTCACATGAATGTGAACGAAAGGGAACTGAGAAACTACTTCGCTTCCTTCAATGAAAGATATGAATCCGGCGAGACAGAGATGTTCATCGCTCACTCCAATAAAGGATACTATCTGACATCGGATCCGGAAGTGATATTCAATTCCCTGGAAGACGATCACAAGAGAGCGATCAAACTACTTAAGAGATACTACAAATGCAAGAAGGCATTATCCGAGAAGAGCCAGTTATCCCTTGACGAGAACGAACAGAACCTCTACGAGATCGTCAACAAGATGGGAGTCTGATATGAGTGACAAAGGCTACATCAAGCTGGATCGGAAACTGTTGAACTGGGGATGGTTCAGAAACGGTGACATGCTGAAACTCTGGATCTACCTGCTGCTGACGGCAAAGCACCAGGATGTTGTGGAAGATGGGATGGAGATCAAGAGAGGACAGGTCAGATTCGGAAGGAAACAGGCATCGAAAGACCTTCAAATTTCGGAACAATCGATACGCACTTGCATCAATCGGCTAAAATCAACCAACGAAATAACCACCGAATCAACCAACAAATGTACGCTGATAACCATCATAAAATATGACGAATATCAAGGAAGCGGAAGAAAATCAACCACCAAATCAACCAACAAATCAACATGCAATCAACCAGCAACTAACCACATACAAGAATGATAAGAATGTTAAGAATTCAATAAATATATATAAAGGGCATTCTGATGAGTTTGTGGAAACGATGGATTCCTTCAGGGAAATGCGCAAGTCGATCAAGAAACCGCTGACCGAAAGAGCGGAGCAGATGATCCTAAACAGACTGTCTGAACTCGCTACAAACGAGTATCAGCAGATCGAGATCCTGAACCAGAGCATAATGAACTGCTGGCAGAACGTATATCCGCTGAAAGTGGAGAACAGAAGATCGGACATCGTGCCGGAGTATGACGCAACACAGAATCCGGTGTTCGATGAGAAAAGATTCGAAGGGATCATGAAAAGGAGATCGTAATGAACAAAGTATCACTCACTGGCAGAATCGCCAACGACATAGATTTACGTAAGACGCAGCAGGGCAAAAGTGTGTTAGACATCAGCCTTGCCGTTCAGAGAGAGCGCAAAGGATCGGACGGTAAATATCCCGTCGACTTCATCAGAGTAAACGCATGGGAACAGAGAGCGGAATTCCTGGCGAACTACGCACACAAGGGAACCATGATCGGAGTTACCGGAAGGATCGAAACAGGGTCCTTCACGAATCAGAACGGACAGAAGGTCAATACCACATCCATCCAAGCTGAATCCGTGGAGATCCTGGCGCAGCCGCAGAAGGAAGATAATTCCAAGATGGCAGGAAGCAGAGCGGATTCCGGCAAGTCCGTAGACATCGGTCCGGATGAGCTCCCGTTCTATTGAGGTGAACCATGAACTACTATTCAGGAGCAATCACGATCTACTTTGATGAGATCGAGGCCGAAGATCAGGAAGATCTCAAGTACAAAATCGACGAACATCTTCCTCAATGGATGAAGGTCCAGGATGTCGATATCGATGAGGAATACAGCGAAAGTGAACTGAAAAGAATGTACAGAGGAGTTAACCCATATCTATGACGAGAACCGAAAAGTGGAGAGATAGAAGAGAAACGATAGCAGCGGATCGCTTCGATGTGACAGAAGCGTATGAGACGCTGTGCGAGGAAATGGTACAGATCCGGGAAAGAGTGGATGCTCTGGAAGAGATAGTTATGTATCACGACCGGAAAGAAGACTGCGCCCAGGTATTCGA
>CADCRE010000147.1 GCA_902803785.1 uncultured Erysipelotrichaceae bacterium
ACTCCGGAACTGTCGTATCCCCGATATTCCAGAAGTTCCAAACTCTTCAGAAGTATATCAGCGGTCTTATCGGTACCAACGTAGCCAATAATTCCACACATTGTTTTTCTCGACTTTCTTTTTAAACTTGTTTCATCCATCAGAGCGGATCTGTTTTGAGGTTACCCTCATATTTGCCGCTGTGTGCGCACAGGATGGTGCGTAAGGGCGTCCGCCGAATCCTTCGATGACCCTTATCCTCGTTAACCTCTCTGTATAGGTGCTTGGCGCTAGAAGAGAAATGATCCACACATCTTGTCAAAGAACTATGAGATAATCATATCATTTTTTCACGTTTTCGTCTCATTCTGTAAAGAAAAACTCCCCGTTTCCGGGGAGTCTGTTCCGATCGGCCTTCAGAAGATCATGCTGCAGGAGTTTCGGTCAGATCGGATTCTTCTTTATCTTCTTTCCTGTTTGCGGTGCTCCATGCGGTAAGCAGGGATGCCAGCGGGAACAGGACCATCAGGAGAGTGTATCTGTCGGTGAAGATCATCGTGTTGCGGATGTCTTCGGTAAGCAGGAAGATGATGGCTGCCAGGATGGCCGGGACGATTCCGAGGAGCTTGGACAGGTTCATTCTGTTTTCTTCTTCGTCTTTGTTCTCTTCCTCTTCCTCTTTGGTGTTCATCGTAAGGATCATTCCCAAAGCTGCCAGGATGGAAGCCAGGGCGCAGATCAGGTTAGCCAGAGCCCAGTACTTCGGAGCTTCTTCGTTCATTTCTTCTGCAGGGAGTGCAGTCGGGACAGTCTCATCTGCGATCTCGACGATCTCTTCGATCACTTCGATCTCTTCGACGCTTGCCTGAGGAACTGCTTCTTCCTTGATCTCGACGACTGCCGGAGCGGTGTAGACCGGCTGGACAGCTGCGATCTCTTTCTGGACCGGAGCTTCTTCCTTGACTACAGTCTCTTCTTTCTTGACTTCGACCGGTTCGTTGTCTTTCTTATCATCGTCTGTTTCAACAGGGATCACTTCTTCTTTTACTTCTTCTTCCTGTTTCTCTTCCAGGAGATCCATCTTTTCGAGGAGTTCCGGAGCTTCCGGAGCTTCTTTGTAGTCAGCGGTGTACTTCTCTACTTTTTCAGGTTCTGCACCGTAGCGGTAGAAGGAATACATGTAGAGGCTGAACATATCTACCGGGCTTCTTCTGTCGGTCGTACCCATGTCGTAGGATGCGATCTGGGAAGCGCCTTTGTACCAGGCCCAGTCGGAATCGACTGCCGTGGAGGAGAATACGTTTCCTGCCGGCATCCAGAATCCGTTGGTGTAACCTTCGAAGCGCTTGTAGAAGGAAGAGCTCCTGTAACCCATCGTCTCGGATTCGGAGATGACCTGTACGATATCGTTCTCATCGACTTCGATCGTTTCCCATTCTGCCAGTGCCGTGTGGTTCATGATGTCTTCGTTGTCTGCGACCTGGGAGAGGTCTGCAGCGATGTATCCATCGAACGTGCAGTCTTCATCGTAGAAGATATGCAGGTTCATGACTTTTACGGTCTTTCCGGACTTTTCTTCCGCTTCCGTTACAATGATCGTCTTGGCGTCCTTCGCTTCGACTGTCACTTCGTAATCCGTCGGGATATCTTCCGCATCAGTCGTTCTGGTCTCGGTGATGCCTTTCTGGCTGTCGATCTCGACCTTTTCCTGGATCGCTTCGTAAGCTGCGATCTCCTTTTCGTTCTGTTCGACCTTTGCGTCTTCTTCGGCGTTGTGAGCTTCGACTGCCGCTACTTCCGCCTGGTATTCTTCCATCAGAGCTTCGTTGTACTCATCGACCTGACCGTTGTATTCTTCGATCAGGGCATTGGCTTCTTCCACCGTCATGTTTTCGGTATCCGGTGCCAGAGGAACTTCCTCTTCCGCATACATCTTTGAGATGCCGATATTCATCGTCAGCAGGGTAGCCATCAATACGGTCAATGCTTTTGTGATTCTTTCTTTTCTGTTCTTCATTTTCTTTTCTCCTTTTTTCGTGTGATCTTCTTTACGACTTCATTCTATGAAAGGAGGATACAAAGGAAGAGTCTAAAAATACATTTCAAAACGGTTTTTTTATATATTTTTTGATTTTTTGTCAAAAAAAGACCCGTTTTTCAACGGATCTGTTTCCTATTAATATACCTTTTATTCTATCGATAAGAGAAATATCGGACCTGCGGATCGATCAGAGCCAAGGCATCCATCAGATCCTCATATCCGTACGGGAGGAAGGTCTCCTCCCCTTCGCTGAGACAGATCTTATCCTCCGTATCCAGTTTCAGGCTCCAGCGGACCGCATCTTCGATGGCGGATCCGTCAGCTTCATATCTTCGTTCCCAGTGCGGGATATCGGCCTTTTCCAGAAGATCGGTGAACGGTTTTACGGTTGAAAGTTCACCTGTCGCGCTATGCAAGGCTTCGATATCGGTCTCGACAGTCCATGTCAGTCCTTCCGCTGTCCAATCCGCTTTCAGCGTGTAGTTTCCGTCCAGGCAGCTGCAGTGAAAGATCAGAACGTTCATAAAGGTCCCTCCGATTTCAGTATATCAGCAGTTTCATTGGAAATAATGGGAATAATAATATATTATAAGTGTGTGACGTAGAAAAACTATGTCGCTAAGGAGGAAAAATGAAAAAATTATTAGCTCTCTTGCTTGCGATGCTGATGGTCTTCTCCCTCACTGCCTGCAACAACGGCGGTAACAACGGTGGCAGCGAAGAACCTGCCGGAAAGACTACAGTAACGATCTGGCACTCCTACACAGAAGGCCAGAAAGACTATCTTGAGAAGGCTGTCGCAGATTTCAACGCATCCCAGGATCAGTATGAAGTCGTCGCAGAATCTCAGCCGAAAGACGGCCTTGCCGATAAGATCTATCAGGCAGTCATGGCCGGAAACGGACCTGATATGTATTTCGATTATGCTTCCACTGCTGCAAGATATGTCGAAGATGACAAAGTCGTCGACCTGTCTCAGTACATCAGCGCTGACATCATCGCTCAGCTGCCGGAAGCAGTTTATCAGGAAGCTACTTCCTTCCCAGACGGCAAGCTCCATCATCTGCCGATGGTCTCCAGCGGTCCTGTCTTCTTCTACAACAAGGCTGTCTACGAAGAACTCGGTCTGACTGCTCCGCGGACTTGGGCTGAACTGATCGACAACTGCCGCAAGGTCATGGAAGCTCATCCGGAACTCGAAGGCGCATTCGCTATCGACTCTCCGATCGATGTTGCAAACACTCTGATCTTCCAGACAGGCAACAAGCAGTATGATCCGGCTACCAAAGAGATCCTGTTCAACACTCCGGAAGTTGCAGCACAGTTCCAGATGGTCGCTGATGCATTCGCAGAAGGTCTGTTCACAGACGTATCCGGTCTGAACGACGGCTACTGCTCCAGCGCTTTCAACAACGAACAGATCGTCAGCTTCATCGGCTCCGTTGCCGGCTTACCGTATGTCGGACCGGACAAGGGCGGACCTGAAGTTGCATTCGGTATCGTTCCGCAGGGTGGCAAGGTCGAATGGGCACCGGCTTGGAACCGTGGTATGATGATCTTCAACTACGGCGATGAGAACCGTATCAAGGCTGCTGCCGCATTCACAGAGTACTTCGCTCAGCCGGAAGTCAACGCCGGATGGTGTGAAGCTGTCAAGTATCCAGCTCTCTTCCCTTGGACGATGGAAACAGAAACTTACAAGAACCTGGTCGCTTCCAACGAGATCTACAACTATCTGAATGCTTCTGTCGCAGGTGCACCAAGTGCTACCGACAACCAGATCATCAGAGATGCCATGAAGAACCTGATGGCTGCCGTTCAGGGCGGAACTCCTGTTCAGGAAGCTCTGGATGCTGCCGTATCCTACATTCAGGAAGAACTGGCTGCTCAGTAATTCAGAACCAACAGGTTCAAAGGTCATCGAAAGATGACCTTTTTTATTTTTTCAGGCTTTTATTTAAGATATAATCTTATTGTCAGGAGATCATCATTATGAAAGTTATAATCGAACACTTAACGAAACGTTTCCCTTCCCGTACCAAGGGCGGTGCAGACGTGCTGGCAGTCAATGATTTTTCCATGGATTTCGATGACGGCAAGCTCGTAGCTCTCTTAGGTCCTTCGGGTTGCGGAAAATCGACTCTGCTGAACATGCTTTCGGGTATCCTGCCGGCAAGCGAAGGTCACATCTACTTCGATGAACAGGATGTCACCAACATGCCTCCGCAGGATCGCGGTGTCGGTCTGGTCTTCCAGAACTACGCGCTGTAT
>CADCRE010000148.1 GCA_902803785.1 uncultured Erysipelotrichaceae bacterium
CTTTCGACCTGTTTCCAGTCGATGTCCCTGGTACGCAAAGCCTGGTTGAGCAGCTTGACGGTATCGAAGATCACCATGTAGGCATTCGGCGTATTCAGATCGTCTTCCATCTGTTTCAGGAATTCGCTGTATTTCTCTTCGTCATATCCTTCTGCGAAGCAGACATCGCTAATCTGCGCCTTGACTTCCGCCTGTTTCAGTGCGGTCTCGATCTTCTGCAGCTCGCTCTTGGCGGCATTGAAGGTCTCCTCGTCATAGATGAGGGAATCCCTGTACTTTCCGCTGAGCAGGAACCATCTCACCAGATTGGCTCCGTTCTCCGCGATGACGTCCTTCGCCCATTGCGTATTGCCTAAGGACTTGGACATCTTTCCGCCCTTTGTTTCCAGCATGCCGTTGTGGATCCAGTAGTTGGCCAGATGATGATGGTTGCAGCACTCGGACTGAGCCATCTCATTCTCATGATGCGGGAACTTCAGGTCCTTGCCTCCGCCGTGGATATCGATCAGAGAAGAATTGAATTCCTTTCCGATCATGACGACACATTCCGTATGCCACCCCGGTCTTCCTTCGCCCCAAGGAGAATCCCACTTGATCCCCTTGTCGGTCTTCTTCCATAACGCAAAATCCATCGGATTGCGCTTCTGATCGTTGGTCTCGATGCGGGCACCCGCATTCAGATCTTCCAGTTTCTGATGAGACAGTTCTCCGTATTTCGGATCGGATTCCACCGAGAAATAGACATCTCCGTCCACCTCATAGGCATTTCCGTTCTTCACCAGCTGATCGATGAATGCGATGATCTCATCCATCGTCTCCGTCACTCTCGGTGTCGCATCCAGAGGAACGATATTCAGACTGCTGCGGACATCGTTGTAGGCCTTGATGTAACGGTCAGCGATCTCACGTTCGCTGACACCTTCCGCCAGTGCCTGATTGATGATCTTGTCGTCCACGTCAGTGAAATTGGATACATAGCGTACCTTGTATCCCAACGCCTCAAAAGTCCTTCTCAGTGTATCGAACACAACGATCGGACGGGCATTGCCGATATGCGCATGATTGTAGACCGTCGGTCCGCATACATACATACTGACTTCGCCTTCTTTGATCGGCACGAATTCTTCCGTCTTCAATGTGTAGCTGTTATATAGTTTCATTCTCTTTATCCTCCAGATAAAACTGATAGATGCTGTCTTCGATCTTGACCCACTTCTTCATATCTCTGCTGGAAAGCGCATCTTCCCCTTTGAGCTGACCGTTCTTGATCATCTCCACGACCTCTTCATCGGTGAATGAGCCTTCATAGCTCTTGATCTTCCAGATCTTATTCTTTCCCATCGTCTTCTATCCTGCAATAAGTATATTCTATTTTCATCGTCCTGAGTTCAGACAGTTTATAACTGTTCCCGTAAAGATTGCTGGAAGACACTGTCGGAACGTCTCCGCCGCAGATATCATCTTCCGCTCCTTCCGTACCTGTGATGTTCTCTTCCGGAACGCCGAGCTCATTCAGGAAGGAAAGGAATTCCTCCACCGGCTGATTGTTCGCATCGCGGAAATTGTAGACCGGTTCCGGTTTCTCATAGGTGAAACTCAACCGATAGACATCGGAATCCGTATAGTCTCCCTCTCCGATCGAAGTGATGGAGATCGTATAGTTCTTCCCTTCCGTCATATTGACGGTATCGAACTTCACCACCTCCGGCTCTTCCAGTCTTCTGGAGATCCCGATCCCGACATCGATGCCTACGATATAGCCCGAAGCGTTGCTGACGCCGTCAAACTGGACCGAGACATAGCGGTCATCGACCGTATATTCCACATTGCCGACCATCTCCAGACGCTGCTTGACCAGTTCCTCCTTGACGAACTGACCGTAGCGGTTGTTTCCGACACCGTAGATCTTGACACCGTCAAAACCGATCAGATAATCGCTCGCCGCATCGATCGCAATGATATTGGACCAGTTCCCGACCTGTTCACGGATCTCGTCGTTGTCGATCTCGATATGGACCTTCCCATAGCGATCCAGACCCGCAACGAAACTGTCTCCGCAGGCCACGTCCACGATATCTTCCCAGCTTTCCGCCTGTAGGAAATTCTGTGAATTCTTGGTGAAGACATCGATCGTATTGTCCGCACACAGAATGGCCAGGATATTGTCACTGGAAGCTACGTCTTTGATACTGTAATAGTTGCGCAGACTTCCGGTCCCGATGAAACTTCCGCTGTAGAAGATCGCACCGTAACGGTCCATCACGATCGAACCGTTCTTCGTCGCAAACACCTTCTCGACATTGCGCACATCCGTGATATCACAGGCTCCTGAATCCTGATCCCCGATGCATCTCACTCTTCCGTTGGAATCCACACCGATGATGTGGGAAGAACCCGCTGCGATATCCGTGATATTGCGCCATTCCGACAGAGGATTCGCATACTTGGCGATCAGTCCCGCACTGCTTACCGTTCCGTCATCATTCAGAATGATCGTAAACCCTTCTCCTTCACAGACCTTGATGGCTCCCGAAGAAGTCAGATTGGACAGTTCCCCGTTGGTATTGCTTCCGGAACCGTTGACCCCGGAATAATCGTCGATATAGATGACCGTCGTCTCGGAAACGGACAGTCGGTTGATATCGTCTCTGACCAGGACATATGGTCTGGTCGTATTCTTCAGAACGATAGAAAGGATGATGATCGTCAGTACCAGGATCGCGATGATCGTACTCGTGACCTTGTTCTGCTGATAGAAATCGTTCACCTTCTCAAGGAAAGTCTTCTTCCTCGTGAAATAGTCGATATTGATCTCATCCGTATTGGCCTTGTTGACATCGTAAAGCTGCACATCCTCACTGTTGCGGAAGACATCCACCATATCGATATGATAAAGACTGCTCAGTTTCTTCATCTGCGCATAACCGATCATCTTCGATCCGTTCTCATAATTCATGTATTCCAGCGTATCCACGTCAAGCACTTCCGCCAGATAGGACTGGGAGTAATTATAGTGCTTGCGCAGTTTCAGCAGTTTTCCCGGTAGATAATTCATACATCAACATTTTAACATCCATCCCTAAATAAATATATTCTTCTATTTTTTATATGGGAAATCTTGAAATAGGGACATTCTTATGTTAAGATATGTAAGCAATGTGCCCGAATAGCTCAGTCGGTAGAGCGTCCGGCTGTTAACCGGCAGGTCACAGGTTCGAGTCCTGTTTCGGGC
>CADCRE010000149.1 GCA_902803785.1 uncultured Erysipelotrichaceae bacterium
ATCCGGATGAATCCCTTTTTTCATGTTTCTTCTCCCTTCCGCCTTGAGTATCATGTCAACCCAAAGTAAGTTTACATGCTCATATATAGTAACAGATAAAGAATGAAAAGTAAACCTCTTTTACTCGATATCTGCACCGATCGCTCTCAGTTTTTCTACGATCGATTCATAGCCGCGGTAGATATGATAGGCGTTGTGAATGATCGTTTCTCCTTCCGCCATCAGTCCCGCGATGACCAGGGATGCACCGCAGCGCAGATCGGTCGCGCTGATATCCGTTCCGTGCAGTTCACACGGTCCGTGGATCACGCTCTTGCCGGATCCTGCTTCGATGTTGGCGCCCATGAGGTTCAGTTCGTTGCAATGACGGAAACGGTCGACATAGATCGTCTCTTCCACGTGGCTGTCCCCTTCCGCTCGGGTCATCAGAGCCGTCAGCGGCTGCTGCAGATCGGTCGCAAAGCCCGGAAACGGCTGGGTGATGATGTCGACGGCCTTCAGCTTTCCGGCTTCGAAGACCCGGACATAATCGGATCCCTGTTCCAGTTTCACTCCCATCTCTTCCAGTTTGGAAGTGAGGGCTTCGATATGCTGAGGGATGACGTTGCGTACCGTAACGTCTTCTCCGCAGGCTGCTGCCGCGATGATATAGGTCCCGGCCTCGATACGGTCCGGAATGATATCGTGGATACATCCCTTCAGACGGGAGATCCCGTTGATCGTGATCTCGGAAGTACCGGCTCCTCGGATCTGCGCTCCCATCTTGTTCAGCATGGAAGACAGGTCGATGATCTCCGGTTCCTTGGCCGCATTCTCGATCGTCGTACGTCCTCTGGCGAAGCATGCCGCCAGCATGATATTGATCGTCGCACCGACGGAAGCGAAATCCAGGTAGATATCGTCTCCGGTCAGTTCTTCCGCATCGATCTCGATGATATTGCCGTCCTGCCGGATCTTCGCACCGAGTGCTTCGAATCCCTTCAGATGCAGGTCGATCGGTCTCGGACCGAGGTTGCATCCGCCAGGAGAATACATCTTGACGTGCTTGAAACGTCCAAGCAATGCTCCCATGAAGTAGTAGGAAGCTCTCAGTTTCATGACATCTTCGTCCAGCAGATCGACATTGCGGATCCCCGTCGGGTCGATCGTCAGTTCATCGTCATCGGCACTCACCTTGATATTGAGTTTTTCCAGAAGCTTGATCAGGATCTGAACGTCCTTGATGTCGGGAACGTCATAAAGCTTGACGATCTCACTCGCCAGAACGACAGAAGGAAGGATCGCAACGACGGAATTCTTGCAGGAAGAGACAGTCACTTCCCCTTTCAGCTTCCGCTTGCCTCTGATCTTGATTACATCATCCATAGTCTTACACAAGATAAAGCAGGTTTTTTGACCTGCTTCTCATCAGTTACTGATCTTTTCAGCCCAGACGTCATCCGCTGTGCCCAGACAGAAGTAGACGTTTTCCGCAACTTTCGCCCAGGTGTAATCAGCGTCGTCTGTTCCCTTGACGACTTCCATGACCGGGAATTCCTCACCCGGATAAGCGTATCCCTCACCCTGGTAGGTCGCCTTGGCAGCTTCTCTGCTCGGAGCGACACGGAACGTGATCGCACCGTCACCGATCTTATAAGTACCGGCAGCACCGGTCGGAGTGCTCTTGGAAGAATCTTCGATCTGTTTGTTCAGTTCCTCGATCAGAGCGTCCTTTTCCGCGATCTGCTGCTTCAGGACATCCTGAGAGGCCTTGATCTGCTGGTTCTCGGTATTGGCCTTGACATAGGCGCTGTGCTGATTCAAGGCATAGAATACCGCTCCGGCACATGCCGCCAGCAGAAGCAGATTGACGATCAGAGAGAAGATCAGAAGACCGTTGCCTTTCTTTTTCTTTCTGACAGGCTTGTTTTCCGTCTCTTCTTCGGTCTCTTCCGGTACATCGTCATACAGTTCATCGTCACTCATCTTGAAGATCGACATGTCGACCGTTCCGGATCCCTCGGACGTCTTGTCTTCGACGAAATCAGGAATGTCGAGGGTCTCCTCCTGGTTCTCGTATGGATTTTTCTTAGTCATTGCAATACCTCACCTTCTTATGCTTTTTCTTCCAGCATGACGCGATAGCCGTCATATTCACCGCCTAATACGGCAGCCTGATTGGCGACTTCGAAGATCGATGTGATGATCTTTCCGTCCGCATTCATATATTCCTTGATGGCATCGACCATCAGTTTGTTTTCATCGGCGTTGATCGAGAACTTGTGGCTCAGAGCGATCTCTACGAACTGTCTGAGGCTTTCCACATCCTTGAAGATGCAGCGGTGAAGGACGATCACTTCCCTGTTGAGAGGATAGTCGTTTGCGATCGATTCCTTGAGATCGTAGACGGTACGGATGAAGGCGTTGGACAGGTTCGGATAGATCCGATGGATCCGATCGTAGATCTGACGGTATTCCTCTTCCTGTGCCCTCTTCTGTTCCTCTTCTTCCAGCATCCTCTGCTTGAGTTCTTCGATCAGGCTGCTCACATAGACTTCTTCCTGTTCCGGTTCGACGGCAGGTACTGATTCTTCTTCCTCATGATCCGTATCTTCCGGAAGGACATCTTCCGTTTCTTCCTCTTCGGTCTTCTCTTCCTCGAAGGAGATCGGAAGATCTTTGTAGTACATGTTGTGCTTTTCGTCGATATCCTGTGCCAGACGGACGAGGTCGTCCGCATCGATGGCCGGTACTTCCGGATAGGTCTCGACTTCCGGCTGTTCCTCATCTTCATGAGCCAGTACTTCCGAGAAGATGGAATCGAGGCTGTGATCTTCTTTTTCTTCTTCAGCGACAGGTGCTTCTGTCTCTTCTTCGGTCTCTTCCTGACGGTTCACGTTTTCCGCGATCTGGCGAAGCAGTTCGCTGTCTTCTTCCGACATCAGGAAGATACTTTCTTCTTCCGGTGCGGTTTCTTCTTCTGTTTTTTCTTCGACAGTCACAGGTGCTTCTTCGATCTGAGGTTCTTCCGCCACGGCTTCTTCCGTATCTTCTTTCAAGACTTCCAGAGGCGTTTCTTCTACTTCTTCTTCCGTCGGAACTTCAAAGGAGATCTTCTCTGTTTTCTCTTCCGGAACTTCAAAAGTCTCTTCTTCCGGAATATCGAAAGTCGGCTCTTCTTCCGGGATCTCGAAAGGAAGTTCTTCCGGTTCTTCTTCCGCAGGTGTCTCTTCGACTTCCGCAGTCTCTTCTTCTTCCGGAAGGAAGAATTCGGATACATCGTCCGTCGTCTCTTCTTCCTTGACTTCCGGTTCTTCCAGAGGCTGTTCCGCAAGTTCTTCCGCGACTTCCGTCGGGATCTCTTCCTTCAGCGGTTCTTCTTCCTCTTCTTCACTCAGATCCAGACTTCCCAGATTGTAGAAAGAGAGGAGCTCGCTGAGGTCCTCGACCTTTCCGGCAGGTTTATTTTCTTCTTCGTTGTCGAAGATCCGATTCAGTTCTTTGGACAGATCGTTCTGTTCCAGATGAAGGCCCATGAAGTCATCAAAAGCCTCCTCTCCGGCCTGCAGGAGCGTCCTGACGGTCGACTGCATCGTTCCCAGAGAGACATTGAGATCCTTTCTTAACTGATCCTGAAGGGTCACGAAATCGATGTCCTTGATCTCCTTCAGTTTTGGATCCGATCTGTCATCGAGATGATCGTCCAGATATTTTACTGCTCTGTTGACAAAACCGAGCAACATTACATTCTTAGGCTTCACGGTTCCTCCTTGTCAAAATGAGTATTCCATCCCCAATACTATCAAACATTATTATATCAAAACGCTCATCATTTAACACCTTTTCACGGAATTTAATGATCTTTTTCACCAGAGCGCGAAGGCTTCTGGAGGTGATGGTGTCGACTTCATAGATCAGCCCGTGGAATACCATGTTGTCGAAGAACATGATCCCGTCCTCTTTCAGGTTCGGCAGGAACTGTTCCAGATATTTCCCGTACTGTGCCTTGGCCGCATCCACGAAGATCAGATCATACCTACGGTCTGTCCTGTATTCTTCGATCGGCGTGAAATGAACGAAGATCCGACCGTCCAGTTTCTCGTTTCTGATGTTTTCTACAGCCTGAAGATACATCTCTTCATTCTTCTCGATCGTATCGATGCGGATCTTCTCATCGGTTTTAGCCATCTGAATGGAGGAATAGCCCACTGCCGTTCCCAGTTCCAGGATGTCTTTACAGTTTCGTTCTTTGATCACATTTAAAAGAAAGGCTAGCCCCTCATCCTTGATGATGGGCACGCCTTCCTCTAATGCCTTTTCTTTTATCCTTGCGATCTCCTGTTTCATTGCATCTGAGATCTCACATAGGAGATGAAGCCTTCACATTTCTGTTTCGCCTTCTCCATGCTGGTATCCTTGACGGAGAGATAGCACTTGCACTTCGGTTCCGTTCCGGAAGGTCTGATCGCGATGAAGGAACCGTCTTCCAGATAGTATTTCAGGACGTCGGAGACATCGTGATGTGCGAATTCTTCGACTTTTCCGTTCTCGTAGGCCTTCTGCAGCTTGTAGTCTTCGATGCGCAGGGTCTTGAATCCCGGAACTTCCAGAGGATTGTTACGGACATTGGACATGATCTGCTGCAGTTCGGCAGCACCGTCGGCACCCGGAAGCATGATGGAGAACTGCGTGTCATAGTAGTAACCGACTTTCTCGTAGGCTTCGGTCATCACGTCCATCAGAGTCTTGCCCTGGGACAGATAATAGGCGCAGGCTTCCGCCAGCAGGAGACATGCCTGCGTGGCATCCTTGTCTCTGACGAACGGTTTGATCAGGGAACCGTAGGATTCCTCATATCCGAAGACATAGGTCTTTTCCTTTGTCTTTTCATACTGTCTGACCTTGTTTCCGATATACTTGAATCCCGTCAGGGTACGTTCGTTGTCGCAGCCGTGAGATCTGGCGATCGCTTCACCGATATCGCTGGTGACGACCGTGTTGAACATGCACGGATTCTCTACCTTGATGCCCAGATCTTCATAGGAAGACAGGATGTATTCCAGTAAGAGCGCACCGGTCTGGTTGCCGTTGAGGACGATATAGTCGCCGTGGTGAAGGATACCGACACCCATGCGGTCACCGTCCGGATCGCAGACCAGAAGCAGCTTCGCATCGATCTCTTTGGCCAGTTTCAGGACTTCTTCATAAGCAGCAGGTTCTTCCGGGTTCGGAGACTTCGTCGCACCGAAAGCCGGATCAGGAACGGCCTGGCTCTTGACTTCGTGGACATCGTATCCTGCCAGACGCAATGTATCCATGACCGGATGGTAGGATGCGCCGTGTTCCGGTGAGAAGGCGATCCTGAAGTCCTTATTGACGTCTTTTCTCAGCTGGATGGACAGACAGTCCGCATAGTAGGCGTCGTCCACTTCTTTGTTGACGATGTGGATGAGACTCTCATCGTAGTCCTTCTTCGGTTCGATGGAAAGGATATCTCCGAGCTTTCCGATCTCGGCGATGACCTGTGAAGCGATCTCCGGGATCAGCTGACAGCCTGTTTCATCGTAAAGCTTGTAGCCGTTGTATTCCTTCGGATTGTGGGAGGCCGTGATCATGATACCTCCGTCACAGTGGAAATATCTGACGGTATAGGAGAGCTCCGGAGTCGGACGCAGAGAATCGAAGATGTAGGTCTCGATACCGTTGCCTGCCAGAAGTGCAGCACAGTCAAACGCAAATTCCTTGGAGTTGAAGCGGTTGTCATAGGCGATCGCAACGGAGTGCTTGCCATTGCTGTTCAGATAGTTTGCATAGCCCTGGGTCGCCTTGCGGATCGTGAAGATGTTGAGACGGTTGGGGCCCATGCCCATCAGTCCTCTCATGCCTGCCGTACCGAATGCAGCATCGGTATAGAATGCATCTTCGATCTGCTTGTCGCTCATCTGTTCCAGTTCTTTTCTCATCTCATCGGTAAGATTGGGATGATGAAGCCAGTATTCGTATTTTTCTCTATAGTCCATTTTTCACCTCATTAAAAATAAGGGAAGATATTGTCTTCCCTTTCTGATTATTGCATCACTTTCGGATACTACTGAATGACTTTCTGTGTTCTTAAGATTTCTTCGATCGCTGTAATCGCTGTGTCTTCATCTTCACCTTCACAAGTGATCGTAATTTCAGATTGTGTCGGGATACCTAAAGACATAACACCCATAATGGATTTCATGTTTACAGATCTCTCTTTGAAAGAAACTTTAACATCACATTTGAATTTACTTGCAGCGTTCACAGCAACAGTTGCAGGACGAGCGTGTAAACCTACAGGATCAACAACCAATACATTGATTTCCTTCATGATGGCCCTCCTTTTCTAACAATAATTATAAAGATGGAAGCGCTTTAATTCAAGAACTATTTACTTGTGATAGGTCTCGTTATGCAGGATCTTGAAGCTGCGGTAGATCTGTTCCAGAAGGATGAGACGGCACATCTGATGTAAGAAAGTCATATCGGACATCTTGATGCGTTCGTCCGCCCGTTTCTGGAGAGCTTCGCCCAGGCCCAGGGATCCGCCGATCACGAAACAGAGCTTCGATCTGTGAACGAATACGGAATCGATCTTCTGTGCGAAGGATACCGAATCATAGCTTTTCCCGTTGAGGTCCATCAGGATCACATACTCATCGGGATCGATCTTCTCCAATACCCTCTCCGCTTCCTTGTTCAGGACGGCCTTCTCGTCATCCGTGATCTTTTCATCCCGCACTTCGACGATCTCGATGCGATGATAGTGTGATATCTTCTTCACATAGTCGTCGATCAGAGCCTGAAGGTGCTTATCCTTCACCTTTCCGACGCAGAGGATCTTAATCATGGATCACACCCAGAGAATGCGTTTCCCCGTTACGCAGTACCGTGAACGTGAAATTCTCATAGTTCCCGTAGCACAGATCCAGGTAGTCATCCAGATCGTCGATCGGAATATCGTTGATCGCCGTGATGACATCTCCCGTCCGGACACCGGCTTCATATGCCAGGGAAGCTTCGCGGACTCTTTGCGCATAGATCCCGGAGATGGTATCGACGTTCAGACCGAGATTGCTCTTTTCGTAGTTTTCCATACTGTGGACGTAGATCTCTTTGATCCCGTAGAGATTGCGATGGACTTCCGTATCGGCGATGATCAGATCGGCGACCTTGCGGATCTCGTTGATGCTGACCGCAAAACTCAGCTGGCTCTCCGGAGCCATCGTGATCATTCCCGTGACTTCTCCGGCCATATTGAGGACCGGACTTCCGGAATAGCCGTTCTCCAGTTCGGCGGAGACCTGGATCACATCGAGATAGTAGTCATAGCGCTGTTCGTCATAGGTCAGACTGTTTTCCACGGCGGTGATCGAGGATGCGATCATTCCGGTACGTACGCTTCCCGCATATTCCTGACTTAACGGCGTTCCGATCAGGATCACATATTCGCCCCGCTTCAGAAGGGAGGCATCCCCTGTCTTGAGGACAGGGATCTGATAAGGCGTCTTGATCTCAAGGACGGCCAGGTCGATCAGAGGATCGTAACCTTTCAATGCTGCTTCACAGCGGTAGGTCCCGAACTGCACGTTCAGCCTCGTCGCATCCGCAACGGAATGATAGGCCGTCAGGATGTAGACGGTATCGTTGTCCTGACGGTAGACGAAACCGGTCGACGTCCCGTTTTCCGTCAGGATACTGAGAACGGCAGCGCTGTTTTCATCGACGATCCTTGTGAAATCGGTCGAAAAACCGGTCACATCCTGCTGGATCACCTGTTCCGTATCGGTCTTGTGGTCGAGACTGGAAAGGTTCTGGGAAAGGATCGCCAGCCAGATAAAGGCGATCGCCAGCAGTACATATGGAAGTTTCGAACTCTTATTCATGTGATACCTCAATTCAGTATGCTGCAAGGCAGGTAGTTGCAGGCATTGACACGGACACCGTTGACTTCAAAGGTCAGATGCAGGTGGACACCTTCCGATCGTCCGGTATTGCCCATCTGGCCGATGACCTGTCCTCTGGTGACGGATTCTCCTTCTCTGACGTATGGAGCGGTGTTCAGATGCATATACATCGTCCTGACGCCGTTCTGATGGTCGATGATGAGATAGTTGCCCATGTCGTAACGATAGCCGACCGTATCGACGATGCCGCTGTCGACCGCATAGACGGCCGCGTAACGCTCGTAACGGTTGGTGAAGTCTGTACCTGTATGTCCGGCATAACAGCCGAAGTGACAGCTGATCCTCGGGTTGTCGACCGGCCAGATATAGTTTCCGGTACCGATCATCGTAACCTGTTTCGTACCGACGGCGATCACGCCCCGTTTTGGCTGTTTGATGATATTTTCGGAAAGCAGTTCACCGGAATCCAGGACACCGTTGATCCACTTTTCTTCGTAAAGGACGTTCTTGATGCCGGATTCCTCTTCGACTCTGACTTCATACTGACCGATGGTCAATGATTCATCTTCGATGTATTCCGGCGTCTCCGGAACGATGAACTGCTGGGAGAGGTTCTCCCTGGTGACTTCGATCGTGATCGGAGAAGTATAGTAGGTGACGTTGAGTTCCATTCCCGGCGTGATGACCTGATTTTCGGAAGACAGGACGTTCGGGTTCAGCATCACGATCTGCTGAGGAGACATATCGGAGAAGTAATAGCCGACACCCTGGAGGGTATCGCCTTCTCTGACGGTGTAGTATTCTCTTTCTTCGTTTCGTCCGTAGCACAGAAAGGTGTAGATCTCTTTCGGATCGGTAAAGATCTGATCCGGAGAGACGATGGCTTCCTTGGTGGAGATCGTCTCATACATCGAGACGGCCGTTTCCACACTTCCCAGTTCCGACGGAGAAGGAACGTTCTCTCCCCTGCGCAGCTTCTGCATCGTCTCTTCGGAGACGAAGTTCGTATAGAAGCTTTCGAGTGCCGATGTGAAATCGTTATAGTCACGGACGTAGATGATCTCGTAGACACCGGCCGATGTGGAGAACTCGACGGCTGTGGTCTTGATCCCCAGGAGGTTGTTTTCGACGAGGTAGTTCATGATCTGATCGTCGACATCGGCGAAGTTGGCGTAGGACAGCTCTTCGGCGAGATAGACGTCATCGCCCAATCCCAGTTCACTGTTGGGGAAGGTATCCTCGTATTCGTGATAACGTTCGTGGATCATCTGATAGAGACGGTCCAGATCGGAAACGACAGCGATCAGTCTTCCGTTGGAATAGATCTTGTGGTAGAGCTTTTCCTCTTTGTCATAGGAAAGGATCTCCTGCGGTACGAGGGAGATCTCATTGGTGATATTGGCTTCGATCTGCGTCCTTTGTTTCATGTATGCCGGTATGACCAGTACGATCACCAGAGCCAGTACAAAGGAAAGGACGATAGTCAGAGAACGTTTCAACCGTTTCCTCCTTCTTCATTCTTGATACTGAAGAAGGCGTTGGTCTCTCTCTTGAATGCCAGCGAGACCTTGCCGGTAGGACCGTTTCTGTGTTTTGCGATCTGCAGTTCGACTTCTTCGGTCTCCGATTCCTGAACGGCATCGCGGTTGTAGTAGGCGTCACGGTACAGGAAGAGGACGAGGTCCGCATCCTGTTCCAGAGCTCCGGATTCTCTCAGGTCCGACAGCATCGGACGCTTGTCCTGTCTGGCTTCCACACTGCGGGAAAGCTGGGAGACGGCGATGACCGGAACGTTCAGTTCTCTGGCCAAAGCCTTCAGACGTCTCGAGATCTCGGAGACTTCCTGCTGACGGGAATCGGACTTCCCGGTCGCCTGGATCAATTGGATATAGTCGACGATGATCATGTACAGGCCGCTGTCCTGTGCCAGTTTTCTGGCTTTCGCATACATCTCGGAGACGCGGATGCCCGGTGTATCGTCGATAAAAAAGTTCTGTTTCTTGAGCTGCTGGGATGCCCGGTTGATCGCGGACCAGTCCTCATCGTTGAGGTTTCCGGTACGCAGCTTCTGGATCTGAACGTCTGCCTTGGCGGCCAGGATACGCATTGCGACCTGTTCCGCCGGCATTTCGATCGAGAAGATGGCGATCGCGCCCGGTGTGACACTTGCGGATTTGATGGCGAAATTCAGTGCCAGTGCCGTCTTACCCATGGAAGGTCTGGCGGCGACGATGATCAGATCACCCTTCTGGAATCCCGCGGTCTTGGAGTCGAGATCCCGGTAACAGGTCCTGACACCGGTGATATCGGATCCGGCTTCCTGAACGGCGCGGATGTGATTGATGGTCTCATCGAAGACTTCCTCGCCTCTCTTGAAGTCGGTGCTCAGCTTGGAACGGGTCACTTCCGTGACCTTCTTCTCCACGTTTTCCAGCATCTCATCGACGCTGACCTTGGAGTCATAGGC
>CADCRE010000150.1 GCA_902803785.1 uncultured Erysipelotrichaceae bacterium
ATTCAGGATCGCATCTTCGACCAGATTCCTCGCAAGTCTTCCGTTTCCGGAATTCGGATCGCCCTTTGCCTGAATGATCGTGAAGTAATCCTGTAAAGGTCTTAACGCACCCTCATCGATCACATAGTCTTTTCCTTTTGCGATCGACTTCGATATCAGCATCAGTTCTTCTCCGGTATAGTCGGAGAATTCAATGATGTTCGCAAACCTGGATTTCAGACCGGAGTTGGCCTCCAGGAAATCCTTCATCTCTTTCGTATAGCCCGCCAGGATGACGATCAGATCGTCTCTGTGGTCTTCCATAGCCTTTACCAAGGTATCGATCGCTTCCAGTCCGAAGGAATCGTCTTTTCCTCTGTATAAGGAATAGGCTTCATCGATGAATAATACGCCGCCGATAGCTGACTGTATCACAGACATCGTTAACGGTGCGGTATGACCGACGTATTTTCCTACCAGATCCGCTCTGGTGACTTCGACCAGCTGTCCCTGTTTCAGGATACCGCAGGCCTTCATCATCCTCGAGACCAGTCTTGCGATCGTGGTCTTTCCTGTACCCGGATTTCCCGTAAAGATCATATGTTTGGAGATCTCATTGGTCTTGAGACCCTTCTGCTTTCTGATCTGATTGATCTTGAGCAGGTTCTCCAGCGATAAGAGGTAGTTCTTCACATCGACCAGTCCGACGACATCGTCGAGTTCTCTCTGGATCTCTTCCCGTTCCGCATTGGAATCGTCGATCACATCGAGATCGATCTCCTTTTCGTTGAAGACAGCCTTGACATCGTCATCGTAATGGATGGCGACAGAGGAGACATCGTCGTATTTCAAGGCGACATCGACCATCTGGTTGTAGATCTTCTTGACGGTCGGTGTCAGAGAATCGATACCGTCGTTCGGTTCATATACGGAACGCAGATAGGTATTGATCGAAGGATCGACCTTCAGTTCGATCTCCAGTTGTCCTTTACATCTGGTGATCAGTGATTCTACCAGCTGATCGATGATCTTCAGTAAGGATTCTTCATCCAGCTTCTGTGTCTTGACCTTGTCATCGATATGATCGATGAAGGACTTGCCGAAGATGTCCATCAGCTTCGTCGGATTCTTTTCCGATACGAATACCAGTACCTTATCATTGCCGTTCAGACGGTCGATGATATCACCGGATAAGGTATTCGAAACTTCTACCAGCTGATTGTTTTTGAAGGAATATCTCTTGTTTAAGACACAGTTTCCTTCCAGTACCAGTTCTCCCAGCATTCTGTTGAAGATCGGAGAAGCTTCTTCGAACTTTTCAATCAAAATGATCGGATTCTTTCCGCTCAGTGCCACATAGATATCCTGCAGGAACAGTACTTCCTGAGAGGAAGACTGATATCTGGACATATCCAGGGTATAGACTTCGGAAGAAACGCTCAGTCCGTATTTCTTCAATAACTGGCCCATCGTCGTGACCATCTGGTATCTTCCCGTACCGTTGGATCCGTACAGGATGATGGAATTTCTTATCTTCTTCGGATCGGATCCTACGATATAAGGTCTTCTGAAGGCAGTGGTAAATGCCTTGCAGGCTTCATCCTGACCGATGATCGCATCGGAAAGATCCTTATAGATCTTATCGAAAACTTCCTTGGAAGCCTTTCCCAGTACGACCGTTTCCGGTGTCTCGATGGAGATATTGAAGTCCTTCTCGATATCCGATTTCAGTTTCTTCAGATCTTCATCGGAATAATGGAAGTTCTTCGTCATCTCTTCCAGATCCTTCTGATTCTGCATCAGGATCTTGTTCAGTTCACTCTCAGTATCTTTCAGGATATCTACGGAATCATTGTAGATATTTGAAAAGCTTCTCCGTTTGGAGAAGACTTCTTCCAACATTTTCTCTCTGTCGTCTGTCTTTGCCATAATTACAGCTTCCTGTTGATCTCTCTGTTCAGTCTGTTCATCAATAATTCCTGAGAACGCTTCAAAGCCTTCAGCACATAGAACAGACCGTCATAATATCCCTTCTCATACAGATGCGTCCTGGAAGTCGCCCTGTTGATCTCATCGTTGACTCTCGCTTCCACCACATACAGATCCTTGGAATTGGTATAAGCGTCTTTATAATACTTCTCCAAAGCATCCCTGTGTCCGTCCACATAGGCACTCGCATTCGTACCGTTTCCTCCGTAGGAAACATGTTCGATGATGCCTTTGAAGGCACTGAAACGGGTATCGTAATCCCCGATATCCTCAGGGATCGTCGGTTTCCGGATCAGAGAAACGTTTCCTGCAGAAGAACTTGCGGTATTCCTCGGACGGGTATATACCTCTTTGTTTTCCTTGACGGAATCGAGCTGAGAAAAGATCTCGTCGATACTCGACGCCTTCTGTTTCTCCATCTCCTGTACCAGCTGGAACATATCGATATTCTTATTCTCTGCCATCATTTACCTCCCTTGAACGGTGCCTCTACCAGGCCGTCCTGCTTCAGTAAGGACTGCAGCGTATTGATATCTGCATTCAGGTTCATATAGTCACTCTCATGCAGAGAGTTGTAGATCGTCTTCAACGCTTCGTTGATCAGCTTGATCGTCTTGACCAGCTGTATCTCCGTCTTCTTGAAATCGTCCCCCTGGATCGGAGAATCCGACAGACGCTTGTAGTCTTCCAGAATACCCGTCAGGATCGGCAGATAGTATTCATAAAGCTTGTTCAGCTTCGGATCCACTTTTCCGTCTTCCTGATCCACGATATCGATCTGTTTCAGAAGATCGCAGGTCTGATACAGACCGTTGGTGACTTCTTCATTCGCCAAGCCCTGATTCAGAGTATTGATCTGATCGATGAACTTGCCCGCATCCGAGAAGCTCTTCTTCTCTTCCTTCTTCTCCGGCTGCTTCACTTCTTCGACGACCTTTCCGCCCTGCTTCGCCAGTTCGGACAGTGCATCGATGATCTTCTCATAAGCGCCCGGATAGTATCTCTTCAGTTCCGACAGCTTGCAGACCTTCTCATCCTTATAGTTGACATAGAGATTGTCTACGGTCGTATATGTCCCGCTCTGCGTACTGATCGATACATCATCGAACAGGATCAGAGCGACATTGTCCTGATAGTATTTCGAAAGGACTTTGTCGATCTTGGCATTCTTCGAATTGCGCACATTGCTCTGATTCTGATCCTTGCGGTAGCTGTTGCTGCTCGTCGTCCTCTGTCCGACTTCCGAACCCTTCTTGAACAGATACTGGAAGAGCTTGAAGAAAGCCGCAAAGACGATCGCCATCACACCGATCGGGAAAAGCAGTTCAAAAAGATCGAATGCCAGTCCCATGACCGGAACAAAGATATCGAACATTATTATCAATATGAATAATGAAAATATACTGAATCCTCTTCTTCTCATAACAAACTAATTATATCATCATTGAAAACGCAAACGAGTGCTAATTTGAAAGCGAATTCACATACATTTCAGATTTTTATATATAATGAAATTAAAGGAGGTATTCGCTATGACAAAATTTGAGGATACTGTAAAAGAAATGGAATCTCAGGTCCAGGATCTTGAGAATGATCTGGCTGAAAAAGCAGATAAGCTGGATGACGAAGGCAAGGAAAGAGCCAAGGCATTGGTAAACAAGACGGAAGAAGCGATCCGCTCTTCAATAGAGAAAGTCAGAAACATCATCAATGACGTACAGGAAGACGACAAGCTCGATGAATTCCTGGACAAAGTCAAGGCTAAATCCATGGAAGCAGTCGACTTCACCAAGACCAAGGTCGCTGAACTGACCAAGGAAAAGGAAGAGAAGAGGACGTTGGAAGATCTGGCCAGCGACATCATGGCTGAATTCGACAAGATCAAGGAGACCGACGCTTTCAAGAAGACCGCTGATTTCCTGAGCGACATCGGAAGCAAGGTCAACGAATTCTTCGAGAAACCGGAAGTCAAGGGTGCCATCAACAAGGCAAAGACCACGACTGTCAACATCGCTGAAAAGGGCGTGGAAGGACTCAAGAGAGCTCTGAAGACGGAAGATGTTCCGGCAGAAGAAGTCAAGGAAGACTGCGGCTGCGAAGAGAAGAAAGAAGACTGCGGCTGCGAAGAAGGACCGAAAGAATAATATCAGATTCCAAAACAACGAAAACCCGGGTAATACCGGGTTTTTTATGTCTTCAGGATAGGCTGAGACTCAATGAACAGAGAAGTATTATCTCATCCGATCGAAACTGAGCTGTTTTTATACCGTTATTCTCAGTCATAAGAATATGTGCGGAAGATCTTCCTATACGGATATTGCGTTTCAATAGACCATCCATTGTATTTCTCATTCACTTCTTCGGCATGTTTTTCATCTCTTACAGGAAAGTAATCTATGTATATTGCGTCAGGCATATGGATCTCTGAATACTGTTTCAGGATATAGGCTCCGCACTTTCTGCAGCGATAGAGGCTTCTGTCTCCTTCATCCCAGGTATAGAGATCATGACCGTTGCATCTGCTTCCGTAGTATTTGACAAACTCCAGGTTCCTTTCGTCAAATGATCCCTCATCCGCGATCATGCAACATATCTTCATATTGCTCGTCAGTCTGTCGTTTACCTCTTTCAGCACTTCCTTCAGATCGTCATAGGTAAGTGTTTCATACGCTTCCTCATAAGGAAGGACCTCAATGTTCTGTACTTCACCATCATTTATGAAAGGAACATCATTCCTGATATCGGCCATATAATAGAAAACATGTTTTTGAGTGTTCTCATCAAGAGGATAAGAGATCCCATAGACAAAAAACGGATCGGGTTCAGCCTTTATCCCGACTTCTTCATATATTTCCCTGACAGCACATTGGATCTCGCTCTCGCCTTTCTCTCTATGTCCTTTCGGGAAGGAATAGTTGCCGTTTCTGTCTTTTATGATCAGATATTCAAATACACTGTCATTTTTCCGATACAATACTGCTCCGTAGCTGTATTCACGATTCATAGCCTCACCCCCTACGTCTTCATGTTAGTATCCGAACTCACATCACAACAGCGATCATGAATTGAAAGACAGAAAGAAAACTCAAGGGTTCCTTGAGTTCTCTGTTTCGGTCTGTCCTCATATCATCAGTATCGGGTTCGTTACTTGCACCAAGATACCTGTCACACCCTCAATAATCCCTGATACACTTCTTCCGGGTCGATGAGCTTTCCATCCAGATAGCGGTAGAGGATGTTTCTTTCATCACCGATGTAACAGAACCTTTCCAATGCATCCGATAAGGAAGTGTGGTAGTTTTTCATCCAGCATGTCTTCCACGACCAATGCGTTGAAACGGTAACCTTTTTCGATCTTTCCGACACGGTCGAAGATCGATCCGCCGTTGACGGTAGCCATATAGAAGGCATTCGCGAGTTTGACACGTTCATCCCCTTCGTAGAATTCCTTCATCTTGGAGATCTGTACGGCTCTGGCGATCGTGCGGTAGATGGCCAGGAAATGAGCTCCGCCCACATCGGATCCCAAGGCGATCTTCAGTCCCTTCCGGGACATCTTCATTGCCGGCATGATCCCGGCAGTGATATTGGAAGTGGAATCCGGACAGTGGACAGAGATGCCGTCATATTCCTTCAGGATCCTCTCTTCGACTTCCGTCGGGAAGATCACATGGGCGAAGATCTTCGGACCGCTTCCCTGTAAGAGACCGCATTTCTCGTAGATCTCTCCATCCGATGCGAATTCCGGATACAGTTCCTTGGCCCAGGCGGCTTCCGCCTTCGATTCCACCAGGTGGGTCTGAACGCCGAGATCGTACTTCTTTGCGAATCCCCCGAGACCTTCCATCAGTTCTTTGGTACAGGTCGGCGCAAAGCGCGGTGTCAGGATCGGTCTCACTCTGTCATGTCCCATATTTCTTAAGATGAATTCTTCGGTCTTCCTCAGGGATTCTTCTGTCGTATCGACATAGTAGTCCGGAGAATTGCGGTCCATGTTGGTCAGACCGGTATAGGCATACAGTCCCGCCTCTTTCAACATATCAGCCAGGATATTGCAGGCATTCATATGGATCGTCGTATACAGAACCAGATGAAAGGATCCCTGGGCAATGAAGTCCCGGATCAGCTTCGCATAGACGGTCTTTGCGTATGTCTCGTCTTTGAAGTTTGCTTCCTGCGGGAAGGTATAGTCATTCAGCCAGTCGAAGAGGAGACAGTCCATACCGATCCCTCTTTGCGGATACTGCGGCGCATGCATATGCAGGTCGGAAAAGGCAGGCAGGATCAGATGACCTCTGTGATCGATGTATTCATGATCCCGATACTCTTTCTTCCATTCTTTCGAGACATCGGTGATGATGCCATCCCTGACACATACATATCCGTCCTCAATGATCTCAAGTTCGTCAAACGACTTCGAAGTGATGATATTGCCCTGATAGATCTTTTCTGACATAAGCTCTCCTTGTATG